>NZ_RQJK02000013.1:0-183515 GCF_022342325.2 Pseudomonas sp. AF32 | reverse complement strand
GCTTGGGTGAAAGGAGGAGGGGCGAAATCTCCCACAGTCTGTACTGCGGCTAACAGTCAGAATCGAGCCTTGTCCCTCCTCCTCCCTTCAAGTCCTACCATACAAGCGAGCTTACTCGCGATGGCGGCCTTACTGAGTACATATCCGTTGCTGCGGTAATGGCGGCTTACGGTTCCGCCCTTACGGCGGGTTACTTTTGGCAAACGCCCCAAAAGTAACCAAAAAGGCTTGGCCCCACCACTCGGCACCTCGCCAAGGCGAGGTGTTCCCTCACTCCGGCATTGCTCCGTGGGCCCGCCGCGAAGGGCCATCCATGGCCCAGCGCGGCTAACCCGGCATCCATGCCGGGTTGCCCACTACGCAATACCTGCGTTCGGCCGTTGTGGTTAACGGGGCCCAAAGATCAAAAGCAAAGCAAAGCAAAGCAAAGCAAAGCAAAGCAAAGCAACGGCGAGGCGGCCTTGTGGCCGGCCTGTTCTTGCGGCTGACCTTGGTCCCCTGTGGGAGCGGGCTTGCCCGCGAAGGCGTCCTGAAGACCGACCTGTCTCTTGGACCATACCTCGTCCCCCTGTGGGAGCGAGCCTGCTCGCGATGGCGGCTTTACTGCCGACCTACATCTGTGGGAATGGTCGGACAGCCCTGCCGAATTTTCCGACGAGTCCTAGCGGTTGCCGGGTGGGAAGAGTTCTCGCTAACCTTTTTCGGTCGCTGCAATCAGCGGCCGGGCCTGGAAAACCCGAAGAGTAAAAGGCGTAACAGCGCACCACGTGAGATACTGCCGCGCTTTATTTGTGCAGTTCTGCGTTATGGCGGCTGTGCGTGGGAGACTTTCGAGTCTGCCGGGTTTTCCTTTTACCTCGGTTTTTCCAGCCCTCGCATAGCTGCCACCTCTCGACTGGAAAACGAGACGTGGCGGTTCCACTTGGTAAAAGGAACCTCACCATGTTCAAAGTTACACCCAATCCCCCAAAAACCGATCCCTCTTCACCCCACACCGGCCTCGACGCCAAAAAACTCGACGAAGCCGCCGAACGCGCCCTCAACTTCTACCTCGCCCCAGAACCCCAGACCAAAAAGAAACCATCCCCCGGTCAGCTATTCACCGTCGTCGAAGACCTCGATAGCGAAACCCTCCTGGCCAACCTCAGCGAAACCCTGGCCTCGGCCAATGCGATGCTCAGCGACCTGGCCTTCAACCTCGAAGGCTCCAACCGGCATATAGCCTTCGGCGTCCAACAGATGGTCGAACTCAGTGAGCTGCTGGCAAACCGAGCACTTGACGTCGTCGACCCCCGATAAGCCAGACAACCTTTGCTTTTGCTTTTGCTTTTGCTTTTGCTTTTGATCTTGAACGCCCCATTAACCACGCTGGCCGAACGCAGGCATTGCGTAGTG
Source organism: Pseudomonas sp. AF32 (assembly GCF_022342325.2). Taxonomy (NCBI): domain Bacteria; kingdom Pseudomonadati; phylum Pseudomonadota; class Gammaproteobacteria; order Pseudomonadales; family Pseudomonadaceae; genus Pseudomonas; species Pseudomonas sp. AF32. Next base: position 182,120 of record NZ_RQJK02000013.1, on the reverse strand, counting down.
GCTAACCCGGCATGGATGCCGGGTTAGCCGCGCTGGGCCATGGATGGCCCTTCGCGGCGGGCCTACGGAGCAATGCCGGAGTGAGGGAATACCTCGCCTTGGCGAGGTGCCGAGTGGTGGGGCACAGACCTTTTGGTTACTTTTGGGGCGTTTGCCAAAAGTAACCCGCCGTAAGGGCGGAACCTTAAGCCGCCTTTACCGCAGCAACGGATATGTACTCGACCAAAAAACCTCACCAACCGCAAGGCCGCCATCGCGAGCAGGCTCGCTCCCACAAAAAAGCCGGGATAAATCCCTGGTAACGGAAAGCATGCCCCCCAAACACCCCCAATCTCCCTGTAAACTCCGGCCTTTGCCCCCAAACCCAGGGAGTTGGCATGTCAGCCTCGATCCTCTACATCCACGGCTTCAACAGCGCCCCCGCCTCGACCAAGGCCCGCCAGCTCATCGACGTGATGACCCGCCTGGGCCTGGCCGACCGACTGCAAGTGCCGGCACTGCACCACCACCCCCGCGAAGCCATGACCCAACTGGAACAGGCGATTGCACAACTGGACCGCCCACTGCTGGTCGGCAGCTCGCTCGGCGGCTACTATGCGACTCACTTGGCCGAGCGCCACGGCCTCAAAGCCCTGTTGATCAACCCGGCCGTCAGCCCCCATCGGATGTTCGACGGTTACCTGGGCCCGCAGAAGAATCTGTACACCGACGAAACCTGGGACTTGACCCTCGACCACGTCACAACCCTGGCCGAATTGGAAGTACCGGCGCCCCAGGATCCGCAGCGGTTTCAGGTATGGTTGCAAACCGGTGACGAAACGCTGGATTATCGCCACGCCCAGCAGTATTACCGCGCCTGTGCCTTGCGCATCCAGGCTGGCGGCGACCACAGCTTCCAGGGGTTTGCCCAGCAACTGCCAGCACTGTTGAGTTTTGCCGGCATAGGCGCCGATTTGTATCAGGCGATCGATTTCACCTCGCTGTGAGCCATCGCCCTTTTTTCATTTGAACACTGACGACGAGACCCCATGGCCACTCCCAGCGCTAGCTCTTATAACGCAGACGCCATCGAAGTCCTCTCGGGCCTCGACCCGGTGCGCAAGCGCCCCGGCATGTACACCGACACCAGTCGGCCAAACCACCTCGCCCAGGAAGTCATCGACAACAGCGTCGACGAAGCCTTGGCCGGGCACGCCAAATCGGTGCAGGTCATCCTGCACGCCGATCATTCGCTGGAAGTCAGCGATGACGGGCGCGGCATGCCGGTGGACATCCACCCCGAAGAGGGCGTGTCGGGCGTCGAGCTGATCCTCACCAAGCTCCACGCCGGCGGCAAGTTTTCCAACAAGAATTACCAGTTCTCCGGCGGTCTGCACGGGGTGGGTATTTCCGTGGTCAACGCCCTCTCGACCCAGGTCCGGGTGCGGGTCAAGCGCGATGGCAACGAGTACCAGATGACGTTTGCCGATGGCTACAAGGCCACCGAGCTGGAAGTGGTCGGCACCGTGGGCAAGCGCAACACCGGGACCAGTGTGTACTTCGCGCCGGACCCGAAGTATTTCGATTCGCCTAAATTCTCCGTCACTCGACTCAAGCACGTCCTCAAGGCCAAGGCGGTGTTGTGTCCGGGATTGCTGGTCAGTTTCGAGGACAAGGCCACCGGCGAGAAAGTCGAGTGGCATTACGAAGACGGCTTGCGCTCCTATCTGGTGGACGCGGTCAGTGGCTTCGAGCGCCTGCCCAACGAGCCGTTCTGCGGTAGTCTGGCCGGCAATAAGGAAGCGGTCGATTGGGCGCTGCTGTGGTTGCCCGAAGGCGGCGAAAGCGTTCAGGAAAGCTACGTCAACCTGATCCCGACGGCCCAGGGCGGCACCCACGTCAACGGCTTGCGCCAAGGGCTGTTGGATGCGATGCGCGAGTTCTGCGAGTTCCGCAACTTGCTGCCCCGTGGCGTGAAGCTGGCGCCGGAAGACGTCTGGGAGCGCATCGCCTTCGTACTGTCGATGAAGATGCAGGAGCCGCAGTTCTCCGGCCAGACCAAGGAGCGTCTGTCGTCCCGTGAGGCGGCGGCGTTCGTGTCCGGCGTGGTCAAGGACGCCTTCAGCCTGTGGCTCAATGCCAACCCGGAAACCGGCTTGGCCCTGGCGGAGCTGGCGATCAGCAACGCCGGTCGTCGGCTCAAGGCCAGCAAGAAGGTCGAGCGCAAACGCATCACCCAGGGGCCGGCGTTGCCGGGCAAGCTCGCCGATTGCGCCGGGCAGGACCCGATGCGTTCCGAGCTGTTCCTGGTGGAAGGTGATTCCGCCGGTGGCTCGGCCAAGCAGGCACGGGACAAGGAGTTCCAGGCAATCCTGCCGCTGCGGGGCAAGATCCTCAATACTTGGGAAGTGGACGGCAGCGAAGTGCTGGCGAGCCAGGAAGTGCACAACATTGCCGTCGCCATCGGTGTCGACCCCGGCGCGGAGGACATGAGCCAGCTGCGTTACGGCAAGATCTGCATCCTCGCCGACGCCGACTCCGACGGCCTGCACATCGCGACCTTGCTGTGCGCCTTGTTCGTCCAGCATTTCCGCCCATTGGTGGATGCCGGTCATGTCTACGTCGCGATGCCACCGTTGTACCGTATCGACTTGGGCAAGGATATCTACTACGCCCTGGACGAAGCCGAGCGTGACGGGATCCTCGACCGCCTGGTGGCCGAGAAGAAACGTGGCAAGCCGCAGGTCACCCGATTCAAAGGCCTGGGCGAGATGAACCCGCCGCAGTTGCGCGAAACCACCATGGACCCGAACACCCGCCGACTGGTGCAACTGACCCTGGATGATTTCGCAGCCACCACGGAAATCATGGACATGCTGCTGGCGAAAAAACGCGCCGGTGACCGCAAGTCCTGGCTGGAGTCCAAGGGTGATCTGGCCGAGGTGCTGGCCTGATGCGCAAGGGGTTCGCCCTGGCGTTGTGGCTGTGGGCGGGGTGGGTTGTCGCCGCGCCAGCGCCTGAGCTGAAGTTGCTGTCCGAGCATGCCGTCGAAGGCATGCGCGGCGGCAATTTGTCTGGATTGGCCTTGTGTGGCGACGAGATGTGGGCAGTGTCGGATCGCGACGATGACCGCATTTATCGCCTGAATGTTTCCGATGACGAGGTCTGGCTTGCCCAGTCGTGGATCCTTGACGTGCCGCCGGTGCCGGACAGCGGCTTGCCCTGGGGATTGCGTTCGCGGACCTGGGCGGCGTCGTTCCTGCGCGGTGGCGAGCTGGACTTCGAGGGCATCAGTTGTGACAGCGCCGGCAATCGCTATGTGGTCAGCGAGTCTCATGCCGCCGTGCTGCAAGTGCCGCCGTTGGGCGACGTCTCCTGGTTGAAGATCGCACCGGCCATGATCCGCGAGGCTCGGGCCAGTGGCATGCTGTTGCATTTCAATGCGCTGTTCGAAGGCCTGGCGATCAATCCCGCCGGCGACCGGCTATGGCTGGCCGCAGAGCGCGAGCGTCGCGGCCTTTTGCAGATCAAGCGCCTGCAAACGGTGTGGGACTGCGACGACCATTGCGTGTTGCTGAGCGAGGCGGGACAGGACATGCAGCCGCCACAATTCCCTGATGCCAAACCGGTCTCGCGGGATTTTGCCGATCTGTCACTGTTTGACGGCAAACTCTTTACCCTGGAACGCAACGCCTACCAGATCTGCCGGCGTGATCCGCAGACCACCGACGTGGAGCGCTGCTGGTCGTTCGCCGCCGAGGCGCTACAGGACCACCGTCGTTACGCTCAGGCCTACGGCCTGGCCGAAGCGCTGGTGGTCGACGCCGAAGGCGCCTGGATCGGCCTGGACAATAACGACGGAGCGCGGGCCGACGGCGAAGAACGGCCGATCATCTGGCGTTTTGCCGCGCCCGAGGGCGGCTGGAATGCCTCGCCATGAACCGGCACACCCCGTATACATTCGAACTTACCCAGCGCGGCGGCATTCCCGCCGCGCCAGACAATGAACTGATGAGGCCCGCATGAGCGACATTCTTGCAGACAGCTTGGACGGCGTAGAGCGCCGATCGCTGGCTGACTTCACCGAAAATGCCTACCTCAATTACTCCATGTACGTGATCATGGACCGCGCGCTGCCACACATCGGCGACGGCTTGAAGCCGGTTCAGCGGCGGATCGTCTATGCCATGAGCGAGTTGGGGCTGGACGCCGATGCCAAGCACAAGAAGTCGGCGCGGACCGTCGGTGACGTGCTCGGCAAGTTCCACCCCCACGGCGACTCGGCGTGCTACGAGGCCATGGTGCTGATGGCCCAGCCGTTCAGCTACCGCTACACACTGGTGGACGGCCAGGGTAACTGGGGTGCGCCGGACGATCCGAAGTCCTTCGCCGCCATGCGTTACACCGAGGCGCGGTTGTCGCGTTATTCCGAAGTGCTGCTCAGCGAATTGGGGCAGGGCACGGCGGACTGGGGGCCGAACTTCGACGGTACCCTCGATGAACCCCTGGTGTTGCCGGCGCGTTTGCCGAATATTCTGCTCAATGGCACCACGGGCATTGCCGTGGGCATGGCCACTGACGTGCCGCCCCACAACCTGCGGGAAGTCGCCACCGCCTGCGTGCGCCTGCTGGACGAGCCGAAAGCCACGGTGGAGCAACTGTGCGAGCACATCCAGGGGCCGGATTACCCGACCGAGGCGGAAATCATCACGCCTCGGGCCGATCTGTTGAAAATTTACGAGACCGGTCGTGGTTCGGTGCGTATGCGCGCCGTGTACCACGTCGAGGACGGTGACATCATCGTCACCGCGCTGCCGCATCAGGTGTCCGGGGCCAAGGTGTTGGAACAAATTGCCGCGATGATGCAGGCAAAACCGTCCAAAGCGCCGCAAGTGGCCGACTTGCGCGATGAGTCCGACCATGAAAACCCGTGCCGCATCGTGATCATTCCGGTCAACAGCCGGGTCGACCATGAGGCGTTGATGCAACACCTGTTCGCCAGTACCGATCTGGAGTCCAGCTACCGGGTCAACATCAATATCATTGGGCTGGACGGCAAGCCGCAACTGAAGAACCTGCGGGCACTGCTGGTGGAGTGGCTGGAGTTTCGCGTTAAAACGGTGCGCCGCCGCCTGCAATTCCGCCTGGACAAGGTCGAGCGCCGCCTGCATCTGTTGGACGGCTTGCTGATCGCCTACCTCAATCTGGACGAAGTGATCCACATCATTCGTACCGAGGATCAGCCCAAGGCCAGGCTCATCGAGCGTTTTGCCCTGAGCGAAGTCCAGGCCGACTACATCCTCGACACCCGCTTGCGGCAATTGGCGCGGCTGGAAGAGATGAAGTTGCGCGCCGAGCAGGATGAGTTGCTCAAGGAGCAGGCCAAGCTGCTCGCCTTGCTGGGCAGCGAAGCCAAGCTCAAGAAACTGGTGCGCAGCGAGTTGCTCAAGGATGCCGAAACCTACGGTGACGACCGTCGCTCGCCTATCGTCGAGCGCGCCGAAGCCAAGGCGTTGAGCGAACATGACCTGTTGCCGAACGAGAAAGTGACTGTCGTACTGTCGGAAAAAGGCTGGGTGCGCTCCGCCAAGGGTCATGATATTGACGCTGCCGGGCTTTCCTACAAGGCCGGGGATGGTTTCAAGGCCCTGGCGCCTGGACGCTCCAACCAGTTTGCGGTGTTCATCGATTCGACGGGGCGCAGCTATTCGGTCGCCGCCCACACCCTGCCGTCGGCTCGCGGCCAGGGCGAACCGCTGACCGGTCGGCTAACTCCGCCACCGGGTGCAACTTTTGAATGCGTGCTGATGCCTGATGATGAAGGGCTGTACGTTATTGCCTCGGACGCAGGCTACGGCTTCGTGGTCAAGGGCGAGGATCTGCAGGCCAAGAACAAGGCGGGCAAGGCGCTGCTGAGCCTGCCGAACAACGCCAAGGTTATCGCACCGCGTCCGGTCACCGATCGGGACAGCAACTGGTTGGCCTCGGTGACGACCGAAGGCAGGCTGCTGGTCTTCAAAATCAGTGACCTGCCACAATTGGGTAAAGGCAAAGGTAATAAGATCATCGGGATTTCCGGCGAACGGGTGGCAAGCCGTGAGGAATATGTCACGGATATTGCAGTGTTACCGGAGGGTGCCACGCTTGTGCTACAGGCTGGAAAGCGTACGCTTTCGTTGAAAGCGGACGATCTTGAGCATTACAAAGGTGAACGTGGTCGGCGGGGCAACAAGCTTCCGAGGGGTTTCCAACGAGTGGATGCGCTGCTCGTCGAAAACCTGAATTAAGCGTCCTAGAGGGCTCGGTCTGCGATTAAATGGTGCAGACCGACGCTTTCGCGCTGGAGTCGGGACGCATATTCACGGATGATAGGCCCTTTCAAGCGCCGGCGTGGCCGAGCGTTCTTTTTATGACCAAGTACTTTTTCACTGTGGTATGCCTTGTGGCCGCCACTTGGACGGGATGATGACTGCTCTGCGCCTTCCTATTTTGTGGCTCGCCGGCCTGCTTGGCCTGGCGGGTTGCGCCGTCAACCAGCCGGTGTCGCTGTATCAACTCGACAGCGGCAACCCCGCCCAGCCTGCGCAAAGCACAGGTATGGCTGTGTTGCTGGGCCCTGTATTGATCGCTGATTACCTGCAACGTGAAACCTTGCTGCAACGCCAACCCGATGGCAGCTTGCAGGCCGCCACCGACGGCCGTTGGGCCGGAAGCCTTTCCTCGGACATCGACCAGTTGCTGCTGCGTCAGGTGGCCGGGCATCTGGACAGCCAGCGCGTCGTTCTGGCGCCGGCTAACCAGGGCTTTACCCCGGATGTCCAGGTGCTGTTGTCCATTACCCGCCTGGACTCAGGCAAGTCGCAACCGGCGGTGCTCGACGCTCAGTGGCGGTTGATTGACCGTCGCGGCAAGGTCCGCGAGAACCGTATCGTTCATTTGCAGGAGCAGCATGCCGGTACGACCGCTGCCCAGGTCCAGGCTCAAGGCGTTCTGGTACAACGCCTGGCCGAGCAGTTATCGACGGCGCTCAAGCCTTTGGCCAACCAGCCTCCGATCGTCGAAGCGCCCACGCGCAAGTCGGCTCCGACCCAGGCCAAGCCTGCCGAGCCGGAGAAATCCCCGAAGATCCCGATGGCGTTGCCGATTCGTACGGATATGGAAGTGTTCAGGTTCTGAGGATTGGACTGGATACATGACAAAGCCCGCGTTGAAGCGGGCTTTGTTGTATCTGGCTGTTGGGTTTCTGGTGCCGGCGCAGGCCTCTTCGCGAGCAAGCCCGCTCCCACAGGAGATCTCCGGCGGACACATATTTTGTGTCCGACACCGATCAAAATGTGGGAGCGGGCTTGCTCGCGAAGAGGCCAGTAGACAACAAAAAAGCCCGCAGGCAATCACTCATCCGCGGGCTTTCGTTATATCAATTACCGAGGCTCAGGCCTGGCGCTCATGCATTCGCGCCAGTTGCCGCTCCAGCATGGACGGGTACGGCTCCATCAGGCGCTCCACGCAGCAGGCCCCTTCCGGGCTGGCGATAGGGCGGATACGGGTGCGCTGGCGGATCAGGGCGTCGTCGTTGATCTTGCGCTCCACCAGCAGCAGGTTGCGGCTGTGCTGTGACAAGGCCAGGGCATCCTGGGCTGTTTCGGTCAGCAACAGATCAATCTGGCTCAGGCCGAACAGTCCTTCGCCCAAGGTCAGGCCCAATTGCAGTTGCAGGGTGATACCACTGTCGGCCACTTCAATCTGCAACTGATGACCCAGCGCCCGCAGCAGTTCTCCGCAGCAGATGGCGTTGGTCAGATAGTCGTCGCCGCTGTCTTCGGTGTGGAACAGCATCAGGGTGCTGCCATCGTTCAGGGTGTGCAACTCACCCTGGTACAGCGAGGCGGCCTGATCGAGGCAATCGCGATAGCGTTCGAGCAGTTCTTTCAGGCGCGCCTGGGGCAGGCGGCGCAATTGGTCCTGGGCGCCCAACTGTACGGCCAGTACGGCGCTGTGCTGTGGCTGATTCGAGGCGACGGCCCGGGCGGCCGGACGCGGTTCCCCGGCAATCGATTCGTCCCGCAGATCGGCGAAGGCGTCGTCGTCCTCGTCGTCCTCAACCGTGCGCACCACATGGCGTGGGGCAGCCTTGGCCGCAGGCATTGGCGGGCTTTCGTCGAAGCCGGGATCGCGCAGGTTGCGTACTTCGAAACCGGGCTCGTCATCGTCGATGTCGATCTCTTCAGGCTCCGGTACGGGCTCGGGCTCCGGTGCGAAACTGGCGTGCAGCTGTCGGGCGAGGTCGCCGATTTCGTCCTGGCGCTGGGTGGCCGGCGTATGTTCGTCGATGTCCCGCAGCCAGAGACGCAATTGCAATAACGGTGTGGAAAGGTGCCGTCCCAGGCGTAGGCTCAAGGCCAAGGCGAGGGCCAACAGTATCGCGCTGAGAATGCCCATGCTTTGCAGGCTGATGGTCATCGGTTGCTGGAACTGGTCCATGTCCAGGCTGATGCGCAGTTGCCCGGCGGTTACGTCCTGGAAGGTGATCTTGCTCTGGTACATGCCTCCGGACTCGCCCAGCAGGCCCGGCTTGGGACGCTGGCCGGCTTCGGCGAGGATGCGGTTGTCCACGCTGTAGATGGCGGCGTGGGCCACCAATTTGTTCTTGGTCAGGTTGTTGAGCAGCACGTTGAGGCTGAGGATGTCGTTGGACACCAGCAGCTCGGTAGCGGACGTGGCGGTCTGGGTGGTCAGGCTCTCACCCAGGGCGTCGGCCTGTTCGTGCATCGCCTGCTTGAACTGCAAGCCCATCACACAGGCATAGATGACCAGGGCCAGGGCGACCAGGATCACGTTATGGCTGGCGATGCGCAATGCAATCGGCACGCGACGGTGGCGCAGTGCACGGAAGATCAGCAGGAAGAAATTGTCGGTCTTGACTGGCGTGGGCCGGTTCACTGAGCTCGGCTCTTTGTCCGTGAAATTGACGCGCAGTATAGCGACAGGCCCATGACCGGCAAAGCACTGGCGGTGCCCGATGGTCACCGAAAGTGGGTAGAATGCGGTTTTTTTCCACCTGCGGGGGTGCGCCTTGCGCGAAATCGTCCTGATCAACATCACTGGCAGCGACCGTCCGGGTCTGACTGCGGCCATTACCGGCGTCCTGGCCCAAGGTGGTGTAAACATTCTCGACATCGGCCAGGCGGTGATTCACGACACGCTGTCCTTTGGCATCCTGGTTGAAATCCCGGACGCCGAACAGGGCAAGTCGGTGCTCAAGGACATCCTGTTCACCGCTTACAAACTCGACCAGCAGGTGCGTTTCACACCGGTATCCGAGGAGGATTACCAGCATTGGGTCGCGGGCCAGGGCAAGCAGCGTCACATCGTCACCCTGCTGACTCGCAAGGTCACCGCCGAGCAGCTGCAACGTGTCAGCGCGATCACCGCCAAATATGGCCTGAACATCGACCACATTGACCGACTGTCCGGGCGCATGCCGCTGGATACCCCGGCCGACAGGGGTAAGGGCTGCATCGAGTTTTCCGTGCGCGGCGAGCCGGCCGATCCCCAGGCGCTGCGTGCCGAGTTCCTCAGCGTTGCGCAGGAGCTGAACGTCGATATCGCCTTCCAGGAAGATTCGCTGTTCCGTCGCAATCGCCGCCTGGCAGTGTTCGACATGGATTCGACCTTGATCGAGGCCGAGGTTATCGATGAGCTGGCAAAAGCGGCCGGCGTGGGCGACAAGGTTTCGGCCATCACCGAGCGGGCCATGGCCGGTGAGCTGGATTTCCGTGCCAGCTTCAAGGAGCGCCTGGCGTTGCTGCAAGGTCTGGACGTCAGTGTGCTGGACTCCATTGGTGCTTCGCTGCGCTTGACCGAAGGCGCCGAGACCCTGTTCGCCGAACTCAAGCGTCTGGGCTACAAGACCGCGATCCTCTCCGGTGGCTTCACCTATTTCGCCAGGCAGTTGCAGGCCAGACTCGGCATCGACTACGTGTTCGCCAACGAGCTTGAAGTGGTGGACGGCAAGGTGACCGGCGTGGCTGTGGAGCCGATCGTCGACGCCCAGCGCAAGGCGGACCTGTTGCGCGAACTGGCTGAGAAGGAAGGTCTGCGCCTGGAGCAGACCATCGCCGTGGGCGACGGTGCCAACGATTTGCCGATGCTGGCGATTGCGGGCCTGGGTGTGGCGTTCCGCGCCAAGCCGCTGGTCAAGCAGTCGGCCCGGCAGGCGATCTCGACACTGGGGCTGGATGGGGTGTTGTATCTGCTGGGCTTCAGGGACCGCGACGGGCAGCTCTAACCGCCCTGTGCATTCTCGTGGCGAGGTAACAAACTCCCTCGCCATGGGGTATGTGTTCAAGCCTAAAGCGATTTCCACAACGAATCGAAATCCCCCTCGGAGTCACCCTTCCCGGTGGGCTCCGAATCCTCCTGGTGATAGGCGAACTGGTTGAAGCTATGGGTGCTGGTTACCCGGCGGTCCAGTCCGGCCCGGTGTTCCTGGCCATTGGTATTGATCACCACCTTTTGCCCTTCCTGGAAGGGCAGGCGTGGGGCGATCATGGTGGGTGGCAGGTCGATGGCGCTGATCTCCGGCAGCAGCAGGCCCCGCAGATAATGACCTTGCTTATCCGGTTCCCGAACCAACTGCAAGCCGCAAGGCTGGGCATAAGGTGCGACCAATTCGATGCCCATTTGCATGGCGCCGTTGCGCACCTGGCGGATCCAGCGCACCACGGCAATGCTCCAGGCCTGATCGTTGGCGTCCCGGATGCCGACCATTTCCCCGGCTTGCAATTGTTCCGGTACTTCTTTTGGCCAACCGAGGCAGTAACCCCCGGGGCTATGGTTGATGATCGGCAGTTCGTAGGTTGGGAAATGGTGCCGGTGGTCCGAGCCGCTGCCATCTTCGTCGGACGGGTTGGCCGGATACTCGATTTCTTCGTAGGGCAACAGGTCGCTGTCCCCGGCGGGTGCGGCGTCGAAGGCCTGTTTCCAGGTGTCGTTGGTCTTGCTTGTGGACGCTTCGAAGCGGGCCTTGCGTGTGGTGGGGGTCTTTAGAATTTCGCTGAAAGAGCGTTCGCCGCCGAGGTAGTAATGCAGCGCGCTCATGCCCACGCACAATGTCAGCGTGCCGTTGCCCTCGGTACGCTGGAAGCTGCGCTCGACGGCCTCGCCCCAAGCCGCTTGCAGGTGCTGCAAGGTATCTGCACTCATTCCGCCAGGTACCGGCAAGGTGTGGTCGGCAGGTTGCTGCAGATGGAGGGCGATGGCGCGTACCAGCGGTTGAGGATCGAACCCCAGCAGGCTTGGTTGTTGCTCGGGCCTGAATTTGGAGCGGTAGCGAGGCCCGACATCGAGTTCCGGTGCGACGGCAAACAAGCTGGCGGCCGAGTTGGCCGGGTCCAGCTTGATCGACTGGCTCCAGGTTTCAAGCACTTCGGCCAATCGGGCTATCTGGCCCTGGCGTAGCTGATTGCTGCGTGCTGCGCCCAATAGCAGGGCAACAACATAACTCTGTTCCGGGCTCAGTTGCTGGACCTGACTGGCCAGCTCGTCGCTGACGCCCTGATGCTGTAACCGATGTTGACAGGCGATTTGGTACAGCTGGTGCAAGTCGAGCCATAACCCTTCAGGCACCGGACTGTACAATTCCGTGGCGCGCATCAGCGGGCCGTTAAGGGCATGTATGGCCCGTTGCAGTGCGGTGGTCAGCAGGCGGGCGCGGTCTTTAGTGAATTTCGGTGCGATGCGCGCCGCGATCTGTTTGTAGCCCATCGCCAGATGGCTTTGCAGGGCCTGGCACAGGTTGACGATTTTGCGCGAGCGGTCGTCCAGCACGATAGCCTGCTGCAGGAAGTGCCGCTCCAGGTGCTTGCAGACGTAATACACCTCGGGGCGCAGCAATTCGAGCAGCTGCAGGCGGTTATCGCTGGGGGTGAGCATCAGGTTGAGTTCGCCGATGGCCTGGTACAGCAGGCGAGCCGTTTCGCCGATATTGGCCTTGGGCAGGTTGGCGATCCAGCGTTTGAGGTCGCGCGGTGTGGCATCGCAGAACGACAGGCGTGATTGCGTCGGGGTCAAGACGCGCAATAGCTGGAGAGGGCGGGTCTCATTCATGCCGTGGACGGGCTCCGGCTGAAAACGAAAAGGATGCCTTCAACTCTAGCAGGTGTGGCCGAAAGAGGTGTTTGATCTGTACTGGATACAACTGTGGGAGCGAGCAGGCTCGCTCCCACAGGGTGGTGGGTGACTCAGGCCTTGGGCAAAGCCAGGCCTTGGCCCATTCGTACCGGCGAACCGGCCACCAGTTCCTCGGCCCATTTCACCTGGCCCGGTCCGAACAGGACGATGGCCGTGGAGCCTAGCTTGAAGCGTCCCAGTTCGGCACCCTTTTCCAGATGGATCGGCGCACGGGCGGCTTCGTCGTAGCGGAAGGTCTTGAGCTCGCGCTTGGGGGGCGTGACCAGCCCGGCCCAGACGGTTTCGATGGACGCCACGATCATCGCGCCCACCAGCACCACGGCCATGGGGCCGCGTTCGGTGTCGAAGATGCAGGCTACGCGTTCGTTACGGGCGAACAGTTCCGGAACGTTTTCAGCGGTGGTCTGGTTGACCGAAAAGATCCGTCCCGGAATGTAGACCATCTCCCGCAGCGTGCCGGCCAGCGGCATGTGCACGCGGTGATAATCCTTGGGTGACAGGTAGATAGTGGCGAAATCGCCGCCCATGAATGGCGCTGCATTGGCCGAGTCGCCACCCAGCAGTTCCAGTACGCTGAAGCTGTGGCCCTTGGCCTGGAACACCCGGCCGTGCTCGATCGGGCCGAGCTGGCTGACAGCGCCGTCGGCGGGGCTGAGGATCGCGCCTGGCGTTTCGTCCAGCGGGCGGGCGCCGTCCTTCAGGGCGCGGGTGAAGAAGGCGTTGAAATGCTCGTACGCAGTCAGGTCTTCCACCAGGGCTTGGGACATATCCACTTGATAGCGCTTAGCGAACCAGGCGGTGAATGCATTCTTGAACCAGCGCACGCGGCATTCGGCGATGCAGCCGGCCAGCCGCGACAGCAGGTGGTGAGGCAGCAGGTACTGGGTGAGGATAAACAAGCGGTTTTTCATTAATTGTCCTTTTTTGGAACCTTCAAAGCTCGATAGGGGTATCGGGGTGGTTGCCCCATTCGCCCCAAGAGCCGGCATAGCCTTTGACCCGTGGGTAGCCGAGCGCCTTGGCCACCAGGTAGGTGAAGCCGGAGCGGTGGTGAGTCTGGCAATGGGTGATGATTTCTTTGTCCGGTGTGATGCCCAGGCGTTCGAGGATCTGGGGCATGTCCTGGCGGATGCGCAGGTTGCGTGCCGAGTCCATGCCGGCGGTCCATTCGAAATTGATCGCGCCAGGGATGTGTCCGCCTCGGGCCGCTACGACTTTTTCCCCGGAGTATTCCAGCGGGCCGCGAGCGTCCCAGATCGCCAGGTCGGCGGCGCCGAGACGGCTCTGCAAATATTCGCGGGTGGCGGTGGGCTCGTCGTGCAGTGTGAGCGCCACCGGGCCGCCAGCGCTGGCCGGTACTTCGGTGGTCACCGGCAGGCCTTCGTCCAGCCACGACAGCAGGCCGCCGTCGAGGTAGTGGTAGTTCGAGTGGCCGATGACATCCAGCAGCCAGATAAAGCGCCCGGCCCAGCCGCCGCCTTCGTCGTCATAGACCACGTAGACCGCATCCGGGTTGTGCCCGAGCTCGCCAAACAGCATTTCGAGATCGGCCTTTGCCGGCAACAGGCCTGGCGCCGGGGGCTGGCCCAGTTGCGTACGCTTGGGATCGACGAAGCGCGCGCCGGGAATGTGGCCGGTGCTGTAGCGGGCGGCGCTGGTCAGGTCCACCAGAATCAGTTCGCGGGCATCGAGGCGCGCAAGCAGGTCGCTCGGTTCGATCACCAGCGGCAAGCCAGAGAAGTCAGGCATGTGAGGTCTCCTGGGGCGCAAAGGGAAAGGATTGTACCAAGTTCAACGGCCGCGGTTGGTAAAGGTGTGCAGGGCCCGCTCGATACATTGCACGGTTTTGCCGAAAGCCTGGACTGTCACGTCCGAAAACGGTCCGCCGCCCTGATCCACGACCACCAGCATGATGACTCGACCATTGCAGGTCAGTGAGCGCAACAGCAGGTGCTCGCCCTTGAACAGGCCGCGCAGGACCGGCGGCAACAATGCCGAAAACTGGGCATTGTTTTCCGGGTTCAGGCGAACCTGTGCCTGTTGTGCCAGCAACCGTTGCAAGACCTTGCTCTGGCCGATGGGAAAGCTCATGGCCGTCGCCTCGCTGGGCAGGCCGGCGGTCTGGTGTACGCGCACGTTGGTCTGGCTGCGGTCGGCCATCAGAATCATCACCCGGCGCATGCCGCACGCCGCCAGGGCGTCGCGGGCGGCGGTGGTCAGGTGCATGGCGTTGCTGAAGGGGCTCGGTTCCACCAGCAAGGCGGTGCACTGTTGACGCCACCGGGCCAGGTCGACGGTGCTGGAGGGGGCGGTCGACGGTCGTCCAGAGGGAATGCGGCGGCTGCCAGGGGGCCAGATCAGGGCCACGGCCGGGTGCCAGAGGTCTGGCATGCTGTGCTGGCGGGCACTAATGGCTGCTTGCTGGTGCAGTTGCTGCTGGATCTCCTCTACGGGGATTTGCAGGTACAGGCTTGTGAGGTATTGCCAGCGTGCGCTGTGGGCGTCGTCCCAGGCATGGTGCGCCGAAAGCGCCAGGCCATTGGCCAGCAGCACGGTGTTGGCCGGTTGATTGAGCCAGCGCCGCAGAGTCGGGTCATCATCCAGGCGATTCTGCTGGCGCAGCGGATGTTCACTGTCCCGGGCGATGCGCAAGACCTTCACCAGCTCGCGACGTTCGTTGAGCAGCAACCGATAACCCTGTGCTACCCAGATCGGCAGGCGCCACGCTTCTACCATCGCCAGGCAGATGTTCAACAGGCCGACGCCGAACAGCTCGTGCTCTACCTCGCTGGCCTGCTGGCCCTGATGGAGGACCCGCTGCTCCCATTCTCCCAGCAGGCGCGGATGCGTCAGCGCCATGGGCCAGAGTGGCGAGAGGAACAACAAGCTGCCCCAGTGAATGTCCTGCCACAGCCGCGCCAGGCGGCTGGCGAAAAAACCATTGGCTTGTTGCGTGGCGTGTTGGCTTATCAATTGCAATTGGCGCAGCGCGACGGGAATCTCTCGCTCCGGCAACGAGGGCAGGCGTACCAGCAGCTCCTCGGTGCGCTTGAGGCCGAGACGGTTGATGGCCACTTCCAGATTTTCCGCGGGCGCGGCGAGGTTGCCATGGGTGTGATGGTTGGCTTCGCGGATGACGCTCAGGGCGAGGGCGGGGCTGTCCTGCATCAGCTCGGCGATATCGCGCAACGAGCGGTTGCTGTCGGCGACGGCCTTGCAGACCAGGTCATGACTGGCCTGCGGCACCGGCAGATGGACGCCCGCGAGCAGCTTTACCCAGCCTTCGAGCGTGGTCGGTCGCGGAGTTGGAACTTTCGTTTCGTTAGCCATGGCTGGACGTGATCATCCCATGCTGCAACAGGGCAAAATTGGCTTTTCGCCAGAACTGGCTATAGTCTGGCGCAGTTTTGCCGATAAGGAGAAGAAGAGATTTTCCAGCTTCCGAATATGACCTTGAACCCGACTTAAATAAGTACTTTCTATCTATGGCTAAAATTATCGGCATCATTGTCGTGTTCGCGAGCGTGCTCGGCGGATACGTGCTCTCCCATGGCAAGATTGCCGCCCTGATCCAGCCCTTCGAGGTGCTGATCATCGGTGGTGCGGCCCTTGGCGCATTTTTGCAGGCCAACCCCGGCTACATGACCATGCACGTGCTCAAGAAATCCCTGAGCATGTTCGGTTCGCGCTTCAGTCACACTTTCTATCTGGAAGTGCTGGGCCTGATCTACGAGATCCTCAACAAGAGCCGCCGCGAAGGCATGATGGCGATCGAAGGCGACATCGAAGACGCCGCCGCCAGCCCGATCTTCGCCAAGTATCCCTCCGTGCTCAAGGACGCCCGGATGACGGCGTTCATCTGTGACTACCTGCGCATCATGTCGTCCGGCAACATGGCTCCCCATGAGCTGGAAGGCCTGTTCGACATGGAACTGTACAGTCTCAAGGAAGACCTGGAGCACCCGTCCCACGCCGTCAACGGTATCGCCGACGGTATGCCCGGCTTCGGTATCGTCGCTGCGGTATTGGGCATCGTGGTGACCATGGCCTCCCTGGGCGATGGCGACCAGAAGTCCATCGGCCTGCACGTGGGTGCGGCGCTGGTCGGTACCTTCTTCGGTATCCTGGCTGCCTACGGGTTCTTCGGCCCGTTGGCTCATTCCCTGGCCCACGATGCCAAGGAAGAGCTCAACGTCTATGAAGCCATCAAGGCGTCCCTGGTGGCCTCGGCCTCGGGCATGCCGCCATCGTTGGCGGTGGAGTTCGGTCGCAAGGTCCTGTATCCGGCGCACCGTCCAAGCTTCGCCGAGCTGGAACAAGCGGTTCGCGGTCGTTAAGTTATGGAAAATAACCAGCCGATCATCGTAAAACGCGTCAAGCGCATTGCCGGCGGGCACCACGGGGGCGCCTGGAAAATCGCGTTCGCCGACTTCGCGACGGCGATGATGGCGTTCTTCCTGGTGCTGTGGCTGCTGTCCACCGCGACTCCGGAACAGAAAATCGCCATTGCCGGCTACTTCAAGGACCCGGTCGGTTTTTCCGAAAGCGGCACGCCGTACATCATTGACCTGGGCGGTTCTCCGGTCCTGGCACCGGAAAACACCCTCAACCCTGAAGTCAAATCCCAGCCTCAGCCCGACAAGGCAACGGTCGATGCCAATGAGGCCGAAGGCATGGCCGAGCAGGTCGAGCGCGAACGCCTGGAACTGCTGCTGCAGGAGTTGCAGAACAAGGTCGAAGAGAACCCGCAGTTGCAGAAGTTCAAGGACCAGATCCTGTTCGAGATCACGCCGAATGGCTTGCGCATCCAGATTATGGACGCCGAGAACCGGCCGATGTTCGACTCCGGAAGCGCGCGCCTGAAGCCTTATTTCGAGGACATCCTGCTGGCCATGGCCGACACCATCAAGGCGGTGCCGAACAAGATCAGCATCAGCGGCCATACCGATGCCACGCCTTATAGCGGTAAGGGCGACTTTGGTAACTGGGAATTGTCCGCCAACCGCGCCAACGCGGCCCGTCGTGCGCTGGTGGCGGGCAGTTATCCGGACGAGCAGGTGGCGCGGGTGGTCGGTTATGCCTCGTCGGCGTTGTTCGACCGCAAGGACCCGTTCAACCCGGTGAACCGGCGTATCGACATCGTGGTGCTGACCAAGAAGGCCCAGCAGGCCATCGAAGGTTCCCAGACCGATGAACCGTCGGCAGATCCTGCCCAGGGGCAGGGCGCCCCAGGCGAGGCGCCACCGGCCGCGACGCCGGGTGCAGCGGTTGATCCGAACGCCTTGCCGGCTGATCAGCAGCCGGTGCCGGCCCATGAGCTGCGCGAGCGCCTGAACCTGTTCGAGGATGCCGCGCCGAAGCCGGCCGCACCGCCCGCGCAGTGAACCCAAATAAAAAAGCCGCGATTATCGCGGCTTTCTTATTTGATGCGCGCCACAGAAGAGCGCCCTGCCGGGTCAGTAACTGCTTTCCGGCAAACTGGCAATGATCGAGCGATAGCTGTTCATCCGCTGCTGTTGCACCCGACCTTCTTCCAATGCCTTGAGCAGGGCGCAACCCGGCTCGCGGTCGTGTTTGCAGTCGCGGAATCGGCAAGTGCCGATCAGGTCGTTGAACTCGATGAACCCGGCCTCCACGTCAGCCCGGCTGACATGACCCAGGCCGAATTCGCGAATGCCCGGCGAGTCGATCAGCTCACCGCCGCCTGGGAAATGGAACAGGCGCGCGGTGGTGGTGGTGTGGGTGCCCTGGCCGGACAGTTCTGACAACGGCCCGACACGGGTTTCAACGTCTGGCAGCAGGCTGTTGACCAGCGAAGACTTGCCGACACCCGACTGGCCGACGAACACGCTGATGCGCCCGTCCAGTTGCCGTTGCAATTGTTCCATGCCGTTACCGTGATGGGCGGAGACTTCCAGCACTGGATAACCCAGCTGCCGATAGACCGCCAGCAAGGCGTTCAGCGCCGGGGCGTTGTGCTCATCGATCAGGTCGAATTTATTGAGCAGCAACAACGGGCGGATGCCCGCGTGTTCCGCCGCTACCAGGTAACGGTCGATCAGGTTGGCGTGGGGTTCGGGCATTGGGGCGAACACGATCACAATCATGTCGACGTTGGCCGCCACCGGCTTGAGCTGGCCGCGGCTGTCGGGACGGCACAGTTCGGTATGGCGCGGCAATTGGGCCACGATCACACCGATACCCTGGTTGCCGGCCCGCCAGACCACCTGATCGCCCGTCACCAGGGCCGGCAGGTTGGCTCGCAGGTGGCAGCGGAACACTTGTCCAGCCAGTTCGCCTTCCTGGGCCTCGACCTCGACTTGCACACCGAAATGGGCGATCACCAGCCCGGTCTGTTCCGGGCCCAGATCGCCGCCTTCCAGCGCCTGCACCGCGCTGGATTCACGTTTGGCGGCGCGGGCTGCGCGCTCGCCCTGGATCTTTTCGATGCGCCAGTTCTGGCGGCGATTGAGTTGGCGTTTGGCCATGGGTGTTCCGTATAGAAGAATGCAGCGATTGGATAAAACGGCGGCGAGTTTAGCACGCCCGATGGCCTGCCTAGGCTAAACTGCGCAGCTACGCCGAGGAGCCCCCCCATGCAAAATCCGCAAAACCTGATCTGGATCGACCTGGAAATGACCGGTCTGAATCCTGATACCGACGTCATCATCGAAATGGCCACTATTGTCACCGACAGTGATCTCAACACCCTGGCCGAAGGCCCGGTGATCGCGATCCACCACAGCGATGAAGTCCTGGCCCGCATGGACGAATGGAACACTCGCCAGCACGGTGGTTCGGGCCTGACCCAACGGGTGCGCGACAGCAAGATCAGCATGGCCGAAGCTGAAGCCCAGACCATCGCCTTCCTTGAGCAGTGGGTGCCCAGAGGCAAGTCGCCGATCTGCGGCAACAGCATCTGCCAGGACCGTCGCTTCCTCTATACCCATATGAAGTCCCTGGAAAGCTACTTCCATTACCGCAACCTGGACGTCTCCACCCTCAAGGAACTGGCCGCCCGCTGGGCGCCACAGGTGCGCGACAGCTTCCAGAAAGGCGGCAGCCACCTGGCATTGGACGACATCCGTGAGTCCATCGCCGAGTTGCAGCATTACCGCAAGCATTTCATCAAGTTCTAGGACGCTGCTGAAAAAGAGCTTTTGTGGCGAGGGGATTTATCCCCGCTGGGTTGCGCAGCAACCCTCAAACCTGACTGCCTCGCTGTGTCCGGTTGGCTAGGGGCTCGGCTGCATGGGGCTGCTGCGCAGCCCAACGGGGATAAATCCCCTCACCACAGATCCTGTGCTTGCCGAGTCGATGGCTGCCCTCTTTTGGTGCCTGCCCGAAATGGCTAGACTGCGCGCCTTCCTGCCAGGACCGCCGCCATGTTGCTGATGCTTTATCTGATCGCCATTACCGCCGAAGCCATGACCGGCGCCCTGTCCGCCGGGCGGCGTGGCATGGACTGGTTTGGCGTGGTGTTGATCGCTTGTGTCACGGCCTTGGGTGGCGGCTCGGTGCGCGACGTTCTGCTGGGCCATTACCCGCTCACCTGGGTCAAGCACCCGGAATACCTGGTGCTGACTACCGCGGCGGCGATGCTGACGGTGTTCCTGGCACGCTGGATGCGTCATCTGCGTTCGCTGTTTCTGGTGCTCGACGCCGCAGGCCTGGTGGCGTTCACACTGATCGGTTGCATGACCGCCCTTGAAATGGGCCATGGCATGCTGGTGGCGTCGGTCAGTGGGGTGATCACCGGTGTATTCGGTGGCATCCTGCGGGACATTTTCTGTAACGATATTCCACTGATCTTTCGTCGCGAGCTGTATGCCAGTGTGTCGTTTGCCGCGGCGTGGTGCTACTTGCTGTGCGTATACCTGCAGTTGCCGAGCGAACAGGCGATCCTCATCACGCTGTTCGGCGGGTTCCTGCTGCGGCTCCTGGCGATCCGCTTCCACTGGGAAATGCCGAAGTTCGTCTACAACGACGAGGTTTGACGCCCGTTGTGTTGCCGCAGCGCCCATTCCACATGTTCGCGTACCAGCTCTGAAGGATGATCGCGCCGCGCTTCCAACGCTTGCAGTACCGGAATCGTTGACGGTGCATTGCCCAGGCCCACCGCCAGATTGCGCAGCCAGCGCTCGTAGCCGGCCCGGCGCAGCGGCGAGCCTTCGGTGCTCTTGAGGAAGGTGTCCTCGTCCCACAGGAACAGTTCGGCCAGCCCGGCGTTGTCCAGGTTGTGACGGGGCTTGAAGTCGCTTTCCCCGGACGGTCGGGCAAAGCGATTCCATGGACAAACGATCTGGCAGTCATCACAGCCAAACACCCGGTTGCCGATCAACGGGCGCAGTTCTTCCGGAATAGCGTTCTTCAGCTCGAT
This sequence comes from Pseudomonas sp. AF32, assembly GCF_022342325.2. Classification (NCBI taxonomy): domain Bacteria; kingdom Pseudomonadati; phylum Pseudomonadota; class Gammaproteobacteria; order Pseudomonadales; family Pseudomonadaceae; genus Pseudomonas; species Pseudomonas sp. AF32. The sequence continues at coordinate 161,569 of NZ_RQJK02000013.1, read as the reverse complement.
GGTCAGGTAGGAAATGCAGCGGCGAGCATCCAGCTGGTAGGGGCCGACAAAGGCGTTCGTGGGGCAGATATCCAGGCAGGCGGTGCATTTCCCGCAGTGCTCAGTGGCGTGGGGTGGATCGACTGGCAACGGCAGGTCGACGAACAACTCGCTCAGGAAGAAATAACTGCCGGCCTTGCGGTTCAGTACGAGGGTGTTCTTGCCGATCCAGCCGAGGCCGGCCTGTTCGGCAATGGCTTTTTCCAGTACCGGGGCGCTGTCGACAAAGGCACGGTAGCCGAAAGGGCCGATGACCGCCTGGATTTTTTCTGCCAATTGTTGCACGCGTTTACGGATCAATTTGTGGTAATCGCGGCCCAACGCATAACGCGAGACGTAGGCTTTTTCCGGTTGGCCGAGCATTTGCGCCATTTGCGTATCGCCCGGCAGGTAGTCCATGCGCAGGGATACTACGCGCAACGTGCCTGGCACCAGCTCCTCGGGGTGTGAGCGTTTGCTGCCATGGGCGCCCATATAGTCCATTTCGCCGTGGTAGCCGGCCTCGAGCCAGCGTTGCAAATGCTGCTCGTGCTCGGCGAGGTCCAGGCCGCTGATGCCGACCTGCTGGAAGCCCAGCTCGCGGCCCCAGTCCTTGATGGATTGGGCGAGGGCGGGGAGATCTGTGGAAGTGGCAGGCATGTGGCGAGAGAAACCGGAGCTGAGATGCGTATAATTCTGCCAGACATCGGAGCCCGAAGACGCATGCCGCACACTAAAGATGATTTTCCCGACGCGCTGTACAGTGCCGCGCAGATCCGGGCCCTCGACGCACAGTTGATCGCGGCAGGTACCAGCGGCTTCGAATTGATGCAGCGCGCCGCCCGTGCCACCTGGCGGGCGATCGTCCGGCGCTGGCCAAAGGCCGGTGAGCTGACCGTGATGACCGGCCACGGCAATAACGCCGGCGATGGATTTCTGGTGGCGACCCTGGCCCGCCGTGCCGGCTGGTCGGTGCGAGTGCTGACGGTGGGCGAGCCTCGTCGCCTGCAGGGCGACGCTGCCATTGCCCATGCCGAGGCCGTGGCGGTGGGCGTGCCGCTTGAAGCATGGACCGACGAATCCGAATTGCGTGGCGTGCTGCTGGACGCCTTGCTCGGCACGGGCTTGAGTGGCGATGTGCGTGAGCCCTATGTGCGAGCAATCGACACGATCAACGTCAGTGGGCTGCCCGTCACCGCGGTCGATATCCCTTCCGGCCTGTGCAGCGACACCGGACGTGTGCTGGGTACGGCGGTCACGGCTGACCTGACGGTAACGTTCATTGGCCTGAAGCAAGGCCTGTTCACCGGCGATGCGGCGGACCGAGTCGGCGAGCTGGTCTTTGATGACCTGCATGCCGATCCGGATCTCGTTGAATCGGCGGCGTTCAGTGCACGATTGCTCTCACAAAAAAATCTGCCTCGTCTGACGCCTCGCGCACCCACTTCCCACAAGGGCTCGTTCGGTCACGTCCTGTTGATCGGCGGCGACCGGGGGTTTGGCGGAGCGATCCTGATGAGCGCTGAAAGCGCCCTGCGTTGTGGCGCAGGAATGGTTTCCGTGGCGACCCGCAGCGAACATGTCTCGGCGTCGCTGACGCGTTTGCCGGAGGTCATGGTGCAGGGCACTCATTCGGCGAATCAGTTGATGGGGCTGCTGGAGCAGGCTGACGTACTGGTGGTCGGTCCCGGATTGGGGCAAGCCGCCTGGGGGCGCAGCCTGTTGTCGGCGGTGGCCAATGCGCCGTTGCCGCAAGTGTGGGACGCCGACGCGCTGAACCTGCTGAGCACCGATGCTGTCAGCTTGCCCGAGCACTGCGTGATCACTCCGCATCCGGGGGAGGCGGCACGGCTTCTGGAGATTTCCACCGCCCAGGTGCAGGCCGACCGGCCGGCAGCGGCCCTGGCGTTGAGCAAGAAATACACCGCCACGGTGATCCTCAAGGGCGCCGGCAGCCTGATTGCCAGCCCGGACGGTCGCCTGGCCGTTTGCAGTCAGGGCCATCCGGCCATGGCGACCGCCGGCCTGGGGGACGTGCTGGCTGGCGTGGTTGGCGCCTTGCTGGCCCAAGGCATGGAAGGCTTCGAGGCCGCGTGCCTGGCGGTCTGGCTGCACGCCAATGCCGGTGCGCAAGCCGGCCGGTCGGGCCGTGGCCTGGCGGCGACCGATCTGATCCCGGCCATTCGTCAGTTGTTGGAGGAGCAATCACCTTGCCTGAAGTAACCCTGTACGTGGCTGACGAGCAAGCCATGACGCAATTCGGTGCCCGCATTGCACGTACTACGGCAGGCCACGGCCTGATTTTTCTCGAAGGCGACCTTGGCGCGGGCAAGACCACGCTGTCCCGGGGCATCATTCGCGGCCTCGGGCATGTCGGCGCGGTAAAAAGTCCTACGTTCACACTGGTAGAGCCCTACGAAATCGGTGATATCCGCGCCTTCCATTTCGATTTGTATCGGTTGGTGGACCCTGAGGAGCTGGAGTTTCTCGGCATCCGTGATTATTTCGAAGACGACGCCTTGTGCCTGATCGAATGGCCCTGCAAGGGTGCAGGCTTTTTGCCAAAGCCTGACCTGACCATTACCATTGGCGCGCAGAATGGCGGGCGTTCGGTGAAACTGACCCCGCAAGGCTCGCGTGGCGAGTCGTGGTGTGCCGAGTTGGCACTGGAAACTAATTGATGATGGGGTTTGGTATGCGCTTTCGCGCGGTGGTTGCTGTCGTAGGACTGTTGCTTACGGCACTGGCCGTCGATGCTGTGGCTGAGACGAAGGTCAACAGCGTTCGCCTCTGGCGGGCGCCGGACAATACTCGGCTGGTGTTCGACCTGACGGGCCCGGTACAGCACAGCGTATTTACCCTGACCGCCCCGGATCGCCTGGTGATCGACATCAATGGCGCGTCCCTGGGCGCGCCGCTGAACGTGGCCACCGCCAACACGCCGATTACCGCGATGCGTTCGGCCCAGCGCACGCCGACCGACCTGCGGGTGGTCATCGACCTGAAAAAAGCCGTGACGCCGAAAAGCTTTACCCTGGCCCCCAATGCCCAGTACGGCAACCGGCTGGTGGTGGACCTGTTCGACAACCCGGCCGATGCCGCACCGCCGCCACCGCCGCCGACCAATGTCGCCACGGTCCCGGCGGTACCGGTGACGCCTGCCGAACCTGCAATCAAGCTGCCGCCGGCCCCTGCCGGCAAGCGTGACATCATCGTGGTGATCGACGCCGGCCACGGTGGCGAAGACCCGGGGGCCTCGGGCTCGCGCGGGCAGCGGGAAAAAGACGTGGTGCTGTCCATCGCCCGCGAACTGCAACGCCAGGTCAACGGCATGAAAGGCTTCCGCGCCGAATTGACCCGTACCGGTGACTACTTCATTCCATTGCGCGGCCGTACCGAGATCGCCCGCAAGAAGGGCGCCGACCTGTTCGTCTCCATCCATGCCGACGCTGCCCCTTCGGCAGCCGCGTTCGGGGCCTCGGTGTTTGCGTTGTCCGACCGTGGCGCCACGTCCGAGACGGCCCGCTGGCTGGCCGACAGCGAAAACCGTTCCGACCTGATTGGCGGTGCCGGCAACGTCAGCCTCGACGACAAGGACCGGATGCTTGCCGGCGTGTTGCTCGACCTGTCGATGACGGCCTCGCTGACGTCCAGCCTGAACGTCGGCCAGAAGGTCCTGAGCAACATCGGTCGTGTCACGCCGTTGCACAAGCAGCGCGTCGAGCAGGCCGGGTTCATGGTGCTGAAGTCGCCGGACATCCCGTCGATCCTGGTGGAAACCGGTTTCATCTCCAACGCCAACGAAGCTTCCAAACTGACGTCCTCCAGTCATCAGCAGGCGCTGGCCCGGTCCATCAGCAGTGGCGTGCGGCAATTCTTCCAGCAGAACCCGCCGCCGGGCACCTACATCGCCTGGTTGCGTGATTCCGGCAAGATTGCCCAAGGCCCGCGGGACCACCGGGTCACCCCTGGCGAAACCCTGGCGATGATCGCCGTTCGCTACCAGGTATCGCCCGCGCTCTTGCGCAGCGCCAACAACCTCAAGAGCGACGAGCTCAAGATCGGCCAGACCCTGACCATCCCCGGCAATGAAGTGGCGGCCCAGCAATGAGTGATGAAGTGATTGGCGGCAACGCCCGCATTGAGCTGCTCAGTCCCCGGCTGGCGAACCAGATCGCCGCTGGCGAGGTGGTCGAGCGCCCGGCGTCGGTCATCAAGGAACTGCTGGAAAACAGCCTCGATTCCGGTGCCCGGCGCATCGATGTGGATGTCGAGCAGGGCGGCGTCAAGCTGCTGCGGGTGCGCGACGACGGCGGCGGTATTCCCGCCGATGACCTGCCGCTGGCACTGGCGCGTCACGCCACCAGCAAGATCCGCGACCTGGAAGACCTCGAACGCGTCATGAGCCTGGGGTTCCGTGGCGAGGCCCTGGCGTCCATCAGTTCGGTGTCGCGCCTGACCCTCACCTCGCGCACCCGTGATGCCGAGCAGGCATGGCAAGTCGAGACCGAAGGCCGGGACATGGCTTCCCGGGTCCAGCCCGCTGCTCACCCGGTGGGCACCTCGGTGGAAGTGCGCGACCTGTTCTTCAACACCCCGGCCCGACGCAAGTTTCTAAAGGCCGAGAAAACCGAATTCGATCACCTGCAGGAAGTCATCAAGCGCCTGGCCCTGGCGCGTTTCGACGTGGCCTTCCATTTGCGCCACAACGGCAAGACCATCCTCAGCCTGCACGAGGCCCGTGACGATGCCGCCCGCGCCCGGCGCGTGGCGGCGGTGTGCGGCTCGGGTTTCCTGGAGCAGGCATTGCCCATCGAGGTGGAGCGCAATGGCTTGCACCTGTGGGGGTGGGTCGGGTTGCCGACCTTCTCCCGCAGCCAGGCGGATTTGCAGTACTTCTATGTGAACGGCCGGGCCGTGCGCGACAAGCTGGTGGCTCACGCGGTACGCCAGGCTTATCGCGATGTGCTGTTCAATGGTCGGCATCCGACCTTCGTATTGTTCTTCGAAGTCGATCCGTCGGTGGTGGACGTCAACGTGCACCCGACCAAGCATGAAGTGCGCTTTCGCGATGGGCGCATGGTGCACGATTTTCTTTACGGCACCCTGCACCGTGCCTTGGGCGATGTGCGCCCGGAAGACCAGTTGGCTGCGCCGGCTGCGGTGGCGGGCATGGTTCGCCCGACCGGCCTGGAAGCTGGCGAGTTCGGTCCCCAGGGAGAGATGCGCCTGGCAGCCAATACCTTGCTGGAGCAACCTCAATCCCAACCGAACTACAGCTCGGCGGGCAGCGGTGCAAGCAGCGGCTATCAGTATCAATACACCCCGCGTCCGCAGTCGAGCGTGCCGGCCGCCGAAGCCCAGGCGGCCTATCGGGAGTTTTTCAAACCCCTGCCTGAAACCGGCGCCCCGACGCTGCCCGATGAGCAGGGCGATGTCCCACCGCTGGGCTATGCCCTGGCGCAGCTCAAGGGTATCTATATTCTCTCGGAAAACGCTCAGGGCCTGGTCCTGGTGGACATGCACGCGGCCCACGAGCGGATCATGTATGAGCGGCTGAAGGTCGCCATGGCCAGCGAAGGCCTGAGCGGCCAGCCGTTGTTGGTGCCTGAATCCCTGGCTGTGAGCCAGCGCGAAGCCGATTGCGCCGAAGAGCATGCGAGCTGGTTCCAGCGCCTGGGCTTCGAGCTGCAGCGCCTGGGTCCGGAAACCCTGGCGATCCGGCAAATCCCGGCGTTGCTGAAACAGGCCGAGGCCAATCGCCTGGTCAGCGACGTGCTGGCGGACCTGATGGAGTACGGCACCAGCGACCGGATCCAGGCGCACCTGAACGAACTGCTCGGCACCATGGCCTGCCACGGCGCAATCCGCGCCAACCGGCGCCTGGCCCTGCCGGAAATGAACGGCCTGCTGCGGGACATGGAAAACACCGAGCGCAGCGGTCAATGCAACCATGGCCGGCCGACCTGGACCCAACTGGGCCTGGACGACCTGGACAAACTGTTTCTGCGCGGTCGTTGATGAGCCAGTTGCCACCCGCCATATTCCTGATGGGGCCGACCGCCGCCGGCAAGACCGACCTGGCCATCGAGCTGACCAAGGTCTTGCCTTGCGAGTTGATCAGTGTCGATTCGGCGCTGGTCTATCGGGGCATGGACATCGGCACCGCCAAGCCATCGAAAGCACTGCTGGCCGAGTTTCCCCATCGGTTGATCGACATCCTCGACCCGGCCGAAGCCTACTCGGCCGCCGATTTCCGTCGCGACGCCCTCCAGGCCATGGCCGAGATCACCGCACGGGGCAAGATCCCATTGCTGGTGGGCGGTACGATGCTGTATTACAAGGCCCTGGTCGACGGGCTGGCCGACATGCCCGCGGCGGACCCCGAGGTGCGCGCGCAGATCGAAGAAGAGGCCGCACGCCTTGGCTGGCAGGCGTTGCACGAGCAATTGGCAGTCATTGACCCGGTGTCGGCAGCCCGTATTCACCCCAACGACCCGCAGCGCCTCAGCCGGGCCTTGGAAGTTTATCGGGTCAGCGGCCAGAGCATGACCGCCCTGCGCCAGCGACAATCTGCGCAAAGTACTGAAGCAGCCGCTTCGGGACTGCAACAATTGCCCTATACTGTCGCGAGTCTGGCCATCGCTCCGGCGAACCGGCAAGTGCTGCATCGGCGAATTGAACAAAGATTCACATTAATGTTGGAACAGGGATTCATCGACGAGGTCGTAGCCCTGCGTGAGCGAAGTGACCTGCATGCCGGGTTGCCGTCTATACGTGCGGTGGGTTATCGACAGGTCTGGGATTACCTGGACGGCAAGCTGACGTCAGCCGAGATGCGGGAGCGTGGGATCATTGCCACGCGCCAGCTGGCCAAGCGCCAGTTCACCTGGTTACGCAGTTGGACTGACCTGCATTGGCTCGACAGCCTCGATTGCGACAATCTGCCACGCGCCTTGAAATACCTCGGGACCATCTCCATATTGGGCTGAGTCCTTGCAATTGCCGTCTATCCTTGGGGGTGTGACGGCCCAAGCCATCTGATTCCGTTTTTTATTATTGATCCTTAAAGGAGTGCGGCACATGTCAAAAGGGCATTCGCTACAAGACCCTTACTTGAACACTTTACGTAAAGAGAAAGTTGGGGTGTCCATCTATCTGGTCAACGGGATCAAGCTGCAAGGTACGATCGAGTCTTTCGACCAGTTCGTGATCCTGCTGAAGAACACCGTCAGCCAGATGGTCTACAAACACGCTATCTCGACAGTCGTGCCGGTTCGTGCAATTCGTCTGCCAAGCGCAACCGAATCCGATGGCGGTGACGCTGAGCCGGGTAACGCCTGATAGGAGTCTCCTTTGTTCTTTGAGCGCCACGGTGGTGGTGAACGGACTATTCTCGTTCACTTGGAAGGACAGGACCCTGAGGCGCGCGAAGATCCGCAGGAGTTTCAGGAATTGGCACTTTCGGCCGGCGCCGAGACCGTCGCGTTTTTCAACGTGCCGCGTCATCGGCCAACCGCCAAGTTCCTGATCGGCAGTGGCAAGGTCGAGGAGTTGCGCGACCTGGTCAAGGCCGAACAGGTCGATCTGGTGATTTTCAATCACATCCTCACGCCCAGTCAGGAACGCAACCTCGAACGTGTCTTCGAGTGCCGCGTGATTGATCGAACCGGGCTGATCCTCGATATTTTCGCCCAACGCGCCCGTACCCATGAGGGCAAGCTCCAGGTCGAACTGGCCCAGCTCGAGCACATGAGCACCCGGCTGGTCCGTGGCTGGACTCACCTTGAGCGGCAAAAGGGCGGTATCGGCCTGCGTGGTCCAGGTGAAACCCAACTGGAAACCGACCGGCGTCTGCTGCGGGTCCGCCTGCGCCAGATCAAAGGGCGCCTGGAAAAGGTCCGCAGCCAGCGCGAGCAGTCGCGCCGTGGCCGCAAGCGCGCAGACATCCCGACGGTTTCGCTGGTGGGCTATACCAACGCCGGCAAATCCACGCTGTTCAATAATGTGACCGAATCGGACGTCTACGCCGCCGACCAGTTGTTCGCCACCCTCGACCCGACCTTGCGCCGGCTTGACCTGGACGACCTCGGGCCGATCGTGCTGGCCGACACCGTGGGTTTCATCCGGCACCTGCCGCATAAGCTGGTCGAGGCTTTCCGGGCTACGCTCGAAGAGTCGAGCAACTCCGACCTGCTGCTGCATGTGATCGACGCCGCCGAGCCGGATCGTATGTTGCAGATCGAACAGGTCATGGTGGTGCTGGGCGAGATCGGGGCCCAGGACTTGCCGATCCTCGAGGTATACAACAAACTCGATTTGCTCGAAGGCGTGGAGCCGCAGATCCAGCGCGATGCCGATGGCAAGCCGCAGCGGGTCTGGTTGTCGGCCCGGGACGGTACCGGCCTCGATCTGCTCAAACAGGCCGTGGCCGAGCTGCTGGGCGACGATCTGTTTGTCGGCACCTTGAAGCTGTCGCAACGTTTCGCCCGGCTGCGTGCCCAGTTCTTCGAGTTGGGGGCCGTGCAAAAAGAAGAACACGACGAAGAAGGCACCTGCCTGCTGGCGGTACGCCTGCCTCGATCGGAGCTGAACCGTCTGGTCAGTCGCGAAGGGCTGCAACCGATGGAGTTCATCGAGCAACACACTTTGCAATAAAAGCCTGAGAACGCTGTGTCAGGCATTCTGTAGCATTGGTCGGCGCGCCGAGGGTGCGTCTTTGCTTTATCAGATGGAGAGCGCTATGGCTTGGAATGAGCCGGGTGGCAACTCGAATAATCAGGATCCCTGGGGTGGCAAGCGTCGTAACAATGGCGATCGCAAGGGGCCTCCGGATCTCGACGAGGCCTTCCGCAAGCTGCAGGAAAGCCTGAACGGTTTGTTCGGTGGTGGTAAAAAACGCGGTGACGATGGCGGTCGGCCAGGCAAGAGCGGCGGTTTTGGCCTGCTCGGCATCGGCCTGGTCGTGCTCGCGGCTGTCTGGCTGTACAGTGCGGTCTACGTCGTGGACGAGCAGGAGCAAGCCGTGGTGCTGCGCTTCGGCAAGTACTACGAAACCGTCGGCCCGGGCCTGAACATCTATTTCCCGCCGATCGATCAGAAATACATGGAGAACGTCACGCGTGAGCGTGCCTACACCAAGCAGGGCCAGATGCTGACCGAAGATGAAAACATCGTCGAGGTTCCACTGACCGTGCAGTACAAGATCACCAACCTGCAAGACTTCGTGCTGAACGTCGACCAGCCGGAAGTCAGCCTGCAACATGCGACCGAAAGTGCCTTGCGCCACGTGGTGGGTTCCACCGCCATGGACCAGGTGTTGACCGAGGGTCGTGAGTTGATGGCCAGCGAAATCAAGGAGCGCCTGCAGCGGTTCCTCGACACCTATCGCACCGGCATCACCGTCACCCAGGTCAACGTGCAGAGCGCCGCGGCGCCACGCGAGGTCCAGGAAGCGTTCGACGATGTGATCCGTGCCCGAGAGGACGAACAGCGTTCGCGCAACCAGGCCGAGACCTACGCCAACGGCGTCGTGCCCGAAGCTCGTGGTCAGGCCCAGCGCATCATCGAAGATGCCAACGGTTACCGCGACGAAGTGGTTTCCCGTGCCAAGGGTGAGGCCGACCGCTTCACCAAGTTGGTGGCCGAGTATCGCAAGGCACCTGAGGTGACCCGCCAGCGTCTGTACCTGGAAACCATGCAGGAAGTCTTCAGTAATACCAGCAAAGTCCTCGTGACCGGCAACAAGAACGGCCAGAGCAACCTGCTGTACCTGCCGCTGGACAAGATGATCGAGAGCGGTCGTACCACCAGTGCGCCGCCGGCCGGCATGGCGCCCGCCAACAATGAAGCGAATACCCGCCCGGCGGTTGAGCAACAGCAAGCACGTACCAGGGAGAGTCGCTGATGAGCAATAAATCGCTGATCGCCCTTATTGTCGGCGTCGTCGTGGCGATCGCAGCCTGGAACTGCTTCTACATCGTGTCCCAGACCGAACGTGCGGTGTTGCTGCAATTCGGTCGCGTGGTGGAGACGGATGTCCAGCCAGGTCTGCATGTGAAGGTGCCGTACGTCAACAAGGTGCGCAAGTTCGACGCCCGCCTGATGACGCTGGATGCGCCGACGCAACGTTTCCTGACGTTGGAAAAGAAAGCGGTCATGGTCGATGCCTACGCCAAATGGCGCGTGAAGGATGCCGAACGCTTCTACACTGCGACGTCCGGCCTCAAGCAGATCGCTGACGAACGCCTGTCCCGTCGCCTGGAGTCGGGCCTGCGTGACCAGTTCGGCAAGCGCACACTGCATGAAGTGGTATCCGGTGAGCGTGATGCGCTCATGGCCGACATCACCCGTTCGCTGAACGCGATGGCGGAGAAGGAACTGGGTATCGAAGTGGTCGATGTCCGGGTCAAGGCCATCGACCTGCCGAAGGAAGTGAACCGCAGCGTGTTCGAACGGATGAGCACCGAGCGCGAGCGTGAAGCCCGCGAACACCGCGCCAAGGGTAATGAGTTGGCCGAGGGCATCCGTGCCGACGCCGATCGTCAACGTCGCGTACTGCTGGCCGAAGCCTATCGTGAATCGGAAGAGGTTCGCGGTGATGGTGACGCCCAGGCCGCTGCGATCTACGCCAAGGCCTACGGTCAGGATCAGGAGTTCTACGCGTTCTACCGTAGCCTGAACGCTTACCGTGAAAGCTTCGGACGTAAATCCGATGTGCTGGTTCTGGACCCGAGCAGCGACTTTTTCCGCTACCTGGAAAAGACCAAGCCTTGATACAGCGTTGACTCGAGATACTCCGCCTGGCGGCTAAAGCGTCGGGCGGGGTGATCCTTTGGGAAAACGAGTGTATGATGCGGCAGCCGGGAAATTCCCGGCTTTTTTGCGTCTGCACGTTCGATTGCGGTTATCGATGGCAGGCGTCGGGTTGAACGACTCGACAGGTTTTTCGAGGAAAGTGCTGGACGAGGCCGATTCCGGGTCATTCGTCACGTCGCTCTTGCGCGTTGTTTGTGCATGGGCCGAGCATTTTCTGCTTCACTCAAGGCTTGCCCGAAGGCTGGCCGCCCGGACCATAGGGGAATGGCGTAATGGCAACGGTAGACCGCTGGCTGCTGCCAGATGGCATCGAAGAAGTACTGCCACCGGAAGCTGCGCGTATCGAAGTAGCGCGTCGGCAGGTGTTGGATCTGTTCCAGAGCTGGGGTTACGAGTTCGTCGTCACCCCTCATATCGAGTACCTGGAATCCCTGCTGACCGGCGCGGGCCAGGACCTGGACCTGCGTACCTTCAAGGTCGTTGACCCGCAGTCGGGTCGGCAGATGGGCTTTCGGGCCGACATCACGCCGCAAGTGGCACGCATCGACGCTCACACCTTGCGCCGGGAAGGGCCGAGTCGCCTTTGCTATGCCGGTAGTGTGTTGCATGCCCAGCCCCGTGCCTTGTCATCTTCCCGTAGCCCGATCCAGTTGGGTGCCGAGTTGTACGGTGATGCCAGCCCGAGCAGTGACGTGGAAGTCATCAGTCTGATGCTGGCCATGCTGCAACTGGCCGACGTACCGGATGTCCACATGGACCTCGGCCACGTCGGCATCTATCGCGGTCTGGCTCGTGCGGCCGGTCTGTCCGGTGAAGTGGAGCAGCAGTTGTTCGACGCTTTGCAGCGCAAAGCCATCGACGAAGTCATCAGCCTGACCGAAGGCCTCCCCGCCGATCTGTCCGACATGCTGCGGGCACTGGTGGACCTGTGCGGTGGTCGCGAAGTGCTGTCCGCTGCCCGCGAGCGCCTGGCCCACGCGCCAGCGGCTGTCCTGGCAGCCCTGGATGACCTGCTGGCGATTGCCGAGCGTCTGTCGGTACGTTTCCCGGAGCTGCCCTTGTACTTCGACCTGGGCGAGTTGCGCGGTTATCACTATCACACTGGCGTGGTGTTCGCGGTATTCGTACCGGGCGTGGGCCAGTCCATCGCCCAGGGCGGCCGTTACGATGACATCGGCGCCGACTTCGGCCGCGCCCGTCCGGCGACCGGCTTCTCTACTGATTTGAAAACCCTGGTGACCCTGGGGCGTGCTGAAGTCGAGTTACCGTCCGGCGGTATCTGGATGCCTGACAGTACGGATGCGGCTCTTTGGCAGACGGTCTGCCAGTTGCGCAGTGAGGGTCAGCGTGTCGTCCAGGCGTTGCCTGGGCAGCCTTTGGCCGCCGCCCGTGAAGCGGACTGCGACCGGCAATTGATTCAGCACAACGGGCTTTGGCAGGTACTGCCGCTGGCTTCTTGAGTTTTCCTGCCGGCCGCGGCCGGCACCAAGTTTGCGCGAATGAGGACAAGTGTTATGGGTAAGAATGTCGTAGTCCTGGGCACCCAGTGGGGTGATGAGGGCAAAGGCAAGATCGTCGATCTGCTGACCGAACATGCTGCCGCCGTAGTGCGCTACCAGGGTGGCCACAACGCAGGTCACACCCTGGTGATCGACGGTGAGAAAACCGTCCTGCACCTGATTCCATCGGGCGTGCTGCGCGAAGGCGTACAGTGCCTGATCGGCAACGGTGTCGTGGTGGCTCCCGACGCGTTGCTGCGGGAAATCGTCAAGCTGGAAGAGAAAGGCGTACCGGTGCGCGAGCGTCTGCGTATCAGCCCATCCTGCCCGCTGATCCTGTCCTACCACGTTGCGCTGGATCAGGCCCGTGAAAAGGCCCGCGGCGAGATGAAGATCGGTACCACTGGTCGCGGTATCGGCCCGGCCTATGAAGACAAAGTGGCTCGCCGCGGCCTGCGCATCGGCGACTTGTTCCACCGCGAGCGTTTCGCCGCCAAGCTGGGCGAGTTGCTGGACTACCACAACTTTGTCCTGGTCAATTACTACAAAGAGCCAGCCATCGACTTCCAGAAGACCCTGGACGAGTGCATGGAGTACGCCGAGCTGCTCAAGCCAATGATGCTCGACGTCACGGCCGAGCTGCATGAGCTGCGTCGCGCCGGCAAGGACATCATGTTCGAAGGCGCCCAGGGTTCGCTGCTGGATATCGACCACGGTACCTACCCATACGTCACCAGTTCGAACACCACCGCAGGCGGTATCGCCACCGGTTCGGGCTTCGGTCCGATGTATGTGGATTACATCCTGGGCATCACCAAGGCCTACACCACTCGCGTGGGTTCGGGTCCGTTTCCGACCGAGCTGTTCGATGACGTCGGTGCCTTCCTGGCCAAGCGTGGTCATGAGTTCGGTGCCACCACCGGGCGTGCCCGTCGTTGCGGTTGGTTCGATGCTGTCATCCTGCGCCGCGCCATCGATGTCAACAGCATCTCGGGCCTGTGCCTGACCAAGCTGGACGTGCTGGACGGCCTGGAAACCATCAACATCTGTGTGGGCTACAAGAACCAGGACGGCGCTGTCATCGACGCACCGACCGACGCTGACAGCTACATCGGCCTGGAGCCGGTGTACGAACAGATGCCGGGCTGGACCGAGTCCACCGTGGGTGCCAAGACCCTGGAAGAGTTGCCAGTGGCGGCCCGCAACTATATCCAGCGTCTCGAAGAGCTGGTCGGCGCGCCGATCGACATTATTTCGACGGGGCCGGATCGCAACGAAACCATCGTTCTGCGTCACCCGTTCGGTTGATAAGTCGTTGATGTAAAAAACAAAGGACCCTTGATTGGGTCCTTTGTTTTTTCTGGCTACCGCGCGGCACGACACTTGCTATGAATCTCCATTATTGGCGCTTCTTTGCAAGTGCCATCAATTTAATGGCGTTGGTAGAGGGATTTCACGTGTCGGCCGTTCTCTCACTGTTACAAAGCCGTTTGCTACGGCCTGTGTTCGTTACGCTTGGTATCGCCCTTTTGGTGCAAGTGCTGGTGGCTGTGGCGCTGACCCGGAGCACGGTCACGGCGCTGGAGGCTGACCTGAGTTCGCGCCTGGGGGCCGATAGCCAGAAGCTTTCCGGTGAGCTGGAGCAGGCTGGGCGCGAGGTGACTTCAAGCCTGGACAGCCTGTCCGCCAGTACGCGTCAGCGCCTGAATGCCGGCTTGTCTGTGCGCTTGAAGGAAGAGCAGGCGCAGTTGCGTGGCACTCTGGAAAAAGACCTGAGAGAGTCCGCCAATGATATGGCGCAGCTCCTCGCCTCCGTCGCTCCCCGGGCCATGTGGGACAGCGACATCCCGACGCTCTCCGAATTCGCCCGCCGAGCGCAGCGCAATCCCAACGTGTTGTTCGTCATCTATGACGATGCCAATGGCGAGCACCTGACCCGTTATCTGAACCGGGAGAACGCGATCAACAAGGCTTTGCTGGAAAAGGGCAAGGGCGAGCGGGCGTTGGACAAGGTGCTGGATGCGGCGAAAAACGATCCCTCTGTCTATTACATCGAGGCGCCGATCAACCCCAATGGCGTGGAAATCGGCAAGGTGTTGATGGGGGTTTCCACTGCATCGGTGGAAACCGACCTGAAGGCGCTGGACCAGCGTTTCTCGGCGTTGATTGCCAGTAGTGATCAGCTGGTCGGTGACAGCCTCAAGGGGGCGGCGGCCGACAGTGCCACCGCCATGCGTGGCCGGTTGCAGTCGGCGCAGGCCACTGCCACCGAAATGCAGACCAATACCGCCAGCACCGTGCAGCAGGCCGCGAATACCTTGCGCTGGCGCATCGGCCTTGGCCTGGCGCTGGTAGGCTTTGGCGTGCTGGTGCTGTTGGCCGTGGTATTGGGGCGTCGGGTCGTCAACCGCTTGAGGCTGTTGATCGCGGCAATGAACGATCTGGCGGCGGGTGAAGGTGATCTGACCAAGCGCGTGCAGATCAACAGCAAGGACGAGATTGGCGACATGGCCTCGGCGGTCAATCGCTTTGTGGACAAGTTGCAGCCCATCGTACGGGAGGCGGGTGAGGTGGCCCAGCGCACGGGGCTCGAGATCGGTGCGATGACGCTGCGTAATTCCGGCGCCGACGCGGCGGCCGGGATGCAGCGCGATGAAGTCGCCGAGAGTCTGCAAGCCTTGTCCCAGATGGCCGACGAGGCTCAATCGGAAAGCCAGGCAATGCAGGCAGCCTTGCAGCAAGTGGTGGAGATCCGCCAGGCCACCGATGAGACCACTCGAACATCGGCCAAGGTCGGTAGCCTGATCGAGGCGTTGGCCGGGCAGGTGGACACAGGGGCCAAAGTCATCGAGCGGTTGGCCCAGCAGAGCGAGCAGATCGAAGTTGTGCTGACGGTGATCCACGGTATCGCCGAGCAGACCAACCTGTTGGCCCTGAACGCGGCTATCGAGGCTGCGCGGGCCGGGGAGACCGGGCGGGGGTTTGCGGTGGTTGCGGACGAGGTGCGGGCGCTGGCAAGCAAGACCCAGAGTTCGACTGGCGATATCCAGGCCCATATCGTGGCGTTGCAGCAAGGTGCCCGCGAAGCGGTGGCTGCGATTGGCCAGGCCGGGCGCCAAGCCAACGAGGGACTGTTGGTCTTGCGAGACAGTGCTCGCTTGCAGCAGTCGGTGCAAGCCTCCGTGGAGCAGGTGCACGCGGCCATCGGTCTGGCGACCCAGGCGGCCGCTCATCAGGCCCAGGGCGCGCAAGCCGTGCGCGGGCGAGTGGAAACCATCCATGCTCAGGCCGAGAAAGCCGCCCAGGCCGTGGTCGAGACAACGGCCAGCGGTAAGGTGCTGGACAGCCTGGCCGCACAGTTGAAGGCGAGCCTGGGGCAGTTCAGGGCCTGATTGCTGGCGGTCTGGCCTCATCGCGAGCAGGCTCGCTCCCACAGTTGATCCTGGGTGTTCAATCGGGTCAATGTGGGAGCGAGCCTGCTCGCGATAGCGGTTCTGGCCATGAAACACAGAGCCCTGAAACGCAAAAACCCGCTTTCGCGGGTTTCTGTGAGGTTCAAGGCCTGGCGCCTTGAAGCTTGAATTGGTGCCCAGAAGAAGACTCGAACTTCCACGACCTTGCGGTCACCAGCACCTGAAGCTGGCGTGTCTACCAATTTCACCATCTGGGCAGCATCTTCAGCGTTGCCGCTGTTGATGTGGCGCACTATACGGAGCGCCTTTTGATCTGTAAACCCCTGTTTTTGTTTTAGTAATTGCGAAATCGGATTTTCAGGGGAGGCAAAACGAAAAAACCCGCTTTCGCGGGTTTTTGGTAGCTGGCAGACCGAGGGTCTGTCGCTGAAAATGGTGCCCAGAAGAAGACTCGAACTTCCACGACCTTGCGGTCACCAGCACCTGAAGCTGGCGTGTCTACCAATTTCACCATCTGGGCAGCATCGGCAACGTGTGTGCGTCGTCGATGGCGCGCACTATACGGAGCGTGTTTTTAACTGTAAACCCCTCTTGATAAAAAAAATGGGAAATTTCACGAGCGGTGCGATCTCAGGTACCAAAGGCGGGTCAAAAAAATTTTGAAAGGTCCTCCGAATGCCTGAAATTTCCCGTTTCATTAAGCCTATGCCAAACTAACCCGCATATAGACAAGGTGAAAACTCTCTAATGGCCGATTGGCAGTCCCTCGATCCCGAGGCCGCTCGTGAAGCGGAAAAATATGAAAACCCTATTCCTAGCCGCGAACTGATCCTGGCGCACCTCGCCGATCGGGGTTCGCCCGCCAGCCGCGAGCAGTTGGTCGAAGAATTCGGTCTGACCACCGAAGACCAGCTCGAAGCCCTGCGCCGCCGTCTGCGCGCCATGGAGCGCGACGCTCAACTGATCTACACCCGCCGCGGCACTTACGCACCGGTGGACAAGCTTGACCTGATCCTGGGTCGCATCGCCGGTCACCGCGACGGTTTCGGCTTCCTGATCCCGGACGATGGCAGCGACGACCTGTTCATGAGCCCGGCGCAGATGCGCCTGGTGTTCGACGGTGATCGCGCGCTGGCCCGTGTGTCCGGCCTGGACCGCCGCGGTCGCCGTGAAGGTGTGATCGTCGAGGTGGTGTCCCGCGCCCATGAGAGCATCGTTGGTCGTTACTTCGAAGAAGGCGGCATCGGCTTCGTCGTCGCGGACAATCCCAAGATTCAGCAGGAAGTGCTGGTCACTCCGGGCCGCAACGCCAATGCCAAGATCGGTCAGTTCGTCGAAGTGAAGATCACCCACTGGCCAACCCCGCGCTTCCAGCCGCAGGGCGATGTGATCGAGGTGGTCGGTAACTACATGGCGCCGGGCATGGAAATCGACGTTGCCCTGCGTACCTATGACATCCCTCACGTCTGGCCGGAAGCGGTCCTGAAGGAGGCCGGCAAGCTCAAGCCGGAAGTCGAAGAGAAAGACAAAGAGAAACGCATCGACCTGCGCCACCTGCCGTTCGTCACCATCGACGGCGAGGATGCGCGGGACTTCGATGATGCGGTCTACTGCGAAGCCCGGCCGGGCAAACTGCGCCTGTTCTCCGGTGGCTGGAAGCTGTACGTTGCTATCGCCGATGTATCCAGCTACGTGAAGCTCGGTTCGGCGCTGGACGCCGAGGCCCAGGTGCGTGGCAACTCGGTGTACTTCCCCGAGCGCGTCGTACCGATGCTGCCTGAGCAACTGTCCAACGGGCTGTGCTCGCTCAACCCCCACGTCGATCGCCTGGCCATGGTCTGCGAGATGACCATCTCCAAGACCGGCGAAATGACCGACTACTGCTTCTACGAAGCAGTCATCCATTCCCATGCCCGCCTGACCTACAACAAGGTCAGTGCAATGCTGGAGACGCCGAAGCTGGCCGAGGCGCGCAAGTTGCGTGGCGAATACACCGACATACTGCCGCACCTCAAGCAGCTTTATGCGCTGTACAAGGTGTTGCTGGCGGCTCGGCATGTACGCGGTGCGATCGATTTCGAAACTCAGGAAACCCGGATCATCTTCGGCTCCGAGCGCAAGATCGCCGAGATCCGTCCGACGGTACGCAACGACGCGCACAAGTTGATCGAGGAATGCATGCTGGCGGCCAACGTGGCTACCGCACAATTTTTGCAAAAGCATGAGATCCCTGCGTTGTATCGGGTCCACGACGGCCCGCCGCCGGAGCGCCTGGAAAAGCTGCGGGCTTTCCTCGGTGAACTCGGCCTGTCCTTGCACAAAGGCAAGGAAGGTCCGACGCCCAAGGACTACCAGGCGTTACTGGCCAGCATCAAGGATCGTCCGGATTTCCATCTGATCCAGACCGTGATGCTGCGCTCGCTGAGCCAGGCGGTATACACCGCCGACAACCAGGGCCACTTCGGTCTGAATTACGAGGCCTACACCCACTTCACTTCGCCGATCCGCCGTTATCCCGACCTGCTTACGCACCGGGCGATCCGCAGCGTGATCCATTCGAAGATGAATACCCCGCACGTCAAGCGTGCCGGTGCGATGACGATTCCGAAAGCACGTATCTATCCGTACGACGAGGCGGCCCTGGAGCAGCTCGGCGAACAGTGCTCGATGAGCGAGCGACGCGCCGACGAAGCCACTCGCGACGTGGTGAACTGGCTCAAGTGCGAGTACATGAAGGATCGCGTGGGTGAGTCGTTCCCGGGCGTGATTACCGCCGTGACCGGTTTCGGTCTGTTCGTTGAGCTGACCGATATCTATGTCGAAGGTCTGGTGCATGTCACCGCGCTGCCGGCCGATTACTACCACTTCGACCCTGTGCATCACCGTCTGGCGGGGGAACGTACCGGTCGCAGCTTCCGTCTGGGCGATACCGTCGAGGTGCGGGTGATGCGCGTCGATCTCGACGAGCGCAAGATCGATTTCGAGATGGCGGAAAACACCCTCAACGCGCCGATCGGTCGCAAGAAGCGCGGTGCCGAAACCGCTGCGCCTGCGGGCAAGGCCACGGCTGAACCTGCGTCGTCCAAGCCTGCTCGGCGTGGCGCGAAGGAAAAAGCTGTCGAAGCGTATCGCCCGAGCGATGCGGCGGCGAAAAACGCCGAGGTTCGCAAAAGCCGTGAGATGAAGAAGGCGTTGCTGGCTGAAGCCAAGACCGGTGGCAAGGCGTCGTCTGGAGCGAAATCTGGACGGTCCACTGCGGACAAGGCTGCCAGCAAGCCGAGCAAACACCGTAAGGGCCCGTCGAAAGCGGGCTCGGCCCCAGCCAAAAGTGGCGGGGCACGTAAACCCAAGGCCAAATCATGAGTCAGTTGGAAAAAATCTACGGCGTGCATGCCGTGGAAGCGTTGCTGCGTCATCATCCCAAGCGGGTCAAGCAGATCTGGCTGGCCGAAGGCCGTAGCGAGCCACGGGTCCAGACCCTGGTTGAGCTGGCCAATGAAAATCGCGTGGCGATCGGCCAGGCCGAACGACGCGAGATGGATGCCTGGGTCGAAGGCGTGCACCAAGGCGTGGTGGCGGAAGTCAGTCCGAGCCAGGTCTGGGGAGAGGCGATGCTCGACGAGCTGCTCGACCGTACCGAGGGCGCCCCTCTGCTGCTGGTCCTGGATGGCGTGACCGATCCTCACAACCTGGGTGCCTGCCTGCGTTCGGCGGATGCCGCCGGGGCGCTGGCGGTGATCGTGCCCAAGGACAAGTCGGCGACATTGACGCCGGTGGTGCGCAAGGTCGCCTGCGGGGCAGCGGAGGTCATCCCGCTGGTGGCCGTGACCAACCTCGCACGCACCCTGGAAAAACTCCAACAGCGCGGCCTGTGGGTGGTAGGCACGGCGGGGGAGGCCGAGGTCAGCCTATATGACCAGGACCTCACCGGCCCGACGATCCTGATCATGGGCGCCGAAGGCAAGGGCATGCGCCGCCTGACCCGTGAACATTGCGACTACCTGGTCAAGCTGCCGATGGCCGGTAGCGTCAGCAGCCTCAACGTTTCGGTCGCGACGGGTGTGTGTCTGTTCGAGGCGATGCGCCAGCGTGGGGCCAAGGCGGCTGCCAAGAAATCCTAAGGCCTGAAGCAACTCAAACAGTGGGAGCGGGCTTGCTCGCGAAAGCGGTGGATCAGTCGACATCGATGTTGAATGTCCGACCGCTTTCGCGAGCAAGCCCGCTCCCACAGTGGTTTGTGTTGGGGCAAAGATTGTGGCTGTTCAAATAATCACCAATTACCTTGCGCCTCCCTCGCCCCTTCTCTACAATTGCGCCCCTTGCTGTGATGGCAGGCACTTATGTGTCTAGCGTCCACAAGTCCATAAGTGTCATTCACTCCTTGTCTGACCGTTTTTGAGCGGCAGGCTACAACCCGTAAGGAGCATTCATGCGTCATTACGAAATCATCTTTTTGGTCCACCCGGATCAAAGCGAGCAAGTCGGCGGCATGGTTGAGCGTTACACCAAGCTGATCGAAGAAGACGGCGGCAAGATCCACCGTCTGGAAGACTGGGGCCGTCGTCAACTGGCCTACGCAATCAACAATGTTCACAAGGCTCACTACGTGATGCTGAACGTTGAGTGCACCGGCAAGGCCCTGGCCGAGCTGGAAGACAACTTCCGCTACAACGATGCAGTGATCCGTAACCTGGTCATCCGTCGCGAAGAAGCCATCACCGGCCAATCCGAGATGCTCAAGGCTGAAGAAAACCGCAGTGAGCGCCGTGAGCGTCGCGACCGTCCTGAGCATGCTGATAGCGCCGAAGGCGATGACAGCGATAGCGACAGCGACAACAGCGACAACGCTGACGAGTAATCCACGGACCTTCTAAGGAGCCAATCACATGGCACGTTTCTTCCGTCGTCGTAAATTCTGCCGCTTCACCGCTGAAGACGTGAAAGAGATCGACTACAAAGATCTCAACACCCTGAAAGCCTACGTATCCGAGACCGGCAAAATCGTTCCAAGCCGCATCACCGGTACCAAAGCTCGTTATCAGCGTCAGCTGGCCACCGCTATCAAGCGCGCCCGCTTCCTGGCCCTGCTGGCCTACACCGACAGCCACGGCCGCTGAGACCGGGCAGTCGACACGTAGCAAAGGATTGAATGCATGCGCGCCATAGCTGAGTTCATCATGCGCGGCCGTATGCAGGCCACTCTGGTAGTGGCTGGATGTGCGGCATTGCCGTTGTTGTATTGGTTGGGTGCTGCCGCCGGGAGTCTGGTACTCCTGCGGCGCGGACCGAGGGACGCCCTTGGCGTTCTTGCTCTGGGATTGCTGCCGGCCTTGCTCTGGTGGCTGACTTCCGCTGACCCGCGGGCACTGATGGTGCTGCTGGGGTCTTCGGCGCTGGCGTTGGTGTTGCGCGCAAGCGAATCCTGGAACCGCGTGCTGCTGGTCAGCATAGCGCTGGGAGTGGTGTTTTCAGTGGTGCTCGGGGCGGCTTTCGCGCCCCAGATCGAGATGCTGTCGCAGGCTTTGATAAAAATCCTGCCCGAAGCCCTCGGTGAGCTCTACCGACAGATGACGGTAGAGGAGCAAGCGCGCTTTGCGTCCCTGGTTGCCCCGGTCCTGACCGGCCTGATTGCGGCCTTGTTGCAAATCGTCAGTGTGCTGAGCCTGATTATCGGGCGCTACTGGCAGGCGTTGTTGTACAACCCGGGTGGTTTTGGTCGCGAATTTCGCGCCATCCGTTTCCCGCTTGGGCTGGCGATGTTGCTGCTGGCGGGCATGCTTCTGGGGCCGAACTTCGGTCCACAGATGGCCATGCTCACGCCGTTGTGCAGCGTACCGCTGGTCTTCGCCGCGCTGGCCCTGATTCACGGGCTGGTGGCGCAGAAGCGACTGGCCAGGTTCTGGCTGGTGGGGTTGTACGTCACGTTGTTGCTGTTCATGCAGCTGATCTATCCGTTGCTGGTGGTCCTGGCCATCGTCGACAGCCTGATTGATTTTCGCGGTCGTATGGCGCCGAAAGACGCCGACAACGCGAACGGTGAAGGTTAAAAGTTAGAGGATTTTCACATGCAACTGATCCTTCTGGAAAAAATCGCCAACCTGGGCAACCTGGGCGACAAAGTAAACGTTAAGGCCGGTTACGGCCGTAACTACCTGCTGCCTTTCGGCAAGGCCACCGCTGCGACCGCTGCCAACCTGGCTGCGTTCGAAGAGCGTCGCGCCGAGCTGGAAAAAGCCGCCGCAGACCGTAAGGCATCGGCTGAAAGCCGTGCTGCCCAACTGGCCGAGCTGGAAGTGACCATCACTGCCACCGCTGGCGACGAAGGCAAGCTGTTCGGTTCGATCGGTACTCACGACATCGCTGACGCACTGACCGCCTCTGGCGTTGAAGTTGCCAAGAGCGAAGTTCGTCTGCCGAACGGCACCATCCGCAACGTAGGTGAATTCGACGTAGCCGTGCACCTGCACGCCGAAGTTGAAGCCACCGTACGCGTTGTCGTGGTAGCAGCCTAAGCAGCACCTGTCGGCTGGCACCCTCGGGTGCGAGCCGGTAACATCGGGCACGATCCTGTTTACAGGTCGTGCCCTTTGTCTTTCTGCAATCCCTGCTTTTATCACCAGAATCCCAGTGGCCATGAACGAAATTACCGCCCCAGAGCAATACGATCTGCAAACCGCTGCCCTGAAGGTGCCGCCGCATTCCATCGAGGCCGAACAGGCCGTGCTCGGTGGCCTGATGCTGGACAACAACGCCTGGGAACGCGTGCTCGATCAAGTCTCCGACGGCGATTTCTACCGCCATGACCACCGCCTGATTTTCCGCGCCATCGCCCGGTTGGCCGACCAGAACCTGCCGATCGACGTGGTTACCTTGGCCGAGCAACTGGACAAGGAAGGCCAGACGTCCCAGGTCGGTGGCCTCGGTTACCTGGGCGAGCTGGCGAAAAACACGCCGTCCGTCGCCAACATCAAGGCCTATGCGCAGATTGTCCGCCAGCGGGCGACCTTGCGTCAGTTGATCGGCATCAGTAATGAAATTGCCGACAGCGCGTTCAACCCCGAAGGGCGGACCGCCGAAGAGATCCTCGACGAAGCCGAACGGCAGATCTTCCAGATCGCCGAGGCGCGGCCAAAGACCGGTGGCCCGGTCGGCGTCAACGACCTGCTGACCAAGGCCATCGACCGCATCGACACTTTGTTCAATACCTCCGATGCGATTACCGGCTTGTCCACCGGCTATACCGATCTCGACGAGAAAACCAGCGGCCTGCAACCGGCCGACCTGATTATCGTTGCCGGCCGTCCTTCGATGGGTAAGACCACTTTTGCGATGAACCTGGTGGAAAACGCCGTGTTGCGCAGCGATAAGGTCGTCCTGGTCTATTCCCTGGAGATGCCAGGTGAATCCTTGATCATGCGTATGCTCTCGTCCCTGGGGCGCATTGACCAGACCAAGGTCCGTTCCGGCCAACTGGAAGACGACGACTGGCCGCGCCTGACCTCGGCGGTCAACCTGCTCAATGACCGCAAGCTGTTCATCGACGACACCGCCGGTATCAGTCCGTCGGAAATGCGCGCCCGAACCCGTCGTGTGGCACGTGAGCACGGCGAAATCGGCCTGATCATGATCGACTACCTGCAACTGATGCAGATTCCGGGTTCCAGTGGCGATAACCGGACCAACGAGATTTCCGAGATCTCCCGTTCCCTCAAGGCCCTGGCCAAGGAATTCAACTGCCCGGTGGTGGCACTTTCCCAGTTGAACCGCTCCCTGGAGCAGCGTCCGAACAAGCGCCCGGTGAACTCCGACTTGCGGGAATCCGGAGCGATCGAGCAGGACGCCGACGTCATCATGTTCGTGTACCGCGACGAGGTGTATCACCCCGAGACGGAGCACAAGGGCATCGCCGAAATCATCATCGGCAAGCAGCGGAACGGCCCGATCGGCTTTGTCCGCCTGGCGTTCATCGGTAAGTACACGCGCTTCGAGAACCTGGCGCCGGGTAGCTATAACTTTGATGACGATGAGTAAGTTCGTCGTTGCCTGACCTGGCCTCATCGCGAGCAGGGCTCGCTCCCACAGGAGATGCATTCCAATGTGGGAGAGAGCCTGCTCCGGGCGGCGATCCGACGATGAAGGCGCCGCCAATTTCCGACCATAACCGTCGGACTTGATCATTTTTTGTGCTATATTCCGCGCCCGCGATTTTTCATCCTTTATACCGGTCATCGACATGCAAGCAGCCAAGCCGTTATTTGACTATCCCAAGTATTGGGCCGAATGTTTCGGCCCGGCGCCGTTCCTGCCCATGAGCAGGGAGGAGATGGATCAGCTTGGCTGGGATTCGTGCGACATCATCATCGTGACCGGTGACGCCTATGTCGACCATCCTTCGTTCGGCATGGCGATCATTGGCCGTTTGCTGGAAGCCCAAGGCTTTCGCGTGGGGATCATTGCCCAGCCGAACTGGCAGTCCAAAGATGACTTCATGAAGCTTGGCGAGCCCAACCTGTTTTTCGGTGTCGCGGCCGGCAACATGGACTCGATGATCAACCGTTACACCGCCGACAAGAAAATCCGTTCCGATGACGCCTACACCCCCGGTGGCCTGGCGGGCAAGCGGCCGGACCGTGCGAGTCTGGTCTACAGCCAGCGTTGCAAGGAAGCCTACAAGCATGTGCCGATCGTGCTCGGTGGCATCGAGGCGTCCCTGCGTCGCATCGCCCATTACGATTACTGGCAGGACCGGGTGCGCAACTCGATCCTGATCGACGCCAGCGCCGATATCCTGCTTTATGGCAACGCCGAACGGGCCATTGTCGAAGTGGCGCAGCGCCTGTCTTATGGTCAGAAGATCGAAGAAATCACTGACGTACGCGGCACGGCCTTCATCCGCCGTGACACGCCCCAGGACTGGTACGAAATCGATTCCACCCGTATCGACCGTCCGGGCAAGATCGACAAGATCATCAATCCGTACGTGAATACCCAGGACACCGCCGCCTGCGCCATCGAGCAGGAAAAGGGGCCGGTTGAAGACCCGAACGAAGCCAAGGTCGTGCAGATCCTGGCGAGCCCGAAGATGACCCGCGACAAGACCGTAATCCGCCTGCCGTCGGTGGAAAAGGTGCGCAACGACCCGGTGCTTTACGCCCACGCCAACCGGGTGCTGCATCTGGAAACCAACCCCGGAAATGCCCGGGCGTTGGTGCAGAAGCATGGCGAGGTCGATGTCTGGTTCAACCCGCCGCCCATTCCCATGACCACTGAGGAAATGGACTACGTGTTCGGCATGCCTTACGCACGTGTTCCGCATCCGGCGTATGGCAAGGAGAAAATTCCGGCCTACGAGATGATCCGTTTCTCGGTGAACATCATGCGCGGCTGTTTTGGCGGCTGCACGTTCTGCTCGATCACCGAACACGAAGGCCGGATCATCCAGAACCGCTCCGAAGAGTCGATCATCCGCGAGATCGAAGAAATCCGTGACAAGGTGCCGGGTTTCACCGGCGTCATTTCCGACCTCGGCGGCCCGACCGCGAACATGTACCGCATCGCCTGCAAGAGTCCGGAAATCGAATCCGCGTGCCGCAAGCCGTCCTGCGTGTTCCCGGGCATTTGCCCGAACCTCAACACCGACCATTCTTCGCTGATCCAGCTGTATCGCAGCGCCCGGGCATTGCCGGGGGTGAAGAAGATCCTGATCGCGTCCGGCCTGCGCTACGACCTGGCGGTCGAGTCGCCGGAATACGTCAAGGAACTGGTGACCCACCACGTCGGTGGCTACTTGAAGATCGCCCCGGAACACACCGAGGAAGGTCCGCTCAACCAGATGATGAAACCGGGTATCGGCACTTATGACCGGTTCAAGCGGATGTTCGAGAAGTTCAGCAAGGAAGCCGGGAAAGAGCAGTACCTGATTCCGTACTTCATCGCCGCCCACCCGGGCACGACCGACGAAGACATGATGAATCTGGCGTTGTGGCTCAAGGGCAATGGCTTCCGTGCCGACCAGGTGCAGGCGTTCTACCCGTCGCCGATGGCCAGCGCCACCGCGATGTACCATTCGGGCAAGAACCCGCTGCGCAAGGTCACTTACAAGAGCGACGGCGTCACCATCGTGAAGAGCGAGGAGCAGCGCCGTCTGCACAAGGCTTTCCTGCGCTATCACGACCCCAAGGGCTGGCCGATGCTGCGTGAGGCACTGACCCGCATGGGCCGCGCCGATCTGATCGGGCCGGGCAAGCATCAGCTGATTCCGCTGCACCAGCCGGCCACCGACAGCTACCAGAGCGCCCGACGCAAGAACTCGACGCCGGCGGGTAGCCACAAAGTGGGCAAGGAAACCACCCGGATCCTGACCCAGCACACCGGTCAGCCACCACGCGCCAGTGACGGCGGCAATCCGTGGGACAAGCGTGAGCAAGCCAAGGCCGCAGCCTTCGCTCGCAACCAGAAGGCGGCCAAGGAGCGCAAGGACGCCGCGAAGGGTAAGGGACCCAAGCCGGCGCGCAAGCCTGTCGTGCCGCGCTGATCCTTGAGCGACAAAGCAAAACGCCAGCCTGAGAGCTGGCGTTTTGCTTTCTGGTGCGGCGCTAAAGCCATTGCCCGGTTCCTGTGGCAGGAATGCGGGCGTCATGGGTTTTTAGTGCTCTACTGTCCTGTGCAGACGAAAAACGTGTCCGGCTTGCCTGCATGGCATAAGTCTTGCCCCGCTTTCGATAACGTTCCAGGCCCGCAGGAGGCACGCCGTGTCGATCCATGTCGCTTTGCACCACGTCACGCATTACCGCTACGACCGCGCCGTCGAATTGGGCCCGCAGATCGTTCGCCTGCGCCCGGCGCCCCATAGTCGTACACGCATTCTGTCTTATGCCTTGAAGGTTTCGCCCGATAAGCACTTCATCAACTGGCAACAGGATCCCCAGGGTAATTATCTGGCGCGACTGGTGTTTCCCGAGAAAACCCGGGAGCTGCGGATCGAAGTCGATCTGCTGGCGGAAATGGCGGTGTTCAATCCATTCGATTTCTTTCTCGAGCCCTACGCCGAGCAGATTCCGTTTACCTATGCAACTGATGAAAAGCACGAGCTGATGCCTTACCTGGAGAAGCTGCCGTTGACGCCTCGTTTCAAGGCTTACCTGGACAGCATCGAGCGGGCGCCGTTGCCGGCGGTGGATTTCCTGGTGGGGCTCAACCAGCGGCTGAGCAAAGACATCGACTACCTGATTCGCATGGAGCCGGGCGTGCAGACGCCGGAGCACACCCTTGAGCAAGGATCCGGCTCCTGCCGCGATTCGGCCTGGCTGTTGGTGCAGCTCCTGCGCCACCTTGGACTGGCCGCGCGTTTCGTTTCCGGCTACCTGATCCAGTTGACCGCCGATGTCAAAAGCCTCGATGGCCCTTCCGGCACGGAGGTGGACTTCACGGATCTGCATGCCTGGTGCGAGGTCTACCTGCCGGGCGCCGGCTGGATTGGCCTGGATGCGACGTCCGGGCTGTTTGCCGGCGAAGGACATATCCCATTGGCCTGTAGTCCTGATCCGTCCTCGGCGGCCCCCATCACAGGCCTGGTAGAACCCTGCGAGTGCGAATTCAGCCACGAAATGACTGTGGAACGGATCTGGGAAGCCCCCCGGGTGACCAAGCCCTATACCGACGAGCAGTGGTTGGCGATCCAGGCGTTGGGCCACCAGATCGACGCCGATCTGCTGGAAGGCGATGTGCGGTTGACCATGGGCGGTGAGCCGACATTTGTTTCCATTGATGACCCGGACGGCGCCGAGTGGAACACCGCCGCGCTCGGACCCGACAAGCGCAGGCTCTCCGCCGAGCTGTTCCAGCGGTTGCGCAAGCACTACGCGCCCCTGGGGCTGGTGCATTTTGGTCAAGGCAAATGGTACCCCGGCGAGCCGCTGCCGCGCTGGTCGCTTAATTGCTATTGGCGGCGTGACGGGGTGCCGATCTGGCACAACGATGCCTTGATTGCGGATGAGCAGCAGGATTACGGTGCCGATGGTGAGATGGCCGGGCGGTTTCTGACCAGCGTCGCTGAGCGTTTGAACATTCCGACGCGCTTCGTATTTCCTGCCTACGAGGACAATTTCTATTACCTCTGGCGTGAAGGCGCCTTGCCCTTGAACGTCACCGCGCAAGACCCGCGTTTGGAAGATGCCCTGGAGCGGGCACGGCTGCGCAAGGTATTCAGTCAGGGCCTGGATAAAATCATCGGCCAGGTCCTGCCGCTGGCGCGCACCGCCAAGGGTGACCAATGGCAAAGCGGCCGCTGGTACCTGCGGGACGAACATTGCCGGCTGGTGCCGGGAGACTCGCCCCTGGGCTATCGCCTGCCCCTGGCGTCCCAGCCTTGGGTGAAAGCGGCGGAGTATCCCTTTATCCATCCCACCGACCCGAACCAGGATCTGCCCGGGCTGCCGGACGCCGCGCAGTTGGCCGACCATGGCGACGCGGCTGTCCACCAGGACCGGGCGCCCGCCATCGACGAGTCGGCCGACTGGCTGACCCGCACGGCATTGTGTGCCGAAGCGCGGCAAGGGCGGTTGTATCTGTTTATGCCGCCGCTGGAGCGGGTCGAGGATTATCTGGAACTGGTCGCCGCCATCGAGGCGACGGCCGAGGAACTGCAATGCCCGGTGCTATTGGAAGGCTACGAGCCGCCGAGCGATCCGCGCCTCGGTAATTTCCGCATCACGCCCGATCCGGGTGTGATCGAGGTGAATGTGCAGCCATCAGCGAGCTGGGATGAACTGGTGGAGCGCACCGAGTTCCTCTACGAGCAGGCGCGACTCACCCGGTTGACCACCGAAAAATTCATGATCGATGGCCGGCACACCGGTACCGGTGGCGGTAACCATTTCGTACTGGGCGGTGCGACGCCCGGTGATTCTCCCTTTCTGCGGCGTCCCGACCTGCTGCGCAGCCTGATCAGCTATTGGCATAACCACCCTTCGTTATCCTATCTGTTTTCCGGATTGTTCATCGGCCCGACGTCCCAGGCGCCAAGGGTGGACGAAGCGCGTAACGACGCGTTGTATGAGTTGGAAATCGCCTTCGCGCAAATGCCGCGGCCCGGCGAAGAATGCCCACCCTGGCTGGTGGACCGGTTGTTGCGCAATCTGCTGATCGACGTGACCGGCAACACCCACCGCGCTGAATTCTGCATCGACAAGCTCTACTCACCGGACGGCGCCACCGGACGCCTCGGTCTCCTGGAGTTACGTGCATTTGAAATGCCGCCTCATGCGCGCATGAGCCTGGCCCAGCAACTGCTGTTGCGTGCGCTGGTGGCACGGTTCTGGCGCGAGCCTTACGCACCGGCGAAGCTGGCGCGCTGGGGCACCGAACTGCACGATCGTTTCCTGTTGCCGCATTTCATCGAGCAGGATTTTGCCGACGTCATTGCCGAGCTGAATGACGCCGGTTACCCGTTGCGAGCCGAATGGTTCGCTGCGCATCTGGAGTTCCGCTTCCCCAAGGTGGGCGATTACGCGGTGGGCGGTGTCGAGTTGCAACTGCGCCAGGCCCTGGAGCCCTGGCATGTGCTGGGAGAAGAGGGGGGCGGGGGCGGAACCGTACGCTACGTGGATTCATCCCTGGAGCGCTTGCAAGTCAAGCTCAGCGGCATGGCGCCGCAACGCTATCTGTTGACCTGCAATGGCGTGCCGGTGCCGCTCCAACCCACAGGCCGGGTTGGCGAGTTCGTGGCCGGGGTGCGTTTTCGCGCCTGGCAGCCGGCCAGTTGCCTGCAACCGACCATCCCGGTCCATGCGCCGCTGGTCTTCGACTTGCTCGACACCTGGGGGCAACGCTCCATGGGTGGCTGCCAGTACCACGTGGCCCATCCGGGCGGGCGCAATTACGACAGCCTGCCGGTGAATGCCAACGAAGCGGAAAGCCGGCGGATGGCGCGTTTCTTCCGTCTCGGACATACGCCGGGGAACCTGCCGATACCCAGTGTGGTGGTGGATGATGAGTTCCCGCTCACGCTCGATCTGCGGCGTTTTCATGGGGCCAGAAAAAGCTGACGCACGATCCTGTGACGAGGGGATCAATCCCCTCGCCATATCTTGCCGCGATCCAAACAGATTGCATCTATCCGGCCGTCATCTGCTTGCGCTAGTCTGATCTTTCATTGCCGTCTGCCGAGCTTTCCATGCCTGACCTGCTTGACCGTTACCCGCTGACCACGGGCACCTACCACGAACTGTTGGACGACAGCGGTGCGGTCCGTCCCCACTGGCGGCGACTGTTGGATCAGCTGCAGCGCAGTACCCCGGCCCAATTGGCCCAGCGCCAGGCATTACTGGCGCGGCAAATCCAGGAAAACGGCGTCACCTATAACGTCTATGCGGACCCGAAGGGGGCCGACCGGCCATGGGAGCTGGACCTGCTGCCCCATGTGATCGACGCGCAAGAATGGAAGCATTTGTCGGCGGGCATCGCCCAGCGTGCGCGCTTGCTCAACGCGGTGTTGGCCGACCTGTATGGGCCACAGCGGCTGATCAGCGAAGGGCTATTGCCAGCGGAGCTGGTGTTCGGGCACAACAATTTTCTCTGGCCCTGCCAGGGCATCACACCGCCGGACGGGACCTTTCTGCATCTGTATGCGGTGGACCTGGCACGCACGCCCGATGGTCGTTGGTGGGTAACGGCGGACCGGACCCAGGCACCTTCCGGAGCCGGTTATGCATTGGAAAACCGCATGATCGTCTCACGGGCCTTCCCTGACCTGTATCGCGACCTGAACGTGCGGCACCTGTC
This sequence comes from Pseudomonas sp. AF32, assembly GCF_022342325.2. NCBI lineage: Bacteria > Pseudomonadati > Pseudomonadota > Gammaproteobacteria > Pseudomonadales > Pseudomonadaceae > Pseudomonas > Pseudomonas sp. AF32. The sequence continues at coordinate 131,040 of NZ_RQJK02000013.1, read as the reverse complement.
CGGTTTCTTCCGTACATTGCAGGAAACCCTGGCGCGTCAGGCGCCCAGCGATGGCGAGCCGCCGCTGGTGGTGCTGCTGACGCCGGGGCGGTTCAACGAAAGTTACTTTGAACATCTGTACCTGGCGCGCCAGCTCGGTTACCCGCTGGTGGAGGGCGGTGACCTGACGGTTCGGGACGCGACTGTGTACCTCAAGACCCTCAGCGGGCTGCGTCGGGTCCATGCCATCATGCGTCGGCTCGACGATGATTTTTGCGATCCCCTGGAGTTGCGCACCGACTCGGCCCTGGGGGTGCCGGGATTGCTGGAGGCGGTGCGCCAGGGCCGGGTGCTGGTGGCCAATGCCCTGGGCAGTGGGGTGTTGGAGTCGCCGGGCCTGTTGGGGTTCCTGCCGAAGATCAACCAGTTCCTGTTTGGCGAGCAATTGCTGCTGCCGTCCATTGCCACCTGGTGGTGCGGTGAACCACCGGTCCTGGCCCAGGCCTTGGAAAAGCTGCCTCAATTGTTGGTCAAGCCGGCGTTTCCTTCCCAAAGTTTCAAGCCGGTACTGGGGCGTGACCTGAACGAGGCGCAGCGCGTGCAATTGGCCGCACGCATGCAGGCTCGGCCCTACGCCTATGTCGCCCAGGAGCTGGCGCAGTTGTCCCAGGCGCCGGTATGGCAAGCCGAGGACGGCCAGATCCAGCCTCGGGCCATTGGCATGCGGGTGTATGCGGTGTCCGCAAAGGATGAGTATCGGGTGTTGTCGGGTGGCCTGACCCGCGTGGCCGCCAAGGCCGACGCCGAAGTGGTGTCGATGCAACGCGGCGGCGCCAGCAAGGACACCTGGGTGCTGGGAGAGCAGGTGCCCGGCGGCGAGCAATGGAAAGCCCAGCGAACCGTGGGCGTACACGATCTGGTCCGGCGCGATCCCTATCTGCCGTCCCGGGTGGTGGAAAACCTGTTCTGGTTCGGTCGCTATTGCGAACGCTGCGATGACAGTGCGCGGTTGTTGCGGATCATGCTGGCGCGTTATGTCGATGGCGATGATCCGCAAGCCCTGCAGTCGGCGGTAGCCCTGGGGGAGAGCCTGATGCTGCTGCCCGAAGAAGGCGAGTTGCCTGAGCGGTTACTGGCGGCGTTGCTGGGAGAGGATTGGTCGTTCAGCCTGCGCTCCAACCTTCAACGCTTGCAATGGGCGGCGTCGCAGGTACGCGGCAAGCTGTCCCGGGAGAACTGGCAAGCGCTGGTGGAATTGCAGCGCGAAGCCATGGAGCTGGAAACCGGAGAGCCGGACTTCGGCGAGCTGATGGATTTTCTCAACCGCTTGGTGATGTCCCTGGCGGCGTTGTCCGGCTTCGCCCTCGACGACATGACCCGCGATGAGGGCTGGCGCTTCCTGATGATCGGGCGGCGCCTGGAACGTCTGCAGTTTCTCAGCAGCAGCCTGTCAGCGTTCCTGCGGGGCGAGGCCGTGTTCGATCAGGCGGGGCTGGAATGGTTGCTGGAATTGGGCAACAGCAGCATCACGTATCGCTCCCGTTATCTGGCGGTGGCCCAGTTGATACCGGTGCTCGACCTCTTGCTGCTGGATGAGCAGAACCCCCACGCGGTGCTCTTCCAGCTAAAACTGGTGGCCCGAACGCTCAAGCGCCTGAACGATGACTTCGGCGCCCCCCGGGACACCGCGTTGCCGGAGCTGGTGATGCGCCTGTCGCGCTTCGACCTGCGCTGCCTCGAGGATCCGCTGTTCGGCGAAGCCAGCCTGCGCGCCGCGCTCGATGGTTTGGCCGACCTGTTGCAGGAGATCGCCGATGTCAGCGGCCAGGTGTCGGATCGCCTGGCCTTGCGCCATTTCGCCCATGTCGATGATGTCAGCCAGCGCACGGTGTCCGTCTGATGAACGCTCGTTACCAGATTTTCCACGACACCCATTACCACTACGACAGTCCGGTGTCCCTGGCCCAGCAGCTGGCCCACCTATGGCCGCGTACCTGTGATTGGCAGTGTTGCACCGAGCAGCAGTTGACGATCACTCCGGAGCCGACGATCCGGCGCGACGAACTGGATGTCTTCGGCAATCCGCTGACCCGCCTGGCCTTCGAACGGCCCCACGACGAGTTGCTGGTCAACGCACGCTTGAGCGTCGAGGTGCTGGCCCGCCCCGAACCGGATTTCAGCCTGTCACCGGCCTGGGAGTCGACCTGTAGCGCGCTGACCTACAGCAGCCGACCGTTGTCAGCCTCGGTCCTGGAGGCCTGTCGCTACCGTTTCGAGTCGCCTTATGTGCATCTCAAGCGCAGCTTCGTCGAATTCTCCGAAAGCTGCTTTGCGCCGGGACGCCCGCTGATGGCTTGCGTTCGGGCACTGATGGAAAAGATCTTCGACGAGTTCACCTTCGATGCCGAAGCGACCCAAGTGGCGACACCCTTGGTGGAGGTGCTGGAGCGGCGGCGAGGCGTTTGCCAGGACTTTGCCCACCTCATGCTGGCGTGTGTGCGCTCCCGTGGGCTGGCGGCGCGTTACGTCAGCGGCTACCTGCTGACCCAGCCACCTCCCGGCCAGCCACGGCTGATTGGTGCCGATGCGTCCCACGCCTGGATCTCGGTGTTTTGCCCGGTATTGGGCTGGGTGGACTTCGACCCGACCAACAACGTGCAGCCGGCTTTGGAGCACATCACCCTGGCCTGGGGCCGGGATTTTTCCGATGTGTCGCCGTTGCGCGGGGTGATTCTGGGGGGCGGTAGCCATGATCCCGAGGTGCGGGTGACGGTGATGCCGCTTGAATAGCGGATTGCTTATTGTGGGATTGAAGAGGAGGGCTTCATGTATCCGGTCTCCATCAAAGGCGTGCTGCAATCTCCCGAAGGCTTGATCGTGCTCATGCTCAACGAGCGGGATGAGTGGGAATTGCCCGGAGGGCGAATCGAGGTGGGCGAAACGGCGCCCCAATGCCTGGCGCGGGAAATCGTCGAGGAGTTGGCGGTCGAGGTCAGCGTGGGGGAGCCGCTGGACTCCTATCTGTTCGAAGTCATTCCCGGCAAGCACGTCTTCATTTCCACTTATCGCTGCCAGTTGCTGGGCGGCTTCGTGCCGACAATCAGTCATGAGCACAAAGAGATCGGACTCTTCGAGCCGGGCCGGTTGCCGGCCAATCTGCCGGAAGGCTATCGCCAGTCGATTGTCAAAGCGTTGGGGTTGTGAGGGCCGGTGTCGGCCCCCGACCTTTCAGTCGTTTTTTTGCCCGACCCATTTGGGGGGTACCGACGGCTGCCATTCATCCAGCGCGTCGAGCAGGTCCTGCGGCGACTCGCTGATTTGCAGCATGTCGCGATGAGCTGCGCGGACGAAGCCTTCCTCGACGATGTGATCGAGAAATCCGGTGAGCTTGCTGTAAAAGCCGTTCACCTCCAGCAACCCCAACGGTTTACCGTGATAGCCGAGCTGACCCCAAGTCCAGACTTCGAATAATTCTTCCAGTGTGCCGAGGCCGCCGGGCAGCGCGATGAAGGCGTCGCTGAGTTCAGCCATGCGGGCCTTGCGAGCGTGCATGCCATCGACCACTTCCAGGCGTGTCAGGCCGCTGTGGCCGATCTCTTTGTCCTTCAGGCTTTGCGGGATGATACCGATGACTTCACCGCCGGCCGCCAGGGCGGCATCGGCGACAACGCCCATCAGGCCCACGGCACCGCCGCCATAGACCAGGGTCAGCTTTCGTTCCGCCAAGGCCCGGCCCAGGGCTTGGGCCGCTTCGCGATAGGCCGGGTTGGCGCCGGTGCTGGCGCCGCAAAATACACAAACAGACGCTAAGGACATGCTTTACTCCAAGATCGGTAACCGGCCCAGAGTAAAGCCTGTCTTCAGTCGAGTGCAAAGGGTGAGCAGAGGCATCAAGCCTCGCGCTGGGGTTTTTCATAGGTGCCGCTGGCGCCACAAGCATAGGCGGCGAGCAGGCTGCATATCAGGCTGTTGAGGTTCATGGCGCAGGCTCCAGGGTGGTGATGGAGTCGATCATAAGGTGCCCATGTGCTTCTGGCCGGTTGATTGTGTCCATCAGGCTGATAGCCTTAAGTTGTATACAGTTTTTGATTCAGGTCATAGGAACTTGTCTGAAATTCAGGCAGTCTTCCCCTTTGAAGGAATTTTGTTAACCATGCCTTGGAGATTCATGATGTTCGCCAAACTTGTAGCAGTATCCCTGTTGACACTGGCCAGCAGCCAACTGATGGCAGCGGAGTGCAAGACCACCATCGACTCGACTGACCAAATGTCCTTCAGCGCCAAGGACATCGTGATCGACAAGAGTTGCAAGACGTTCACGGTTGAACTGAAGCACACCGGCAAATTGCCAAAGAACGTCATGGGTCATAACTGGGTGCTGAGCAAAGCGACTGACATGCAGCCAATTGCCACCGACGGTATGAGCGCGGGTGTCGATGGAAACTACCTGAAGGCCGATGATGCCCGCATCATCGCCCACACCAAGCTCATTGGCGGCGGGGAGACGGATTCCGTAACCTTCGACGTTTCGAAACTCAAAGCAGATGAAACATATGGTTTCTTCTGCTCGTTCCCTGGCCACATCTCGATGATGAAAGGCACCGTTACCCTGAAGTGAGTTTTTCTTCAGGCATAAAAAAAGCGCCCACGCAGGGCGCTTTTTTTTTGTCCGGTAAAGTAGTCGCTCCATTGTGGGAGCGAGCCTGCTCGCGATAGCGTCGGATCAATCAACTCTGAAGCTGGCTGACACACCGCCATCGCGAGCAGGCTCGCTCCCACAGGAAAAGACCTCGCCCGTTACGGCGTGTACGGCAACACCCGCTTGTGCTCGGTCTTGCGATAGGTTTCGCAAATGATCCTGGCCGCTTCTTCCCGTATCGTCTTGCCATGCAGGAAGGCATCGATCTCGCCGTAGGTCACGCCATGGGCGGCCTCGTCGGGCTTGCCCGGAGACAGGTCTTCGAGGTCGGCGGTAGGGACCTTTTCCACCAGCGACTCTGGCGCGCCGAAGTCACGGGCAATCGCCCGGACCTGGTTTTTCACCAGACCGCTCAACGGCGCCAGGTCACAGGCGCCGTCGCCGAACTTGGTAAAGAAACCCATCACGGCTTCGGCCGCATGGTCGGTGCCGATCACCAGGCCTTGTTCGGCGCCGGCGATAGTGTATTGCGCAACCATGCGCATCCGCGCCTTGGTATTGCCCAGTACGAAGTCCCGCGAGCCCGGTCCCTTGCCTTCGAAGGCCAGGATTTCCTTGGCCAGGGCCTTGACTGCCGGCCCGATGTTGACGGTGTGGCGCTCGTCCGGCTCGATGAAGTCCACACAGGCCTGCGCTTCATGCTCATCGAACTGGGTTTCGTACGGCAGGCGCACGGCGATGAACTTATAGGCTGCGTTGCCGGTTTTCTCCCGCAATTCGCGCACGGCACGCTGGGCCAGCAGGCCGGCGGTCAACGAGTCGACGCCGCCACTGATCCCCAGCACCAGGCTCTTGAGCCCGGAGTTGACGAGGCAATCCTGAATGAAGCCTACCCGGCGGGCGATCTCGGCCTTGAGGGCCGCGTCATCGGCGAACGGTGGCTGAACCTTGAGCTGTTCAGCAATCTCACGCTGTACGGCTTGCATGAATTCACTCCTTGCTTGATCTGTCAGAAAGGGCGGCAGGTACTTGGAAAACGTGTCGCATGTAGGCGACGAAATTCGGATCCTTGCAGTGGGTCTTGCCGGGCTCGTCTGAAATCTTGGCCACGGGTTGCCCGTCACAGCTGATCATTTTAAGCACGATGCTCATGGGCTCCACGCCTGGAATATCACAGGTCAGGTTGGTGCCGATACCGAAGCTCACATTGATGCGACCACGCAATGCCCGAAAAATCTCCAGGCATTTGGGCAGCGTCAGACTGTCGGAGAACACCAGGGTCTTGCTCATCGGATCGATACCCAGCTTGTGGTAGTGGGCAATGGCTTTCTCGGCCCAGATCACCGGGTCGCCCGAGTCGTGCCGCAGGCCGTCGAACAGCTTGGCGAAGAACAGATCGAAGTCGCCCAGGAAGGCGTCCATGGTGATGCAGTCGGTCAACGCGATGCCCAGCAGGCCACGGTACTCGCGCACCCAGCAATCGAGGGCAGCGATCTGGCTGTCGATCAGCCGTGGGCCCAGTTGCTGGTGGGCCATGATCCATTCATGGGCCATGGTGCCCAGGGGCTTCATGTCCAGCTCCCGGGACAGGTGCACGTTGCTGGTGCCGACGAAACGCCCGGGGAAATCGTGCTTGAGCACGTTCACCACTTCTTCCTGGGTACGGTAGGAGAACCGGCGACGGGTGCCGAAATCGGCGACCTGCAGTTCGGACAATTCGTCAGCGCTGGCGTTGGCGGTCAGCCAGTCGAACTTGCGGTACAACTGCTCCCGCGCCTGCTCCAGGACGACTTCACGGTAGCGGTAGCGATTGCGCACTTCGCTGACGATGGACAGCAGCGGCACTTCGAACAGGATGACGTGCAGCCACGGTCCACGCAGGCGGATGAACAGCTCGTTATTTTCGATGCCGGTGTGCACGTAGCGCAGGTTGAAGCGGAACAGCCCGAGGAAACGCAGGAAGTCCGGCTTGAGGAAGCTGATGCGCTCCAGGAAACCCAACTGGTCGGCGCTCAGGTTCAGCTCGGCGAGCCGTTCGATCTGGAAACGGATCTCCGCCAGATACGGGCGCAGGTCTTCGCTGTTGCGGCAACGAAATTCCCATTCGACTTCGACGTTGGGGTAGTTGTGCAGCACCGCCTGCATCATCGTCAGCTTGTAGAAGTCGGTGTCGAGCAGGTTCTGCACGATGCGATCGGCAAACACACTCTCGCTCATGGTGGGGGTCTCCAGACAATTCGCTGCGGCGGGCAGCGTCGGACAGCGGTTTGTAGTGGAAGAGCTAGTGGCGCATAACCCTTGGGGTGATTGCCAGTGTTTTTTGGTCGCAGCGGATTATCTGTGGCGAGGGGATAAATCCTCGCCACAGGGTATGCCGGTGGTTATTTTTTCGCATCGGCAATCTGCTCCAGCATCCACTCCACAAAGAGTTTTACCTTTGGCACTTCCGCCGAGTGTTCGGGGTACGCCAGATAGTAGGCATCGGTGCTGGGCATTGCATGTTGCCACGGGATCACCAGTTTGCCGTCGGCCAGTTCTTCTTCCACCAGGAAACGCGGTAGCAGGGCGACGCCGCAGCCGACCTGGGCGGCGCGAATGCACATGTAGAAGGTTTCGAAGCGCGGCCCGTGGTAGCTGTGTTCGGTGTGATAGCCCTGGTCGTTGAACCAGTCATGCCAGGCCTGGGGGCGCGAGGCGTTTTGCAGCAGCACCAGGTCCGTCAGTTGTGTCGGTTCGGTGAAAGGCTCGTCTGGCAGGCTCCCCGGCGCGCAGACCGGTACCAGTTGTTCGCCGAACAGCTTCAGCGATTCGGTACCGGGGCGTGAACCCTGGCCGAAGTAGAACGCCAGGTCGCTGCGGCCTTGCTGCAAGTCATCGGCCTCCTGCTCGCTGCACAGATCCAGGTGAATCGTCGGATGCCGCAGGCGCCAGCCCTTCAGGCGAGGGACCAGCCAGCGTGCTCCGAAGGTCGGGGGCGTCGAGACTCGCAGGACTTCGGTATCGCCGCCGTAGGAGCGCAGGTAATGGGTAGACATTTCCACCTGCGAGAGGATCTTTCGAACTTCCCCCAAGTACAAATTCCCGGCCGGCGTCAGTTGCAGGCGTCGACGCACGCGGCGAAACAGCAGATGCTGCAAGAGCTCTTCAAGCTGTGCGACTTGCTTGCTGACCGCGCTCTGGGTCAAGTGCAGTTCCTCGGCTGCGCGGGTGAAGCTCAGGTGACGAGTCACTGCTTCGAAGCACTGCAGCGCCGTGATCGACGGCAAATAGCGTTTGTTGAGCATGATGGGGCCTGGTTTCCTGTCGCTCGGCGTGTCCGAGAGTGGGCAGCATGAATAAACGGAATGATATCTCGCTTAAAGGTCGTTTGTTGGCAAGTCTCGGGCCAGCTAAAACTACAGGTCTGATCAGCCGTGAAGGTTCGGCTGCCAATCCTTTTTCTTTTGCTTGAGGAATTAACCATGGTTGCTGCATTGCTTGATCGTTTGGGCGTCGCCCCGGCCCTGTACCAGAACGGCACGCAGGCGGTGCATTCGCCCATCGATGGCAGTCGCATCGGCGCCGTGAACTGGGAAGGTGCCGCTGAAGTCGAGCAACAGGTCAGCCGCGCCCAGCATGCCTTCGACCTGTGGCGCCAGGTGCCGGCCCCGCGTCGCGGTGAGCTGGTGCGTCAGTTTGGCGACCTGCTGCGCGAATACAAAGCCGATCTTGGTGAGCTCGTGTCCTGGGAGGCCGGCAAGATCACCCAGGAAGGTCTGGGCGAAGTGCAGGAAATGATCGACATCTGCGACTTCGCCGTCGGCCTGTCCCGCCAGCTGTACGGCCTGACCATCGCTTCCGAGCGTCCGGGCCATCATATGCGCGAGACGTGGCATCCGCTGGGCGTGGTCGGCGTCATCAGCGCCTTCAACTTCCCGGTGGCGGTGTGGGCCTGGAACACCACGCTGGCGCTGGTCTGTGGCAACGCGGTGATCTGGAAACCGTCGGAGAAGACGCCACTCACCGCCCTGGCCTGCCAGGCGTTGTTCGAGCGCGTGCTGAAGAACTTCAGCGATGCGCCGCCGTACTTGAGCCAGGTGATCATCGGCGGCCGCGATGCCGGCGAGGCGCTGGTGGACGATCCGCGCGTGGCGTTGATCAGCGCCACCGGCAGCACCCGCATGGGCCGGGAAGTCGCGCCGAAGGTCGCGGCACGCTTCGCCCGCAGCATTCTGGAACTGGGCGGTAACAACGCCATGATTCTTGCCCCGAGCGCCGATCTGGACATGGCCGTACGCGCCATCCTGTTCAGCGCCGTCGGCACCGCTGGCCAACGCTGCACCACGCTGCGTCGCCTGATTGCCCATGAGTCGGTGAAAGAAGAGATCGTCACCCGCCTCAAGGCGGCCTACTCAAAAGTGCGCATCGGCCATCCATTGGAAGGCAACCTGGTCGGGCCGCTGATCGACAAGCAAAGCTTCGACAACATGCAGGACGCTCTGGAACAAGCCCTGAGCGAAGGTGGTCGGGTGTTTGGCGGCAAGCGCCAGCTTGAAGACACGTTCCCGAATGCCTATTACGTGTCGCCCGCCATCGTCGAGATGCCCGAGCAGAGCGACGTCGTCCGCCACGAAACCTTTGCGCCGATTCTGTATGTGGTCGGCTACAAGGATTTCGCCGAGGCACTGCACTTGAACAACTCGGTGCCACAAGGCCTGTCGTCCTGCATTTTCACCACTGATGTGCGCGAAGCCGAGCAGTTCATGTCGGCGGTGGGCAGCGACTGCGGCATCGCCAACGTCAACATCGGCCCGAGCGGCGCGGAAATCGGTGGCGCGTTCGGCGGCGAGAAAGAAACCGGCGGCGGGCGCGAATCCGGTTCCGACGCCTGGCGCGCCTACATGCGCCGCCAGACCAACACCGTGAACTATTCGCTGGAGTTGCCGTTGGCGCAGGGGATTACCTTTGATTAAGCAGCTTCAAGCTGCAAGCTCCAAGCTGCAAGCGACCCCTGCTTGTAGCTTGAGGCTTGAAGCTCGCAGCTGCTCCTGACCAGGAGCTGGCAATGCCGTTACGCGAAGAATGTCTGTGGGAAACACTGACGCCGCAACGACCCGAGAATGGGGCGCTCACCGGTGAAATCACCGTCGATGTCTGTGTGATCGGTGCGGGTTTTACGGGGCTGTCGGCGGCGGTGCATTTGCTGGAGCAGGGTAAGCGTGTCGCGGTGCTGGAGGCCCATCGGGTCGGGCATGGCGGCTCGGGGCGCAACGTCGGACTGGTGAACGCCGGCCTGTGGATCCCGCCGGACGATATAGAAGCCGGCTTCGGCGAAGCGGTGGGCAGCCAACTCAACCGTATGTTGGGGGCCGCACCGGCACTGGTGTTCAGCCTTGTCGACAAATACAGGATCGATTGCCAGTTGCGCCGTGAAGGCACCTTGCACATGGCCCACAATGCCCGGGGCGAGACGGACTTGCGCAGTCGTGAGGAGCAGTGGAAACGCCGTGGCGCACCCGTGGAGTTGCTCACCGGCCAAGCCTGCGTCGAGGCCACCGGCACGACGAAAATTGCTGCGGCGTTGCTCGATCGCCGTGCCGGCACGCTCAACCCGATGGCCTACGCCAGCGGGTTGGCCAAGGCGGTCAAAGACCTGGGGGGGCAACTGTTCGACCATTCGCCGGTCATTCGATTGGAGCGCCAGGGCCAGCGCTGGTCGGTGCAGACCGCCCAGGGCTCGGTGCTGGCGGAGCAGGTGGTGATCGCCTCCAATGCTTATACCGAGGGCGACTGGACCGAGCTGCGGCGCAATTTCTTTCCTGGCTATTACTACCAGGTCGCCTCCGTCCCGCTGACCGACGAGGCGGCGCGCCGTATCCTGCCGGGCGGCCAGGGGTCGTGGGATACCCGTCAGGTCCTGAGCAGCATTCGCCGGGACAAGGACGGGCGCCTGTTGCTGGGTAGTCTGGGCAATGGCAACCGCAAGCCCGCCTGGTTCCTCAAGGCGTGGGCCGACCGGGTCCAACAGCATTACTTCCCTTATCTCAAGACAGTGGAGTGGGAATGCACCTGGACCGGTTGCATCGCGTTCACCCCCGATCACCTGATGCGCCTGTTCGAACCCGCTCCGGGGTTGGTGGCCGTGACCGGTTACAACGGACGGGGCGTGACCACCGGCACGGTGGTCGGCAAGGCTTTCGCCGATTATCTGTGCCATGGTGACGCGAAGTCGCTGCCGATTCCGTTTGCTCCCATGCAGCCCGTGGCGGGTGCGGGGCTGCGCAGTTGCCTGTATGAGGCGGGGTTCTCGCTGTATCACGCGGGCCAGTGCCTGCGGATCGTCATTTGAGTGTTGAAAATTGTTGCCGGGGCCGGCGTTTTCCGGCGTAGCGTCTAGCCTGTTATGGTGCGGGTTGTAGCAATCGCGCACCGACAGTGTGCAGTTCGGTGACGCAGGTTGTTACAGGCTGGTTGCACGTCGTTTTGGAGAATGGTTGCAATGATGGCTCAAGGAGGGTTGCGCTCATTTTTATCGATGGTTGCACCTCGTGCGGTTTAGACGGTTGCACGCCCTATGAAAAAGGGCTCGAAACAGTCGAAATAACAATAAAGCAGCGACTTTTTTCAGAATAAAAAACCGATGGCACGGCCCTTGCTCTGAGCTTTTCAGTGAAGTCGCAGTGCCAACTAAAAAAAACCTTGGAGCACCACCTCATGTCCCAGACGTTTTACAAGAAAGGCTTTCTGGCCCTCGCAGTCGCTACTGCGATGGGTGTTTCTGCGTTTGCTCAAGCCGACATCAAGTTCGGTGTAGCGGGTCCCATGACTGGCGCCAACGCGGCATTTGGCGAGCAGTACATGAAGGGGGCACAGGCAGCGGCGGACGAGATCAACGCCAAGGGTGGCGTGAACGGCGAGAAGATCGTGCTGGTGCAGGGGGACGATGCCTGTGAGCCGAAACAGGCTGTGGCCGTGGCTAACCGTTTCGTCGACCAGGACAAGGTGGCCGGCGTGGTGGGGCACTTCTGTTCCTCGAACACCATTCCGGCCTCTGAGGTGTACGACGAAGCCGGCATCATCGCCATCACCCCCGGTTCCACCAACCCGCAGGTTACCGAGCGTGGCCTGAGCGCCATGTTCCGCATGTGCGGTCGTGACGACCAGCAGGGCATCGTGGCCGGCGACTACATCGTCGACGTGCTCAAGGGCAAGAAAGTCGTGGTACTGCACGACAAGGACACCTACGGCCAGGGCCTGGCGGACGCGACCAAGGCTCAACTGGAAAAGCGCGGCGTCAAGCCCGTGCTGTACGAAGGCCTGACCCGTGGCGAAAAAGACTTCAGCGCCGTGGTCACCAAGATCCGCGCGGCGGGCGCCGACGTGGTCTACTTCGGTGGCCTGCATCCGGAGGCCGGCCCGCTGGTCCGCCAGTTGCGTGAGCAAGGCCTCAAGGACGTGAAATTCATGTCCGACGACGGCATCGTGACCGACGAACTGGTTACCACCGCCGGTGGTGCGCAATACGTCGACGGCGTGTACATGACCTTCGGCGCGGACCCACGCCTGCTGCCTGACAGCAAGGCGGTGGTGGACGCTTTCCGCGCCAAGGGAACGGAGCCCGAAGGCTACACCCTGTATGCCTACGCTTCGGTTCAGGCCCTGGCCGCCGGTTTCAACGGTGCCAAGTCCAACAAGGGCGAAGACGCAGCCAAGTGGCTCAAGGCCAATCCGGTCCAGACCGTGATGGGCAAGAAGGAGTGGGACGCCAAGGGTGACCTGAAAATCTCCGACTACGTGGTTTATCAGTGGGACAAGGACGGCAAATACCATCAGCTGGAAAAACAGAAGTGATCTGAATGGATGATGGCCTGTGGCGAGGGCGCGAGCCCACGCCACGGAGCCGCTGTTCATCCTTCACGGGTTGGCCTTGCCACGAGCCCGTCTGTCTTTCTTCCGAGAGCTGCGCGCACATCGTGCAGCGTCGGCGGCTGAACCCCGGTCCGTCGCGGCGGTGTGCGTGCAATCTCTCAAATGCGTGAGATTGCGTTATGGATGGTATTTTCCTGCAGCAACTGATCAATGGCCTTACCCTCGGGTCGGTCTATGGTCTGATCGCCATCGGCTACACAATGGTCTATGGCATCATCGGCATGATCAACTTCGCCCACGGCGAGGTTTACATGATCTCTGCGTACCTCGCGGCGATCAGTCTGGCTCTGCTGGCTTACTTCGGTATCGAATCCTTCCCGCTTATGATCCTTGGCACGCTGGTGTTCACGGTCGTGGTCACCGGGGTATACGGTTGGGTCATCGAACGCGTCGCCTATAAACCCCTGCGCAACTCCACCCGCCTGGCGCCGCTGATCAGTGCCATCGGCATCTCGCTGATCCTGCAGAACTATGCACAGCTCAGCCAGGGCGCTCGTCAACAAGGCGTGCCGACGCTGCTCGAAGGCGCCATGCGCGTCGACATCGGCACCGGCTTCGTCCAGCTCACCTACACCAAGATCTTCATCCTGGTCGCGGCATTCGCCGGGATGGCCTTGCTGACCTACATCATCAAGTACACCAAGCTGGGACGCATGTGCCGTGCCACCCAGCAAGACCGCAAGATGGCTTCCATCCTGGGGATCAACACTGACCGGGTGATTTCCTACGTGTTCATCATCGGTGCGGCCATGGCCGCCCTGGCCGGTGTGCTGATCACCATGAACTACGGCACGTTCGACTTCTATGCCGGCTTCATCATCGGCATCAAGGCGTTCACCGCGGCGGTACTCGGCGGCATCGGCTCCCTGCCTGGGGCGATGCTCGGCGGGATCATCCTCGGGATCTCCGAGTCGCTGTTCTCCGGTCTGATCAACTCCGACTACAAAGACGTGTTCAGTTTCTCGCTGCTGGTGCTGATTCTGATTTTCCGTCCCCAAGGCCTGTTGGGTCGCCCACTCGTGGCGAAGGTATAAGTATGTCTGCTGCCAATAAACCGCTTGATATCAAACAAAGCGTCATCGACGCGATCCTGGCCGGTCTGATCTCGCTGATCGTGTTCGGGCCGATCGTTGGCGTGGTGCTCGACGGCTACAGCTTCAATCTGCAACCGGCCCGTGTCGGCTGGCTGGTGGCGATCGTAATGATCGGGCGTTTCGCCTTGAGTCTGTTCCTGCAGACACCCAAGGGCCTGAAGGTACTCCAGGGGTTCGAAAGCACCGGCTCCGGCGTGCATGTGTTGCCGCCGGACTACAAGTCGCGCCTGCGCTGGATCATCCCGGCGCTGATCGTGATCGCCATCGTGTTCCCGTTCTTCGCCAACAAATACGTGCTCACCGTGGTCATCCTCGGGTTGATCTACGTGCTGCTGGGCCTGGGCCTGAACATTGTGGTCGGCCTGGCGGGTCTGCTGGACCTGGGGTACGTGGCGTTCTATGCCATCGGTGCCTATGGCCTGGCGCTGGGTTATCAATACCTGGGGCTGGGGTTCTGGACAGTGCTGCCGTTGGCCGCCATTGCGGCGGCGATGGCCGGGTGCATATTGGGCTTCCCGGTCTTGCGAATGCACGGTGATTACCTGGCCATCGTGACCCTGGGGTTCGGCGAGATCATCCGTCTGGTGCTCAACAACTGGCTGTCGTTCACTGGCGGGCCAAATGGCATGCCGGTTCCATCGCCGACGATTTTCGGGCTGGAGTTCGGTCGCAGGGCGAAGGATGGCGGGGTGCCTTTCCATGAGTTCTTCGGCATCGACTACAACCCCAACTTCAAGTTTCTGTTCATCTACATCGTGCTGTTCATCGTCGTGCTGCTGGTGCTCTATATCAAGCATCGTCTGACCCGCATGCCGGTCGGGCGTGCCTGGGAGGCCCTGCGCGAAGATGAGATCGCCTGCCGCTCCATGGGCCTGAACCATGTGTTGGTCAAGCTCTCGGCGTTCACCATCGGTGCGTCCACTGCGGGTCTGGCCGGTGTGTTCTTCGCCAGTTACCAGGGGTTCGTCAACCCGTCGTCGTTCACCTTCTTCGAATCGGCGCTGATCCTGGCGATTGTGGTATTGGGTGGCATGGGCTCGACGGTGGGGGTGGTCATCGCGGCATTCGTGCTGACGATCACGCCGGAGTTGTTACGCAGCTTCTCCGAATACCGGGTGCTGTTGTTCGGCTTCCTGATGGTGTTGATGATGATCTGGCGCCCCCGTGGCCTGATCCGGATCAGTCGCACCGGGGTGGCGCCGCGTAAAGGTGTCATAGCGCATGACGGAGGGCAGCGCCATGAGTGAAGTCGTACTCCACGTTGAAAACCTGATGATGCAATTCGGGGGCATCAAGGCCCTCAGCGACGTCAGCCTGCAGGTCAAGCGCAACTCCATCTTCGCTCTGATCGGCCCCAACGGTGCGGGCAAGACCACGGTGTTCAACTGCCTGACCGGTTTCTACAAGGCGACGGGCGGCAAGATCGAGCTTAACGTGCGCGGCGAGCGGACCAACGTGATCCAGTTGTTGGGTGAAGCGTTTCGCCCGACGGACTTCGTGTCACCGAAGTCCTTTGCCAGTCGGCTGTATTACAAGATGTTCGGCGGCACTCACCTGGTGAACCGTGCCGGCCTGGCGCGTACGTTCCAGAACATTCGTCTGTTCAAGGAAATGTCGGTGCTGGAAAACCTGCTGGTGGCCCAGCACATGTGGGTCAACCGCAGTCTGGTGGCCGGCATCCTCAACACCAAGGGCTACCGCAAGGCTGAAAGCGATGCCCTGGACCACGCCTTCTACTGGCTGGAAGTGGTGGACCTGGTGGATTGCGCGAACCGTTTGGCCGGGGAGCTTTCCTACGGCCAGCAGCGGCGCCTGGAAATCGCCCGGGCGATGTGCACCCGTCCGCAGATCATCTGCCTCGACGAACCGGCCGCTGGCCTCAACCCTCAGGAAACCGAAGCGCTCAGCGCGATGATCCGGCTGTTGCGCGACGAGCACGATCTGACCGTGGTGCTGATCGAACATGACATGGGCATGGTAATGAGCATTTCCGACCACATCGTGGTGCTGGACCACGGCAACGTGATCGCCGAAGGCGGTCCCGAGGCGATTCGCAACGATCCGAAGGTGATCGCGGCCTACCTGGGTGCCGATGAAGAGGAGCTGGTATGAGTGGGCCAATCCTCGAACTCAAGGAACTGGATGTGTTCTACGGGCCGATCCAGGCCCTGAAGAAAGTCTCGATGCACATTGAGGCGGGCGAAACCGTGAGCCTGATCGGCTCCAATGGCGCCGGCAAGTCGACGCTGCTGATGTCGATCTTCGGCCAGCCCCGGGCGGCAAGTGGTCAGATCATCTACCAGGGTGTGGACATCACCCACAAATCGTCCCACTACATCGCCTCCAACGGCATCGCCCAGTCGCCGGAAGGGCGGCGGGTATTCCCCGACATGACGGTCGAGGAAAACCTGCTGATGGGCACCATCCCTATCGGTGACAAGTACGCCAGCGAAGACCTGCAACGCATGTTCGAGCTGTTCCCTCGGCTCAAGGAGCGGCGCAACCAGCGTGCGATGACCATGTCCGGTGGCGAGCAGCAAATGCTCGCCATTGCCCGGGCGTTGATGAGCCGGCCGAAGCTGTTGCTGCTCGATGAGCCGAGCCTGGGGTTGGCGCCGATCGTGGTCAAACAGATCTTCGCGACTCTGCGTGAACTGGCGGCCACCGGCATGACCATCTTCCTGGTGGAACAGAACGCTAACCATGCACTCAGGCTCTCGGATCGGGCCTATGTGATGGTCAACGGCGAAATCCGCCTGACCGGGACGGGCAAGGAGTTGCTTGCCAACGAAGAGGTTCGCAACGCGTACCTGGGCGGCCATTGAGGTCGAGGCAGTAATAAAAAAACCGGCGAGTGATCGCCGGTTTTTTTACTTCTTCAGAACGCCATCACGCCCACAGAGTTTTTCGTTGTGCCGGGCAATTGTGGACAACAATCCCAACCCCCTGCGAAACCGCGACATAAAGTCACTGCAAACAGTTGTTTTGTCACGGTTTTGACTTGTCCCCGTTTGTTGTGGAACCGGCTGTGGGTAACGTGGGAGTAGCTGGCTGGACGCCTTTGAATCCGTGGCTTGCAGCGCGGTGATTATTTTTTGATCAGGTGTTTTCAGCCAAGCTTAAGTGGCTGTTGTCAACTCTTTTTCAGGCTCGCGGATCGCTGTCCATTTCTGTGGGCAATCCTGTGGATAACTCTGTGATTAAACTCTGGAAAGACCGCTCGGAGGGCCGTAGTTGCTGGCTTGGAGCCATCTCGCTATCAGCCATCGGCTTATAGCAGATAACTGGAGCTGCACAACCTGACTTGTGCGGTCAAGGGAAAATATTTTCCAAATACCTCTCAAAGCCTTATGCACAGCGGCCTGCAGCGTTTTGACTTGCCCCCGATTACTGTGGATCCGCCTGTGGATAAGATGCGAGCAAACCGCTGCATCCCTTGCGCAGCAAGGCCAAGCGCGGTTTGCTCATTTAATGATCAGTTTTTCCTGGGGATCACATGAGCGGTGTTCAGTTGCCGCTCACCAGCGGGCCGGGCATCCTATGGGCCGATTCCATTCAATGGCTCAAGCAAGGAGAACACGATGTCCAACACCCTGTTTATCACCGGCGCGACGTCCGGATTTGGTGAAGCCTGTGCCCGTCGTTTTGCCGAGGCCGGCTGGAAACTGGTGCTGACAGGCCGTCGTGAAGAGCGTCTAAAGGCCCTGTGTGCCGAATTGTCGAAACAGACCGAAGTTCATGGCCTGGTGCTGGATGTGCGCGACCGCAAGGCCATGGAAGAAGCCATCGCCAACCTGCCGCCGTCCTTTGCGACGTTGCGTGGCTTGATCAATAACGCCGGGTTGGCCCTGGGTGTGGATCCGGCTCCCAAGTGCGACCTCGATGACTGGGACACGATGGTCGATACCAACGTGAAAGGGTTGATCTACAGCACGCGCCTGCTGTTGCCGCGCCTGATCGCCCACGGCCGTGGCGCCGGAATCATCAACCTGGGTTCCATCGCCGGCAACTATCCGTATCCGGGCAGTCACGTCTATGGCGCGAGCAAGGCGTTCGTCAAACAGTTTTCGCTGAACCTGCGCTGCGACTTGCAGGGCACTGGGGTGCGGGTGAGCAACATCGAGCCGGGCCTGTGTGAAAGCGAGTTCTCCCTGGTGCGCTTTGGCGGCGATCAGGAGCGTTACAACGCGACTTACGCCGGAGCCGAGCCGATCCAGCCGCAGGACATCGCAGAGACGATTTTCTGGGTCCTCAACACCCCGGCGCATATCAACATCAACAGCCTTGAGCTGATGCCGGTCAGCCAGACCTGGGCCGGGTTTGCCATCGAACGGCATAACAAGGCTTAAAGAACGCGTGTAGTTCATCGCGGGCAAGCCCTGCCCGCGATAGCAATCTACCGGTCAGTCAGGTAGTCGGCCAATCCGCGATAACAGGTCATCAGATGATAGGGCGTGGTCGATGGCATGTCCTGGCGACTGACGAGGCCGGCGCCGTCCAGGCATTCATGCCAGCCTTGCGGATGCAGGAAATGTTGCTGCAAGGCTCGTAGCTGACGCTGCAGCGATGCCTGGCTTTCTGGCCGCAGGGTCAATGCCCGAAGGTATTCGGCCTGGGCCCAGATGCGCTGGGTGGCGTCGCGTGGGGCAGCTTGCGGGTGGGGGGCGAGCATCGCGCACACCGCACCGGATTGCGGGTCCACGCCCCGTTGCTCGGTTTGTTCGAAGCTGTGTTCCAGCGCCGTATGCAATGTGCTGCCACTCAGCAAGGGTGACGAGGCCAGCAGGTAATACCACTCGAACTGGTGCCCCGGCTCATACCAGTTATCCACAGCTCCGAGGGGCTTTTCCATCATGACGCGCTGCTGCGGGTCGGTGAAGCGCTTGAACATGCCATCACACAACGCCAGCAATGCCTGCCGGACGCTGGCGTCTTCGCGAACCGCAAGGACCGCAAGAAATGCTTCGGCCAAGTGCATCAATGGATTCTGCAAGGGGCCCGAGCCGAGTGACGACCAGTCGCGGCCAAGACTGGCTTCGTAGAGACCGTCCGGGCTGGCAAAGCGCTGCTCGACCACTTGCAGGGCGGCATTGAGCACCGACTCCACCAGGGGGTCGCGGACCTTGGCCCAATAATGGGCACAGGCGAACAGGATAAAGGCGTGGGTATACAGATCCTTGCCCGAGTCCAGCGGCGCGCCCTGTGGGTCGATGCTGTAGAACCAGCCGCCATGCTCGGCATCATGAAAATGCCGTTGCAGCGAGCGGAACAGCGCCGCAGCCCGCTCTTCGGCCCGGGGTACTTCGCCGATCAGGCTGGCGAATACATACAACTGCCGTGCGCAGGCCATCGCCCGATAACGCTGGGGCGGCAAGGGCGAATGCCCTGCGTCCAGCGATTCATAGGGCAGTGCCAGCTCCGCATTCCAGCCGGGCCCTTGCCACATCGGTACGATCACCTCATGAAAATGCTGGTGCACCGCGGCGAACAGGCGGGTCAATTCGGGTGAGGGCACAGGGCGGGAGGCATCAGGCATGGGTCGACATCGTCACGACGGAGGGGCGGTTGCGCGACATGGTAGCAGAGTGACCGGCTTCAGAGAGATGGCGCCCTCAAGTCCGTCATCGCGAGCAGGCCCGCTCTCACAGGGACGGTATACGTCCATCAAATGAGGGAGCGAGCCTGCTCGCGATGAAGCCCGGACGAACGATAAAGTCAACCCGCCAGTAACCAGACCCCAGCCGCCGCCGAGGCCGCCCCGGCCAGTCGTACCAGCGGAGCCGCTGCCCGTGGCAACACGCGAACCACGGCGAAACCAGCGCCATGCAATGCCGCCGTGGCCGCGACGAAACCTGCTGCATAAGCCCAGGGGCTCGACATTTCGGGCAGTTCCAGGCCATGGGCCACGCCGTGGAACAGCGCAAACAGCGCCGTGGCCACGATTGCCAGGCTCAACGGCGGGCGCACAGCCAAGGCCACTGCCAGGCCCAAGGCCAGCACCGAAGCGGCAATCCCGCTTTCCAGCGCCGGCAGGTCCAGGCCTTCGAAGCCCAGCAGGCCGCCGAGCAGCAGGGTCCCGACGAACGTGCACGGCAGCGCCCAGCGCGCCGCGCCCTGCTGTTGCGCAGCCCACAGGCCGACGGCCAGCATGGCGAGCAGGTGATCCAGGCCCCCGATGGGGTGGCTGAGGCCAGCCATCAGGCCATTGTCGCCATGACCGGGATGGGCGAAGGCCAAGGTCGGGCTCAGCAGCAAGGCGAAGGCGCCGAAGAGGCGTTTGAATGTCATGGAAAAGCTTCCTTGTCGATCATTGAAAAACAGATATGAAAATCAGGCCGCGGTCAGCAGGCCTTGGCGTTCGATGAAGGCGATGATGTCGTCCAGGCCCTGGCCGGTTTTCTGGTTACTGAACACGAATGGCTTGCCGTTGCGCATCCGCCGGGTGTCGCTGTCCATCATTTCCAGGGACGCGCCCACCAGGGGCGCCAGGTCGATTTTGTTGATCACCAGCAGGTCGGATTTACAGATGCCCGGCCCGCCCTTGCGCGGCAGCTTGTCGCCGGCCGATACGTCGATCACATAGATCGTCAGGTCCGACAGCTCCGGGCTGAAGGTCGCCGACAGGTTGTCGCCGCCCGACTCCACCAGGATCAGGTCGAGCCCCGGGAAGCGCCGGTTCAATTGGTCCACCGCTTCCAGGTTGATCGAGGCATCTTCGCGGATGGCGGTGTGCGGGCAGCCGCCGGTTTCCACGCCGATGATCCGCTCCGGCGCCAGGGCTTCGTTGCGCACCAGGAAGTCGGCGTCCTCACGGGTGTAGATGTCGTTGGTGACCACCGCCAGGTTGTAGCGCTCACGCAAGGCCAGGCACAGGGCCAGGGTCAGTGCGGTTTTGCCGGAACCGACCGGGCCGCCAATACCGACGCGCAAAGGTTGTGTATTCATGAGTGTCTCCTAGGAACGGAACAGGCGGCTGTACTGGCGCTCATGGGCCATGCAAGCCAGGGACAGGCCAAACGCGGCGCTGCCGTAATGCTCGGGGTCGATGTTCGAAGCGTTGTGCTGGGCCTGTTGCAGCAGCGGCAGCAGTTCGCTGGTCAGGCGCTGGGCGGCTTGCTGGCCCAGGGGCAGGGTTTTCATCAGCACCGCCAATTGGTTTTCCAGCCAGCTCCACAGCCAGGCGGCGAGGGCGTCCTGAGGGCTGATCTGCCAGGCTCTTGCGGCCAAAGCCCAGCCCAGGGCCAGGTGCGGTTCGGTGCGTTGCTCGAGAAAATACCGTGCGGCGGCGTCGAGTTCCGGCAGGCCGCTGAGCAGTTGCTGCAGCGAATAGCCCATCTGCCGGCTCTCCTGATAGAGCTCGCGGGTTTCCCGACTGGCGCGATGGGCTTCGCAGTGCTGCGTCAGGGCCGCCCAATCGTCCGCCGCAGCCGCGGTGCAATGGGCGAGCAGCAACGGCGCCTCGAAGCGTGCCAGGTTCAGCAGCAGTTGATCGCCGATCCATCGGCGTGCCTCGTCGGGTGACGTGATCTGGCCGTTGTCCACTGCCATCTCCAATCCCTGGGAATAGCTGTAACCGCCTATCGGCAGTTGCGGACTGGCCAGACGCAGCAGCGCCCAGGCGCGATTCATGGGCGCACGCCGAACTGATGCAGGCGTGGTGCGTAGTTGAAAGCTTCATCGCCGTGCCGCGAGTGGTGATGGCCGCCGCCATAGGCGCCGTGTTCCGGCTGGAACGGCGCTTCGATGGCTTCGGCACTGGCGCCCAGTTGTTCGAGCATCGCCTTGAGCACATAGTCGTCCAGCAGGCGCAGCCAGCCATCGCCCACTTGCAAGGCGACGTGGCGGTTGCCCAGATGATAGGCCGCGCGAGTCAGCTCAAAGGCGTTGGCGCAGGTCACGTGCAGCAACTGTTCGGGGCGGGCGCAGACCCGCACGATGCGTCCGTCCTCGGCCTGCAGGCATTCGCCGTCATGCAACGGCGGCTGCCCTCGCTCCAGAAACAACCCGACATCTTCCCCCTCGGCACTGAAACAGCGCAGGCGACTTTTGCTGCGTGCATCGAACGTCAGGTGCAGCTCCGCGTCCCAGCGGGGTTGAGTGTCGATTCTGCGATGAATCACCAGCATCGGAGAGCTTCCAGCAATGAACGGTGCTGTGTTTAGAGCAAGGGGCTTGCCAATCGAAAGGGGGCGTAGGAAATAGCCGAGGGATACCCAAGGCGCGGTTCAGCGCAGGTTACATTTCGTTCCGAACTGGTGCGCTCGGTGAGTCTTACGCACCATCTTGTGGCGCGCTACGGGCCTGTGGGAGCGAGCCTGCTCGCGATAGCGGTGTGTCGGCTGAACTGATGTCGATTGACCCAACGTTTCGCGAGCAGGCTCGCTCCCACAAGGGGCATCCGGATTACTCGATGCTTCCCAGCCCTTGCCAATGCTTGAGGCCGATGAAGATGAACCGCAATTGCTGGGTGATCTTCGCCTGGGGCGTGAGGTGGTCGGGCAAGGCTTCGTCGGGTGGGTCGATGATGTCGGGCAGGGTGGCGAATACGCTCTTGACGATGAGGTCGGCGATCACGCTCAACCCGGCCGGGTCCAGATGCTGCAATTTGGGCATCAACGTCAGGTCGGCGGCCAGGTCCGAGCTGATGCCTTCGCGCAGTTTTGCGATGGCGTGGCGCACGGGCAGCGAACCGCCGTACTGCTCGCGGGCCAGGAACAGGAACTGGGACCGGTTGGCTTGCACCACGTCAAGAAAGATCCGCACCGATGCATCGATGATGCCGCCCATGACGAACTCGTTATGACGTACCAGCCGGATGGTTTCACGGAAGGTCTGGCCCACTTCGCTGACCAATGCCAGGCCCAGTTGGTCCATGTCGTCGAAATGCCGGTAGAACCCGGTAGGCACGATGCCCGCCGTCCTGGCCACTTCCCGCAGACTCAGGCTGCCGAATCCACGGCCACACTCCATCAAATGACGGGCCGCATCCATCAGGGCGTTTCGGGTCTGTTGTTTCTGTTCGGCGCGAGGCAGCATCGCAGGGCTGGCTTCTGATTCTCAGGAGCGACGCACTCTAGCAAATCGGCTTTGCCGACGTCGAACGGTTGAAGGGGGCCGAGCGGGGAAACGTGTGTTGCAAAAAGTCAAAAGCCCGATTGCTGGAATCGGGCTTTTTTTCCGGCCACCATGGGCTCAGCTCGCTGTGCCGTTGCGTTCTTTCACGCGGTCACCGCCGTCTGAGGCAAGCAGTTGACCTTGTGGGGTGTGCTCGTAGCCGCCTTCTACCAGGCCTTTTTCTTCCAGTTTTTCGCGACCGCCTTCGGCGAGGGTCTCACCCAGTTTGGTCCGGTCGGAACCACCTTCGGCCAGCGACTCACCCAGTTTGGTGCGGTCGGAACCACCTTCGGCCAGCGACTCACCCAGTTTGGTGCGGTCGGAACCGCCTTCGGCCAGCGACTCACCCAGTTTGGTCCGGTCGGAACCGCCTTCGGCCAGCGACTCACCCAACTTGGTCCGGTCGGAACCGCCTTCGGCAACAGTCTGGCTGTAGACCGAGTGGCTATCCTTGACCTGTGGTGTGGCTTGTTCGGAAGCTGGCAGGGCGAAAGCAGTGGAAGCCAGCAGTGAAAGGGACAGACTCATCAGTAATTGGCGTTTCATGATCGTTGCTCCTCGGGAGGGCTGAAAAGTGGGTACGAGGGCAATGCTACTCTCGATAAGTCGATATAAAAGTTCATAAACGCAATGGTAATAATCAACGGAATTGATTGTTCTGGGGGATGGCTCTAGAACGGGCCTTTCAGAGGTGCGGTTTTGCACTGTGGTGGGTATTTTGTACTCACTGGTGCCGCATAAATGTGCGGGAGCGGTAACAGCTGTTGGCGGTTCGGTCAGGATTTTCACCCAGGGTGTTAAACCTGTCGGCCGTTTCGCCAGTCTCATCATTAACGAGCCGACTACAGGTTCGATTTTCCAAGCGTCGCGGTTCGGGCGCTGATTTGTCAGGAGCCTTGTGCATGACGCGCACTTCAAAAATCCTCGCCTGGACCTTTGCCAGTCTGCTCGTCCTGCTGGCGGTACTGGTACTGGTCATCGCGTTCTTCGATTGGAACCGGATCAAGCCGCCCCTCAACGCCAAGGTTTCCGAGGAGTTGCATCGCCCCTTCGCCATCAACGGTAACCTGGCGGTGATCTGGCAGCGCGAGTCGCAAGAAGAAGGCTGGCGAGCGTGGGTGCCGTGGCCCCATGTGGTGGCCGAAGACTTGAGCCTGGGTAACCCCGACTGGTCGAAAACGCCGCAGATGGTCACCCTCAAGCGCGTTGAACTGCGCATCTCGCCCCTGGCCTTACTGGCGCGTCGAGTATCGATTCCCCGTATCGACCTGACCGGCCCCGACGCCAACCTGCAACGTCTGGCCGACGGGCGCGCCAACTGGACGTTTCAGTTCGATCCCAAGGATCCGGACGCCGAGCCCTCCAATTGGGTCGTTGACATTGGCGCCATCGGCTTCGACAAGGGCCACGTCACGCTGGATGACCAGACCTTGAAAACCCGGCTCGACCTGCTGATCGATCCGCTGGGCAAGCCGATTCCCTTCAGTGATATCGTCGGTGACAAGACTGCCAAAAAAGCCCGGGATCAAGGCGCGACTCCGCAGGATTATGCGTTTGCCTTCAAGGTCGACGGGCAGTATCACGGCCAGGGACTCACCGGTTCCGGCAAGGTCGGCGGCCTGCTGGCCCTGCAGGATGCATCGCGTCCCTTTCCCCTGCAGGCCCAGGCGAAGATCGGCGACACCCGCGTCGAACTGGCCGGCACCCTGACCGATCCGATGAACCTTGGCGCCCTGGATTTGCGCCTGAAGCTGGCCGGCAACAGCCTGGCCCACTTATACCCGTTGACAGGCGTGACCCTGCCGGACTCGCCACCTTATTCCACCGACGGGCACCTGATCGCCAAGCTCCATGAGCCAGGCGGCGCACTGTTTCGCTATGAAGCGTTCAACGGCAGGATCGGCGACAGCGATATCCATGGTGACCTGGCGTATGTCGCCAGCCAGCCCCGACCGAAACTCAGTGGCACGTTGGTGTCCGATCAGTTGTTGTTCAGCGATCTGGCTCCCCTGATCGGCGCTGATTCCAACAGTGAGCAAAAGGCCCGTGGCGGTGCCAGCAAACAACCGTCGGACAAGGTCTTGCCCGTTGAAGAGTTTCGCACCGAGCGCTGGAGCGCGATGGATGCCGACGTGGAGTTTACCGGCAAGCGCATCGTTCATAGCGCGCAGTTGCCATTCACTGATCTTTACACGCACTTGGTGCTCAACGACGGTCAGCTGAGCCTCGAGCCGTTGCGGTTCGGCGTGGCGGGCGGCCGGCTTGATGCGCAGATCCGTCTCAATGGCCACACCCAGCCCCTCGAGGGTCGGGCGAAGCTGACGGCCAGGGGCTTCAAGCTCAAGCAACTGTTCCCCGGCTTCGAGCCAATGAAAACCAGCTTCGGCGAACTGAACGGCGATGCCGATATCGCCGGGCGCGGCAATTCGGTGGCGGCGTTGCTGGGCACTTCCAATGGCACGCTGAAGATGCTTATCAACGACGGTGCGATCAGCCGGGAGTTGATGGAGCTGGCGGGGTTGAACGTCGGCAATTACGTGATAGGAAAAATCTTCGGCGACAAGGAAGTGAAGATCAATTGCGCTGCGGCGGACTTCGACATCAAGACCGGTCTGGCGACGACTCGCCTGTTCGTCTTCGACACTGAAAACGCGATCATCTACATCGACGGCACGGCGAATATGGCCACCGAGCAACTGGACCTGACCATCACGCCGGAGTCCAAGGGCTGGCGGCTGATTTCCCTGCGCTCGCCGTTGTATGTCCGGGGCAAATTCGCCAAGCCTTCCGCCGGCGTCAAGGCCGTGCCGCTGATGCTGCGCGGCGCCGGGATGGTCGCGCTGGGTGTCATTGCGGCGCCGGCGGCAGGGCTGTTGGCATTGGTCGCGCCAAGCGGAGGCGAACCGAACCAGTGCGCGCCGTTGCTGGAGCAGATGAAAGCCGGCAAGGCGCCGGTGACGGTGAAGCCGACGCGCTAGTCGGCTTTACGATAAGGTGGCTGGCCTATCGCGAGCAGGCCCGCTCCCGCATGCGACCGAGATCAACTGTGGGAGCGAGCCTGCTCGCGATGGCGGCCTTACAGATCGGCCAGGATATCGGCCATATCATCGGCGTGCTCTTCTTCCTGGGCGAGGATGTCTTCGAAGATGCGCCGGGTGGTGGGATCCTTTTCACCGATGTACTGAATGATTTCCCGATAGCTGTCGATGGCGATCCGCTCGGCCACCAAGTCTTCGTAGACCATTTCCTTGAGGGTGTTGCCCGCCACGTACTGGGCATGGGAGTACCGGGTCAACAGGTCGGGGTTGAACTCCGGCTCGCCGCCCAGTTGCACGATGCGTTCGGCCAGTTTATCGGCGTGTTCGGCTTCCTGGTTGGCGTGTTCGAGGAATTCGCCGGCCGCCACGCTGGCCTTGAGGCCGGTGGCCATGAAGTAGTGGCGCTTGTAGCGCAGTACGCACACCAGCTCCGTGGCCAGTGCCTCGTTGAGCAGGCGCACGACTTCCTGTCGATCGGCGTTATAGCCCTCGGTCACCGCGCCGTTCTGGACATTCTGCCGCGCCCGTTCACGCAGGGTTGTCACATCGGATAAGTGCATGTCGCTCATCTCGTTCTCCTGGTGGCTGATCCGGTGGGAATGTCGCGCTCTGTGGCGCGATCTCTTGAGGTGGGAGTCACGAGCGAGACAAAAAGTTTTATGAAAATACCCGCATGGCCCTGGAGGGCTGTGCGCCAGACAGGCGGGCCTCTTCCTCCAGCCATTGGAAAAACGCCCGTACCGGCGGATGGCGCTCGCGGCCTGGCACGCATAACGCGCTGTAGCCGGCGCCATCGACTTGAACGTGCGGGCGATAACCCACCAGCAAGCCGCTGGCGACGCTTTCGGACACCAGGATGTTGCTGGCCAGTACCAGGCCCTGCCCGGCAATCGCCGCTTGCAGGGCATAGTGTTCCTCGTCGTATTCACGCATGCACGGTTGTCGAGTGAGCCAGGTTTCCCCGGCCTGGGCGCACCAGGCATCCCAGCCGTGGGCGTACAGCTTGGAGTTGTGCCAGCGCACGCTGATCAGTGTCGGGGGCTGTCGGGCCGCCAATGCCACCTGCGCGGGGGCGCCATACACGCCGAAGCTTTCGTCGAACAGGCACAGACCGTACAGGTTCGGGTAGTCATCGAGGCTGTAGCGCACCACCAGGTCGACGCTGGCGTCCTGATGCAGGTCGATCACTTCGCAATGGGTATCCAGGCGCACATTGATGTTTGGATGGCGCGCATAGAACCGGCCCAGGCGCGGTACCAGCCAGAGCGCGGCAAACGCCGCGGTGGTGGAGAGCGTCAGGTGAGTGTTGCTGCGTTGCGGGCGCAAGGTGTCGACGCTTTGCGCCACCTCCAGCAGCGCGCCATGCAGGCTGTGAAACAGCCGCTGCCCGCCATCGGTCAGCCGCACCTGACGCGGCAGGCGTTCGAACAGTTGCACGCCGAGCCAGGTTTCCAGGGAGCGGATCTGGTGGGAAACAGCCGTGGGCGTCACCGACAGCTCCTCGGCCGCGGCCTTGAAGCTGAGCAGGCGTGCGGCCGATTCGAAGCTGCGCAGGGCGTTGAGGGGCAGGTTGGCGAACATGGGGTAATCTCCGCGTGAGCGTTGAGATGAGTTTAATTCATCCATGTGAACTAACCCTCATTTGAGAGCGCGTGGCGATGAGCTTCAAGCTGCAAGCCACAAGCAGTCCCAGTGTAGTCTCAAACAAGGAGATTCAGATGAGTAAAGTTCTTGTGGTGCACGGCAGCCCCCGTGGTAAACGTTCCCATTCCCGGCGCTTGGCCGAAACCTTCGTGTCGGCGTGGCAGACCGCCCATCCACAATGCCAAGTGACCCGCCGCGAGGTGGGACGCACGCTGATTCCCCCCGTCAATGAAGCTTTCATCGCGGCGGCGTTCTACCCCGAACCCCAGGCCCGACCGTTGACCATGCAGGCGGATCTGGCCCTGAGCGACGTGCTTGTCGCCGAATTGCAGGCCCACGACCGACTGGTGATCTCCGCCCCCATGCATAACTTCAGCGTGCCCAGCGGGGTGAAAGCGTGGATCGACCAGATCGTGCGGATCGGTTTGACGTTCAACCACAGCCTGGACAATGGCGTGTCGCATTACGAACCGCTGGTACAGGGCAAGAAAGCCTTGATCGTGACCAGCCGTGGGGATTTCGGCTTCGGCCCCGGCGGGCCATTGGAGGCGATGAACCACGCCGACACGTTGCTGCGCACCGTCCTGGGCTTTATCGGCATCACCGATGTGACGGTGGTGGCCGCCGAAGGCGAAGAGGCGGCCGAGCGCAGCTTCGCCCAGTCCTGCACCGAGGCCGAGCAGCGCCTGCTGGCGTTGGCGCGGACCTTCTGATGGCCTGGGTTTTCCTGCTGGTTGCCGCCGCGTTCGAAGTAGCTTTTGCCATGGGCATGAAGTACGCCGAAGGCTTCACCCGATTCTGGCCGTCGCTGATCACTGTAGTGGCTGCGGTGGGGGGGATCGGGTTCCTGACCCTGTCCATGCGCGAGCTGCCGGTGAGTGTCGCCTACCCGATCTGGACCGCCATCGGCTCGCTGGGCACGGTGTTCCTGGGGTTCATGTTGCTGGGAGAGAGTCTGACGCTGGTGAAAATCGTCTCGGTGGGGCTGATCGTCGCGGGGGTGAGCGGGCTGAAGTGAGGCGGGTGTCATAGACTGGTCATCATCGACGCCGATGCTGGCTCACCCCATCACAAGGATGTCCGCTCTATGCTGCAACAGTGTGCCACTCGCTACCCGCTGGTGCTGGTCCCGGGAATGCTCGGGTTCATTCGCCTGGTGTTGTACCCGTACTGGTACGGGATCGTCTCGGCGCTTCGCCAACGGGGGGCCGTGGTGGTGGCGGTGAAGATTTCGCCGCTGCATTCTTCCGAGGTGCGCGGCGAGCAGTTGCTGGCGCAGATCGAGCAAATCCTGCGTCAGACCGGCGCGCAAAAGGTCAACCTGATTGGTCACAGCCAGGGCGCCCTGACGGCCCGGTACGCAGCGGCCCGGCGTCCGGACCTGGTGGCGTCGGTCACCTCGGTGGCCGGTCCCAACCATGGCTCGGAGCTGGCCGATTACCTGCAGATCCATTACCCACCCGAGCGTGCCAGCGGCCGGCTGCTCAGGGCCTTGCTGCGCTTGATCAATGCGCTGATGAGCCTGTTGGACACTGGTTATCGCGGGCCGAAGTTGCCGGTGGATGTCCGAGCTTCCCATGAATCCCTTACCACTGCCGGGGTAGCGCTGTTCAACCAGCGTTATCCACAGGGGCTGCCCGACACCTGGGGCGGGCAGGGGCCGGAAGAGGTCAATGGCGTGCGTTATTACTCGTGGTCCGGGATCCTTCAGCCTGGCAAGACCGACAAGGGGCGCAACCTGTTCGACGGCACGAATCGCAGTTGCCGGCTGTTCGCCCGCACCTTTGTGCGCGAGGCGGGGCAGTGCGATGGCATGGTCGGGCGATTCAGTTCGCATTTGGGGACGGTGATTGGCGACGACTATCCCATGGATCACTTCGACATCGTCAACCAGTCACTGGGATTGGTAGGCAAGGGGGCTGAGCCGATCCGCTTGTTTGTCGAGCATGCAGAGCGGTTGAAGGCGGCGGGGGTGTAGGCAGTCAGTTGGATCGTGTGATCGTTCTTCGCGAGCAGGCTCGCTCCCACAGGGACCGGGTCACACCAAATCCAATGTGAGAGCGAGCCTGCTCGCGATGACGGAATTGAGGACGAACCCATCTGAGGAATGTGTAACAAGCCTTGTCTACACTGCACAACATCGCCGTACCCTTCGGGCGGCATTCAGGAGAAGCCCCATGAAATTACCGCGTGTCTCTCTGCTGATGATCGGTTTGCTGCTGTGTTCCCAGGGTTTCGCCGAGACAGCGCAACAGACCAAAATGACCACCTGCAACGCCGACGCCACTGCCAAGGCGCTCAAGGGTGACGAGCGCAAGGCGTTCATGAGCAATTGCCTAAAGGCCAAGCCAACAGAGGTGCAGGGAACGCCTCAGGAACGCATGAAGACCTGCAATGCCGACGCCACCGCCAAAGCGCTCAAGGGCGATGAACGCAAGGCGTTCATGAGCAATTGCCTGAAGAACAAGTGACTTCTTGCGTCTGCAAGGGCCTTATCGCGGACAGGCTCGCTCCCACATTGGATTGGCATGAACCGGTCCCTGTGGGAGCGAGCCTGCTCGCGATGAGGCCCCCATGGGCTCTGCAAAGACATCTGAACCGTACCAAAGGTCGGCCGATACAATCTCTAGGCTCCGTTTGAAAAGTCTTGAGACGAAGGTCAGGCAAGGCGAAAACCGGCGAGGAAGCGGAGTTTACTGGAGTAAATGAGCATTCCGAGCCGGTTTTCAACGCAGCATGAACGAGTATCAAGGCTTTTCAGACAGAGCCTAGTGCTGTCCGCTGAAGGCTGGCAGACTGCCGATCCTTTCACACCGTTTTGTCCTGAGGCTGTATGCCAACGTTTTCTCAGCGTCATGTGTTGTTGGTGATCAGTTGGGTGATCATTTTTGGTGGGTTGCTGCTGGTGTTGCCGTTGCGGCTGTTGCCCAGTTTGCTGGCGGGTTTGCTGGTGTTCGAGCTGGTCAACATGCTCACGCCACAGCTGCAGCGGTTGATCGAAGGCCGGCGTGCCCGCTGGCTCGCGGTGGCGTTGCTGGGCACGCTGGTGGTCACTGTCCTGACGTTGATTTTTGCCGGTGCGATCAGCTTCCTGCTGCATGAAGCGGAAAATCCTGGTGCATCCCTGGACAAGTTCATGGCGGTCGTCGACCGCGCCCGGGGGCAACTGCCGCCGTTCATCGACGCCTACCTGCCGGCCAGTGCCGCCGAGTTCCGGGTGGCGATTGGTGACTGGATGAGCAAGCACCTGAGCGACCTGCAACTGGTGGGCAAGGACGCAGCCCACATGTTCGTGACGTTGCTTATTGGCATGGTACTGGGCGCCATCGTCGCCTTGCAGCGTGTTCCCGACCTGACCAAGCGCAAGCCCCTGGCTGCCGCGTTGTTCGATCGCCTGAACCTGCTGGTCAAGGCGTTCCGCAACATCGTCTTCGCCCAGATCAAGATTTCCCTGCTCAACACGTTCTTCACCGGGATTTTCCTGGCGGTGGTGCTGCCGCTGTTCGGGATCAAGTTGCCGCTGACCAAGACGCTGATTGTGATGACGTTCCTGCTGGGGCTGCTCCCGGTCATCGGCAACCTGATGTCCAACACCCTGATCACCATCGTTGGCCTGTCGCTGTCGATCTGGGTAGCGGTGGCGGCCCTGGGTTACCTGATCGTGATCCACAAGGTCGAGTACTTCCTCAACGCCCGCATCGTTGGCGGGCAGATCAGCGCCAAATCCTGGGAACTGCTTATGGCGATGCTGGTGTTCGAGGCGGCGTTCGGCTTGCCGGGAGTGGTGGCGGGACCGATCTACTATGCGTACCTCAAGAGCGAGTTGAAGCAGATCGAGATGGTTTAGGAGTAGCTGCAAGCTGCAAGCTGCAAGCTACAAGTAGAAGCCAATCTGCTTTTACTTGGAGCTTGAAGCTCGAAGCTCGCAACTGGCTTTAGCCGTACCGTTTCTTCGCCTCGATGGCCAGCCCGCTGCCGATGCTGCCGAAAATATTGCCTTCCACATGCCGCGCCCGGGGCAGCATCGCCGCGACGCTGTTGCGCAGCGCCGGGATGCCACTGGAACCGCCGGTGAAGAATACCGTGTCGACCTGATCGATTCCGACGTTGGCATCGCTCAGCATTTGCGTGACGCTCTCGCGTACCCGCCCCAGCAGACCTTCGATGGCCGTCTCGAACAAGGCCCGGCTCAGGTCCACACTCAGGCCCGGCTCGATCCGGTCCAGCGATACGTGTCGCTGGTCGGCGTGGGTCAGCTGGATCTTGGTTTCTTCCACTTCCATCGCCAACCAATGCCCGGCGCGCTGTTCGATCAGCTTGAACAACCGGTCGATGCCGCCGGTGTCCTCGATGTCATAGCGCATGCTGCCCAGGGCCAGGGTGGACTTCTGCGAGTACACCGCGTTGATGGTGTGCCAGGTCGCCAGGTTCATGTGGTGGCTGGTGGGCATGTAGGCGCCGCTTTTCATGCGGCTGCCGTAGCCGAACAACGGCATCAGGCCGGCCAGGGACAGCTGCTTGTCGAAATCGGTCCCGCCAATATGCACGCCGCCGGTGGCCAGGATGTCATCGTGACGGTTGTCGTGGGCCCGACGCTCGGGCGACAGGCGCACCAGCGAGAAGTCCGACGTACCGCCGCCGATGTCGACGATCAGCACCAGCTCTTCTTTGTCGATGGTCGACTCGTAGTCGAACGCTGCCGCGATGGGTTCGTACTGGAACGAGACTTCCTTGAAACCGATGGCGCGGGCAACGTCTGCCAGGGTGTTTTCCGCTTCCTGGTCGGCCAGCTCGTCGTCGTCGACAAAAAACACCGGACGCCCCAGCACGACTTCATCGAACGCACGACCGGCAGTGGCTTCGGCGCGCTTTTTCAATTGGCCGATGAACAGCCCCAGCAGGTCCTTGAACGGCATCGCCGTGCCCAGCACGCTGGTGTCGTGCTTGATCAGCTTGGAGCCCAGCAGGCTCTTGAGCGAACGCATCAGCCGGCCTTCGTAACCTTCCAGGTATTCGTGCAGGGCCAGGCGGCCGTAAACCGGACGGCGTTCCTCCTGATTGAAAAAAACCACCGAAGGCAGGGTGATCTTGTCGTCCTCCAGCGCAATCAGCGTTTCCACGCCGGGGCGCAGCCAGCCGACGGTGGAGTTGGACGTGCCGAAGTCGATGCCGCAGGCACGGGCCGGGGATGCGTTTTTCATGTCTTTCAGGTTCCGGTCGAAAAAACGGCCGCGCAGTGTATGTCAGTACCGCCCGGATTCGAAGGCCGGTTGTCCGCTAATTCATGGTCCGCGACCTTGAAAGCCTCGGTTTTGCCCCCACACTTGCAGGCATCAACCTGGCAGGCCACAGCGCGGGTGCAAGAACCGCCGCCGGCTGCCGATAAACTTCTGATGCGCCGTCCGGTCACAACCTTGAGATCGGTCAAACCCGGTGTCCGGTCATCCGGGCATGCTGTGCGTGGCGGTGCGACATCGATAACGGATGGTGATGCTTAGATGGACTTCAAAGACTATTACAAAATTCTGGGTGTGGAGCCGACGGCTGACGACAGCACGATCAAGGCCGCCTATCGCAAGCTGGCGCGCAAATACCACCCGGATGTCAGCAAGGAAAAGGACGCCGAAACCAAGTTCAAGGACGTTTCCGAAGCCTATGAAGCGCTGAAAAGCGCCGACAAGCGCGCCGAATACGACGACCTGCGCCGCTACGGCCAGCACGGCCAGCCGTTCCAGGGACCGCCGGGCTGGCAAAGCCGTGGCGGTTTCGGAGGCCAGGACGGCGGGGATTTTTCGGATTTCTTCAGTTCGATCTTCGGCAATCGTGGATCAGGTTTCGGTGGCGGACAATCAGGTCGCAGCGCCGGCCGTCGGGGGCAGGACGTGGAACTGGAATTACCGATTTTCCTGGAAGAGACCCTGTCCAACGAGTCGAAGAAGGTCAGCTACCATGTGCCTCAGCACAATGCGGCGGGGCAGCACGTCAGCAATACCAGTAAAAGCCTGAACGTGAAGATCCCTCTGGGGGTGACCGACGGCGAACGCATCCGCCTCAAGGGTCAAGGGGCGCCGGGTGTCGGTGGCGGCGCCAATGGCGACCTGTACCTGACCATTCGCTTCGCACCGCACCCCAAGTTCGACGTCGAAGGCCAGGACCTGATCATCACCTTGCCGCTGGCGCCCTGGGAGTTGGCCCTGGGCACCGAAGTGGCCGTCCCGACCCTCACCGGCAAGATCAACCTCAAGGTGCCGGCCGGCAGCCAGAACGGCCAGCGCATGCGCGCCAAGGGCCACGGCTTGCGCAACAAGACGGGCGAGCGTGGCTACCTGTTCGTGCAGCTCAAGGCGGTGATGCCCAAGGCCAATGACGAGTCGGTCAAGGCATTGTGGGCGGAGTTGGCGAAGAAGGCCGCGTTCGATCCGCGGGCGAATTTCTGATTGTTTGAAGGCTAGACTCGACAGTCAAGGCATTGGGAGAAGCAGACCATGAATAACCCGATCGTTGAACTGAACCTGACGGAATTCTGCGAGGCCGCCGCGCTGGCGGATGTCCATGTGATCGAGATCGTCGAGCACGGCATCCTCGAGCCCCACGGCAATGCCCCGGCGGATTGGCGTTTCACCGACTACGAACTGGTCCTGGCCCGGCGTGCGGCCAAGCTGCGGCAGGACCTGGACCTTGAATGGGAAGGCGTCGCCCTGGCGCTGGATCTGTTGGAAGAGGTGCAGCAACTGCGTACCGAAAACCGCATGCTCAAGCAGCGCTTGGGGCGGTTGGTGGGCTGAAGCCAATACTTCGGACAGTATGCTGACCTGTGGCGAGGGGATTTAGCGAAACGTCGCACCGCCCCGCTCGGTTGCGCAGCAACCGCAAGAAAAGCAGGGGCTGCTACGCAGCCCAGCGGGGATAAATCCCCTCGCCACAGGGTTATGTGTTTATCAGTTTTTCACCTTAGAACAGAAAATACCGCTGCGCCATCGGCAACACCTCAGCCGGTTCACACCACAGCAGCACGCCGTCGGCCCTGACCTGATAAGTCTGTGGGTCGACCTCGATGGCCGGCAGGTAGTCGTTGTGGATCAGGTCGGTCTTCTGCACGTCGCGGCAGCCTTTGACCACGGCAATTTTCTTCTTCAGACCAAGCTGTTCCGGCAGCCCCGCCTCGGCGGCGGCCTGGCTGATGAACGTCAGGCTGGTGGCGTGGCGTGAGCCGCCGAAGCTGGCGAACATCGGCCGATAGTGCACCGGCTGCGGTGTCGGGATCGAAGCGTTGGCGTCGCCCATCAGGCTGGCGGCGATGGCTCCACCCTTGAGGATCAGCGTCGGCTTAACGCCAAAAAACGCCGGGCGCCACAGCACCAGGTCGGCCCACTTGCCCACTTCGATGGAGCCCACTTCATGGCTGATGCCATGGGTGATTGCCGGGTTGATGGTGTACTTGGCGATGTAGCGTTTGATGCGGAAGTTGTCGTTGCCTTCGCCGTCACCGGGCAGGGCGCCGCGCTGTCTTTTCATCTTGTCGGCGGTCTGCCAGGTGCGGGTGATGACTTCGCCGACCCGGCCCATGGCCTGGCTGTCGGAGCTGATCATCGAAAACGCTCCGAGGTCGTGGAGGATGTCCTCGGCGGCGATGGTTTCGCGGCGGATGCGGCTTTCGGCAAATGCCACGTCTTCGGCAATGCTGGGGTCCAGGTGGTGGCAGACCATCAGCATGTCCAGGTGCTCGTCGATGGTGTTGCGGGTGAACGGGCGGGTCGGGTTGGTGGAGCTGGGCAGCACGTTAGGGAAACCGCAGGCCTTGATGATATCCGGCGCGTGACCGCCGCCGGCGCCTTCGGTGTGGTAGGTATGAATGGTGCGGCCCTTGAATGCCCCCAGGGTGGTTTCCACGAAGCCGGATTCATTGAGCGTGTCGGTATGGATCGCCACCTGGACGTCGTACTGGTCGGCGACGCTCAGGCAGTTGTCGATGGCCGCCGGGGTGGTGCCCCAGTCTTCGTGCAACTTCAGGCCAATGGCGCCGGCCTTGACCTGCTCGATCAACGGCTCCGGCAGGCTGGCATTGCCCTTGCCGGTGAGGCCGATGTTCATCGGGAAAGCATCGGCGGCCTGGAGCATGCGCGCCAGATGCCAGGGACCCGAGGTACAGGTGGTGGCATTGGTCCCGGTGGCCGGGCCGGTGCCGCCGCCGATCATGGTGGTGACACCGCTCATCAGGGCTTCTTCGATCTGCTGCGGGCAGATGAAATGGATGTGGGTATCGATGCCGCCAGCCGTGAGGATCATGCCCTCGCCGGCGATCACTTCGGTGCTGGCGCCAATGGCGATGGTCACGTCGGGCTGGATGTCCGGGTTGCCGGCTTTGCCGATGGCCGCGATGCGCCCGTCCTTGAGGCCGACATCAGCCTTGACGATGCCCCAGTGGTCGATGATCAGTGCGTTGGTGATCAGGGTGTCGACGACTTCGGCGGCCAGCAACTGCCCCTGGCCCATGCCATCGCGAATCACCTTGCCGCCGCCGAACTTCACTTCTTCGCCATAGGTGGTGAAGTCTTTTTCCACTTCGATCCACAGCTCGGTGTCGGCCAGGCGGACCTTGTCGCCGACGGTGGGGCCGAACATGTCGGCGTAGGCTTGGCGGGAGATTTTCATGTGCTTGCCTTGAGTTCGATTGAAGGTTGGAACCGTTCGCTGCGCTCACGTATCGCGAGCAGGCTCGCTCCCACAGGGGACGCGATCAAATGTGGGAGCGAGCCTGCTCGCGATGAAGCCGGTGCAGACACCCCGGGATTTAAAGATCGCCCATGATGCGCCCGGCAAACCCGAACACCCGCCGCAACCCGGCCAGTTCGACCAGCTCGACTTCCCGGCTCTGGCCCGGTTCGAAGCGCACGGCCGTGCCGGCCGGGATGTTCAGGCGCATGCCGCGGCTGGCGGCGCGGTCGAAGGTCAGGGCGTCGTTGGTTTCGAAAAAGTGATAGTGCGAGCCAACCTGGATCGGCCGGTCGCCGCTGTTGGCCACGGTCAGTGTCAGGGTGCGGCGGCCGGCGTTCAGTTCGATGTCGCCGGGCTGGACCTGGTATTGGCCTGGAATCATTGTGGTTGCCCCAAGAGCTTGTAGTAGATTGCGGTCGGGGTGTACGTCCCGTCCGGGCTTTGGCAGTAGTCGGGCAGTTCACCGACGCGGGTGTAGCCCATGGCGCGGTAGAACGCCTCGGCGTCGGAGCCGGCCTGGGTGTCGAGGTACAGCAGGCCGCGCTTGTGCTGGCGTGCGCCGAGTTCCAGGGCGCTCAGCAGCTGCTGGCCCAGGCCACGGCGACGGGCATCGCCGCGCACCAGCAGCTTCTGCACTTCGGCGCGGTTCAGGCCATTGGGTTTCTGGCACAGGGCGAGTTGGACACTGGCCTGCACTTGCTCATCCTTGACCACGACCCACAGCAACAGGCTGCCTTGGTTGAGGCCGGCCTGAACCTCATCGAAATGGGCGCGGGCCTGGGTCGCATCCAGGTCAGCCATGAAGCCGACGCTGGCGCTGTTGCCCACGGCGTCGAGCAACAGATCGATCAGGCCCTGGCGATAATGCGCAAAGCTTTCAGCGTGGACTCGGCGCAATTGGGCGGCGTTCATCGGGTTTCACTCCTTGTCGACGGCAGGCGCGGGCGCCCCTGGGTTGAGCATCAACTGCATGAAGGTCAGGTCGAGCCAGCGACCGAACTTGGTGCCCACCTGGGGCATCTGCCCGGTGGTGACGAAACCGGCTCGCTCGTGCAGGCGAATCGAGGCCGTATTGCCACTTTCGATGGCGGCAACCATGACATGCTTGCCACAAGCCCTGGCGCGCTCGATCAGCGACGCCATCAACAACGGTCCGAGGCCATTGCCACGTTGGTCGCTGCGCACGTACACGGAGTGCTCGACGGTGTGGCGGAAGCCATCGAAAGGGCGCCAGTCGCCGAATGAAGCGTAGCCGAGTACGTTTTCGTCGGCATCGGCCACCACCAGCACCGGATAGCCCTGGGATTGCCGGGCGTCGAACCACGCTTGGCGATTAGCCAGGTCCACTGCCTGTTCGTTCCAGATGGCGGTGGTGTTCAGCACCGCGTCGTTGTAGATGTCGCGGATGCCCGGCAAGTCGGCGGGGCGAGCGTCACGGACGAGGTAAGTCATGGCGCTGCCTCAGGCGATGGGCTGGTGGACGGTGACCAGTTTGGTGCCGTCGGGAAACGTCGCCTCGACCTGGATCTCCGGAATCATTTCCGGGATGCCTTCCATCACTTGGTCGCGGGTCAGCAGTGTCGTGCCGTAATGCATCAGCTCGGCCACGGTCTGGCCGTCGCGGGCGCCTTCGAGCAAGGCTGCGGAAATGAAGGCCATGGCTTCCGGGTAATTGAGCTTCAGGCCACGGGCCAGCCGTCGTTCGGCGACGAGGCCGGCGGTGAAGATCAGCAGCTTGTCTTTTTCGCGTGGGGTCAGGTCCATGTGCAATCCATAAAAGGCAGATAAAAAATTCGGGCTACCAACACAAATCCCCCCTGTGGGAGCGAGCCTGCTCGCAGTTGCTATGGTCGCCTCAACATAGATGTTGACTGACACACCGTTATCGCGAGCAGGCTCGCTCCCACAGGAAAGCAGATTCATGTGCTCCATATTCTCGGGGGCACCGCCTCCCGACCGAGCAGCGCCGGGCGCAGCAGCCGCCACAGTTCAACCAACCACCCCCGCGCCAGCAACGCCTCGCTCGCCAGACACCGTGCTACCAGCAGGCCAGGCAACTGCGTCAGGTCACCGCGCACGGGGTGCCCGAGAGAGCGGCACCGCTCCAGCAGCTCGCTGTCAATCTCACCGGTCACCAGTAGAGTGGCGAACACCGGCTCACCGCCCAGCCCGATGGGGGAGTCGAGCAATCCGTCGCCGCCGACAATGCGCTGGCGTTCGTGCCAGAGCAACTGTCCGTCGCGGCGAATGTCCAGCCGCGACTGGAAATGCCCATGATCAAAGCGCTCGCCGCTGGC
The DNA here is from genome assembly GCF_022342325.2 of Pseudomonas sp. AF32. Classification (NCBI taxonomy): domain Bacteria; kingdom Pseudomonadati; phylum Pseudomonadota; class Gammaproteobacteria; order Pseudomonadales; family Pseudomonadaceae; genus Pseudomonas; species Pseudomonas sp. AF32. The sequence goes on along the minus strand of NZ_RQJK02000013.1, from coordinate 92,612 downwards.
GGGGCGACCCAAGGCAACCATGTCCCAGTAGAACAAGCGCCCATCACCGTGCAGGTCGATGGTGGTGCTGAGTTCGGCTTGGGCCGCGCTGAACACGATGGTTTCCTGGGGCAGCCATTCCAGGGTCGCGCCGGGGGCTACGTTCAAGGTCAATTGCTGATAGGCAGGACTGGCGGCGCGGTACCATTTGGCCGCACCGGGGCTGGTCAACTGCGCCCAGGCCCCAGGGCCTACGTTGGCCGAAATATCCAGGCGGTCACCGCCGGCGATCCCGCCCGGTGGATGGACAATGATGTGCTGGCAGACCTCGGCGCCTTCGGCGTACAGATGCTTCTGCACCCGCAACGGGCCTTGATGGCGGCGTTGTACCGGGCGCGTGCAGTCGCCGAAACGGGAGTAGCCGAGTTCCAGCTCGGCGTGCCAGCTGGGTGTGAACAGGGGCGGCGAAGATAAAGGTAGATTCATGATTTCTGATAATTATCGGGACGCCCAAGACTAGATCGTAACCAGTCCGCGCACACCCTCGGCTTCCATATTTTCGCCGCGTCCCTGTTGCACGATCTCGCCCCGGGACATCACCAGGTATTGATCGGCCAGCTCGGCGGCGAAATCGTAGAACTGCTCCACCAGCAAAATCGCCATGTCGCCCCGGGCTGCCAGTTTTTTGATGACGGCCCCGATTTCCTTGATCACCGACGGCTGGATGCCTTCGGTGGGTTCGTCGAGGATCAGCAGGCGCGGGCGACTGGCCAGGGCACGGCCAATGGCCAGTTGCTGTTGCTGGCCGCCGGAGAGGTCACCGCCACGACGCTGTTTCATTTGCAGCAGCACCGGGAATAATTCATAGATAAACGCCGGCACCTCCTTGGCCTCGGAGCCGGGAAAACGCGACAGGCCCATCAGCAGGTTCTCTTCCACCGTCAGCCGCCCGAAAATCTCCCGGCCCTGAGGCACGTAGGCGATGCCGGCATGAACCCGTTGGTGGGGCTTGAACGTGGTGATCGGCTTGCCCTCCCAACTCACCGCACCTTCCCTGGCCGGCAACAGGCCCATCAGACACTTGAGCAGGGTGGTCTTGCCCACGCCATTGCGCCCCAGCAGGCAAGTGACTTCGCCAACCTTCGCGTCGAACGACAGGCCCCGCAGGATGTGGCTACCGCCGTAGTATTGGTGAAGATGTAGGACTTGTAGCATTTGAACTCCGTTCGTAGGGCTTCAAGCGGCAAGCTTCAAGCGGCAAGTAAGAGCGGGACGGTGTACGGCTTGGCTTTAGCTTGTCGCTTGAAGCTTGCGGCTCGAAGCTGGTCGATTCATCTGCCCAAATAAACGTCAACGACCCGTTCATCGGCCTGCACCTGCGCCAGCGACCCCTCGGCCAGCACGCTGCCCTGGTGCAGCACGGTAACGTGATCGGCAATCGCGCCGACAAACCCCATGTCGTGTTCCACCACCATCAGCGAATGCTTGCCCGCCAGGGACTTGAACAGCTCGGCGGTGAAGTCGGTCTCGGCGTCGGTCATGCCCGCCACGGGTTCGTCCAGTAGCAACAGTTGTGGGTCCTGGACCAGCAGCATGCCGATCTCCAGGAATTGCTTCTGCCCATGGGAAAGCAAGCCGGCAGGGCGATTGACTGACGCGGTGAGGCGGATGGTTTCCAGCACTTGATTGATGCGGTCGTGTTGCTCGCCCGTCAGTTTCGCCCGCAGGCTGGCCCACACCGACTTGTCGGTCTTGAGCGCCAGCTCCAGGTTCTCGAACACGCTCAGGGCTTCGAACACCGTGGGTTTCTGAAACTTGCGGCCGATGCCCGCCTGGGCGATCTGCACTTCGCTCATGGCGGTCAGGTCCAGGGTTTCGCCGAACCAGGCCTTGCCGTGGCTGGGCCGGGTCTTGCCGGTGATCACGTCCATCAGCGTGGTTTTGCCCGCGCCGTTGGGGCCGATGATGCAGCGCAGTTCGCCGACGCCGATGTACAGGTTCAGATTGTTCAGGGCCTTGAAGCCATCGAAGCTGACGCTGATGTCTTCCAGGGTCAGGATGGTGCCGTGGCGGGTGTTCAGGCCCTCGCCGGCCGCCTGGCCGAGGCCGATGGCGTCGCGGCTGCTGCCGGCGTCCTTGTTGGGTTCCGGCGGATAAAAAGCCGGTTCGAGCATGAACTGAGCCGTGGGTGTGATCCTCATGATTCGCCCCTTTTCTTCAGCAATCCGATTACGCCCCTGGGCAGGTACAGCGTCACGACGATGAACAGCGCACCGAGGAAAAACAGCCAGTATTCAGGAAACGCCACGGTGAACCAGCTCTTCATGCCGTTCACCACCCCGGCGCCCAGCAGCGGGCCGATCAAGGTGCCGCGACCGCCAAGGGCCACCCACACGGCGGCTTCGATGGAGTTGGTCGGCGACATCTCACTGGGGTTGATGATGCCCACTTGCGGCACATACAGCGCGCCAGCCAGGCCGCACAACACAGCGCTCAACACCCAGACGAACAGCTTGAACCCTCGCGGATCGTAGCCGCAGAACATCAAGCGGTTTTCCGCGTCGCGCAGGGCGGTCAGTACCCGGCCGAACTTGCTGCGGGCCAGGCGCCAGCCGATGAACAGGCTGGCCGCCAGCAACAGCACGGTCAGCAGGAACAGCACGGCGCGAGTACCCGGTTCGGTGATGCCGAAGCCCAGAATCGAACGGAAGTTGGTGAATCCGTTGTTGCCGCCGAAGCCGGTTTCATTACGAAAAAACAGCAGCATCCCGGCGAAGGTCAGGGCCTGGGTCATGATCGAGAAATACACGCCCTTGATCCGCGAGCGGAAGGCGAAGAAGCCGAACACCAGCGCCAGCAAACCGGGTGCCAGCACCACCAGGCCCAGGGCCCAGAGAAAGCTGTCGGTGCCGGTCCAGTACCAGGGCAATTCGGTCCATGACAGAAAGGTCATGAATGCCGGCAGCCCGTCGCCCGCAGCCTGGCGCATCAGGTACATGCCCATGGCGTAGCCGCCGAGGGCGAAGAACAGCCCATGACCCAGGGAAAGCAGACCGGCATAGCCCCAGACCAGGTCCAGCGCCAGGGCGACGATGGCGTAGCAGAGAATCTTGCCCACCAGCGTCAGGGTGTAGGCCGAGACGTGCAGGACGTTGTCTGGCGGCAGCAGCGACAGCAGCGGCAGGCTCAGCAGCAAGGCCAGGATCAGCGCACCGACGACGACGGTGACTTTGGGGCCGGCTTTTTGCGCGGCGGTGAGCATCAGGGGCTGGTTCATCAGTCGATTACCCGTCCTTTGAGGGCGAAGAGGCCTTGCGGACGCTTCTGGATGAACAGAATGATCAGCGCCAGGATCAGGATCTTGCCCAGCACCGCGCCGATATGAGGTTCGAGGATTTTATTGGCGATGCCCAGGCCGAACGCGGCGGACACGCTGCCGGCCAACTGACCGACGCCTCCCAGGACCACCACCAGGAATGAATCGATGATGTAGCTCTGGCCCAGGTCCGGGCCGACGTTGCCAATCTGACTCAGGGCCACGCCGCCGAGACCGGCGATGCCTGAGCCGAGGCCGAAGGCGAGCATGTCCACGCGACCGGTGGGCACGCCGCAGCAGGCGGCCATGTTGCGGTTCTGGGTCACGGCGCGGACGTTAAGGCCCAGGCGGGTCTTGTTCAGCAACAGCCAGGTCAGCACCACCACGAACAGTGCAAAGGCGATGATGACGATGCGGTTGTACGGCAGCACCAGGTTCGGCAACACCTGGACCCCACCGGACAACCAGGCCGGGTTGGCGACTTCGACGTTCTGCGCACCGAACACCAGGCGCACCAATTGGATCAGCATCAGGCTGATGCCCCAGGTGGCGAGCAGGGTTTCCAGCGGACGCCCATAGAGGTGACGAATCACCGTGCGCTCCAGGGCCATGCCGATGGCGGCAGTGATGAAAAACGCCACCGGCAGGGCGATCAGCGGGTAAAACTCGATGGCGTTCGGGGCGAAGCGCTGGAACAGCATCTGCACGACATAAGCGCAGTAGGCACCGAGCATCAGCATCTCGCCGTGGGCCATGTTGATCACCCCCAGCAAACCGAAAGTGATCGCCAGGCCCAACGCCGCCAACAGCAGGATCGAACCCAGGGACATGCCGCTGAAGGCCTGCCCCAGCAGCTCGCCCACCAGAAGCTTGCGCTTGACCTGGGCGAGGCTGGTTTCAGCGGCGGTGCGCACGCCGTCATCGGTTTCGACGCCGGGTTCGAGCAGGCCTTCGAGGCGGGTGCGGGCCAGCGGGTCGCCGGTTTCACCCAGCAGCCGGACGGCGTTCAGGCGCACGCTCGGGTTGGTATCCGCCAGTTGCAGATTCGCCAGGGCCAGGCTCAGGGCGGCATGCACATCTTCGTCCTGTTCACCAGCCAATTGCCGATCGAGGAAAGCCAGCTGTGCCGGGCGGGCGCTTTTCTGCAACTGCTGCGCGGCACCCAGGCGTACACGGGCATCGGCAGCCAGCAATTGATGGCTGGCCAGGGCGGTTTCGATCAGCCCTCGCAAGCGGTTGTTCAGGCGCAGGGTCTTGGGCTGACCGTCGACGGTCAACTGGCCTTGTTGCAAGGCATTGACCAGCTCGACGCGCTCAGGCTCGGGCTGCGCGGCCCAGGTTTCCAGGAGCCTGGCCTGCTGGGTCGGGTTGGCGGCGACGAAGTCCTCGGCGTCGCCGGCATAGGCGACCGCGGGTAGTAGCAGCGCCAGGGCGAGGATGAGGCGGTAGAGGGCAGTGGGCATATGTCAGGCCTTGCTCGTACTTTTTTTGTGGGAGCGAGCCTGCTCGCTCCCACAAGGGGATGGGTGTTGGCCCCGGATCCGGGGCCAACACCCATGGGCTCAGTTGCTCTTCACCGCATAGTCGGGCTTCTTGTCGTTGCCGGCGATGAAAGGGCTCCACGGCTGGGCGCGGATCGGGCCTTCGGTCTGCCAGACCACATTGAACTGACCGTCGGCCTGGATCTCGCCGATCATCACCGGCTTGTGCAGGTGGTGGTTGGTCTTGTCCATGGTCAGGGTGTAGCCCGACGGTGCGGCGAAGGTCTGGCCGGCCAAGGCTTCACGTACCTTGTCGACGTCGGTGGACTTGGCTTTTTCCACCGCTTGCGCCCACATGTGGATACCGACATAAGTGGCTTCCATCGGGTCGTTGGTGACGGCCTTGTCGGCGCCGGGCAGGTTCTTGGCCTTGGCGTAGGCTTTCCAGGCATCGACGAATTTCTTGTTCGCCGGGTTATCCACCGACTCGAAGTAGTTCCACGCCGCCAGGTTGCCGATCAACGGCTTGGTGTCGATGCCGCGCAGTTCTTCTTCACCCACGGAGAACGCCACCACCGGAACGTCGGTGGCTTTCAGGCCCTGGTTCGCCAGCTCCTTGTAGAACGGTACGTTGGAGTCGCCGTTGACCGTGGAAATCACCGCCGTCTTGCCGCCGGCCGAGAATTTCTTGATGTTGGCGACGATGGTCTGGTAATCGCTGTGACCGAACGGGGTGTAGACCTCTTCGATGTCCTTGTCCGCCACGCCTTTGGAATGCAGGAACGCACGCAGGATCTTGTTGGTGGTACGTGGGTAAACGTAGTCGGTGCCCAGCAGGAAGTAGCGCTTGGCACTGCCGCCTTCTTCGCTCATCAGGTATTCCACCGCCGGTATCGCCTGTTGGTTCGGTGCTGCGCCGGTGTAGAACACGTTCGGCGACATCTCTTCACCTTCGTATTGCACCGGGTAGAACAGCAGGCCGTTGAGTTCTTCGAACACTGGCAACACGGATTTACGCGACACCGAGGTCCAGCAACCAAACACTACGGCGACCTTGTCCTGGGTCAGCAACTGCCGGCCCTTCTCGGCGAACAGCGGCCAGTTCGACGCCGGGTCCACGACCACCGCTTCCAGTTTCTTGCCGTTCACACCGCCCTTGGCGTTGATCTCGTCGATGGTCATCAGCGCCATGTCCTTGAGGGACGTCTCGGAGATCGCCATGGTCCCGGACAGCGAATGCAGGATACCGACCTTGATGGTCTCGGCGGCCTGGACGGTCCAGGCCATGCCCATCGCGGCAATGCTGGCCGAGAGTGTGAAAGCCTTGATCAAGCTACGACGTTTCATGGTGCGATCTCCGTGACTTTATGAGTGTTCTTGGTGGGCAGATGCGGACGCTGAAAGGGGCTTTTGCAAGGGGTGTGCCCGGTTGGGGGGAGGCTTGGAAACAAGGGGATGGCGTGGTTGGCAAGTAGAGCCGCGCACCATGAGGGAACGCCTTATGGGAGCTGGTGCGCCAGATGCGCCACATTGGGGCGCAGGATTTGCAAAATTCCTGTGGGAGAAAAAGGGGGATCAGCGCCGCCGCATCAAGCCGATGAAGAACAACCCGCCAATGGCCGCGGTGGCGACACCAATCGGCAGATCCTCAGGGGCAATCAGGGTGCGGGCGGCGACGTCCACCCAGATCAAGAACAGGCTGCCCAGCAGCACGCACGCTGGGAGTAGCCGACGATGCTCGGCCCCCACCAGCCGACGGGCGATGTGCGGCACCATCAGCCCGACAAAACCGATCGAGCCGCTGATGGACACCAGCACGCCGGTCATCAGCGAGGCAATCAGAAAAATCCACAAGCGCACTCGTGCCGCATTCAGCCCCAGGGTTACGGCGGTCTGCTCGCCGGCCATCAATGCATTCAGCGGCCGGGCCATGCCCAGCAGCAACAGCAGGCCGAGTGACACGCTGACGGCCGGCACCGCCAGCAGCTCCCACCGCGCCAGGCCCAGGCCGCCGAGCATCCAGAACATCACGGCAGAGCTGGCGCGATGGTCCCCCAGGAACAGCAGCAAATTGGCCGCCGCCATCATCACGAAGGAAACCGCCACCCCGCATAGCAACAGGCGGTCGCTTTCCAGGCGACCCTGGCGGCTGGCAATTGCCAGCACCAGAAACATGCTCAGCAACGCACCGATGAACGCGGCCAAGGGCAGGGTCAGCAGGCCGACGATTTCGCCGACATGCAGCACCACGATCACTGCGCCCAGGGTCGCGCCGGAAGTGACGCCCAATAGATGTGGATCCGCCAGTGGGTTACGAGTCACCGCTTGCAGCACCGCACCGATCAGCGCCAGCCCCGCTCCAACCAGGGCGCCGAGGAGCAGGCGCGGTACGCGGATCAGCCACACGATGTGTTCCTGGCCGGGCGACCAATACACGTCCCCCACACCGAATGCCTTGTTCAGCAGAATGTCCCAGACCACGGCGACCGGGACTCGTGCAGGCCCGAAGCCCAGGGACACCACGCAGGACACCAGCATCAACGCGCCGAGCAACATCAGCAATGCGCTATAGCGACGAGCGTTCATGGGGTGTGGAAACCCTTCGCCAGGGTTTGCACCGCCAGCACGTTATCGATCCCCGGCGTGGCCTGGACGTAGGGAATCACGATGAAACGGCGATGCTTGATCGCGTCCACCGATTGCAAGGCCGGGTTGTCCAGCAGGAACTGTTGCTTTTGCTCGGCGCTGACTTCGCCGTAGTCGACGATCACGATGACCTGGGGATTGCGCTCCACCACGTTTTCCCAATTCACCCGGGTCCAGCTGGTTTCCAGGTCATCCAGGATGTTGCGCCCACCGGCCGCGTCGATCAGCGCCTGGGGCATGCCGAGCCGGCCGGAGGTCATGGCGCGGTCTTCACCGCTGTCATAGAGAAACACCCGTGGCCGGTCGGCTGGCAATTGTCGACGGAGGTCGGCTACCTGGGCCTGCATCGTGGCGATGAGGTGGTTGGCGCGATCCTGCACGTCGAAGATCTTCCCGAGATTACGCAGGTCGTTATAGGTGTCTTCCAGCGAAGCCGCCGGGCGCTTCATGACGAAGGCGCAGGATTCGGTCAGCTCGTACACGTTGATGCCCAACGGTTGCAGGGTCTGTGGCGTCAGGTCGCCACCCACCCGCATGCCGTAGTCCCAACCGGCGAAGAAAAAATCCACATTGGCATTGAGCAGGGTTTCCACGGAAGGGTACTTGGCCGCCAGCTCCGGCAGGCCCTCGAGGATCTTCGCCATCTCGGGCGTCACGGACTTCCAGCCACTGATGCCGCTGTAGCCCACCATGCGCGGCTTGAGCCCGAGGGCGAGCATCATCTGAGTCATGTTGATGTCATGGCTGACGGCATGTCGGGGTGCTTCGTTGAACACCACCTGACGGTTGCAGCTCTGGATCGTCAACGGATAGCGGGTGGCTTCGGCCAAGGCCTGGGCGCTGCACAGCAGCAGTGGCAGGAGTAGCAGAGAACGCAGGGTCATGGTTGGGTTATCCAGGTGATTCGTGGGTAGCCGGCCAGGGGATGTGCGTCCACCAGGGCTTCGATGCCGAACACTTCGCGCAGCAGCGCGGCGGTCAGGACTTCCGCCGGCGTGCCACTGGCGACGATCTGGCCGTGGTCGATCACGTACAGCCGGTCGCAGAAGGCCGCGGCGAGGTTCAGGTCGTGGAGGCTGGCGAGGGTACCGATGCCGAGGCCCTTGATCAGTTGCAGCAGTTGCAGTTGATAGCGGGGGTCGAGGTGGTTGGTCGGCTCGTCGAGGATCAACAGTTGCGGCTGCTGGGCCAGGGCACGGGCCAGGATGACACGTTGCTTTTCGCCGCCCGACAGGGTGGCGAAGCCATGGTCGCCGAAGCCTTGCAGCCCGACTGCTGCCAGGGCCTGAAGTACCAGGCGCCGGTCTTCATGGTTATCGCCATCGAACAGGCCCTTGTGGGGTGTACGACCCATGGCGACCACTTCTTCCACCGTCAGGCCAAAGGCGTCGGGAAATTCCTGCAACACCACGGCGATACGCTGCGCGCACCAGCGCGACGATTGTCGCCAGACATTGTGGTGGTCGAGTTTCACCTCACCGCTTTCCAGCCGATTGAAGCGATAGGCGCAGCGCAACAGGCTGGTCTTGCCGCTGCCGTTGGGGCCGATCAAACCGACGAACTCCCCGGCCGCCACCTGCAGCGTGACGTCCCGCAGCTGGAACTGGTGATGGCAGTGGCCCTGGCCCAGGGGTGTCCAGGCGAGGTGAGAGAGGGTGAGCGAGGTCATCATTTACTCAAAGTCTTTTGGATCGGCACCGTTGCCTTGTGGAGGCTCGCTCCCAAAGGAAACAGCCCAGGTATCGAATGGCGGCCGCGATTGTAAGGGGGGCGCGACACCTTCCGTTAACGCACTTTCTTCAGCATGAAAATGAAACGGCCTCAAATGCTCGCAAAGACCTGTCAGAGCTGACAGTAGTTTTGGAGGATGGAGGCGCGTTAGCCTGTGTCCTCCCCTAGAACCAGGGATGACAGGCCATGACAACGACCAGGCTCGGGACGTTTATCGGCGCGTTGGCCTTTGGGGGCATTTTCGTTCCTCCGGTGGGTGCCTCCGAATCCTCCTGTGAGCAGGCATGGATGGCTAATCCGATCAGCGCGAGCTGCAAGGCGACGGTGAGCGCGACGGATGCCGGGCGCCCAGCTCCCGCGGTGATCGAGCCTCAGGGCAACGGGCAGTGCCGCATCACCGTGACGTGCAGAAACGACTACGGCGGCGGCACTCCCAACGAAGTCGAAGGCGTCAGCATCGTTGAGGTGGAGAACCTTCACGTTTGCAATGGCATCCTTCAACTTGAATCCTGTGGCGACCTGTTTCGGCCTTGATTGTCCCTCAGGGGATAGCATCTTTTTGAGGGTCTTGCGCCCAGCGGGAAGTGAGCAGACGGTCGATCACCCAGATCACCACCAGCGAAGCCCCCACCAGCGGGAACATCGCCGCCAGAGCCAGCATGATGAACACCCCGGTCTTCCAGGTTGGCAAGTCGTGACGCAACGGCGGCACGCCGAATCTTCCCTGGGGTCGACGCTTCCACCAGATCACCAGGCCGCTCACGGCGCTGAGCAGGATCATCAGGCAGATCAGCAGCACGATGATCTGGTTCAGCGGGCCGAACATCTTGCCCTCGTGGAGCATCACGCCGGTTTCGGTGGCGCGGGCAACCACGCTGTAGTGCTCCCAGCGTACGTCCGCCAGCACCTTGCCGGTGTACTGATCCACGTGCAGGGTCGCGTCGTTGCGCGGGTCGTCGGCGAAGACTGAAATCGTGAACACCCCGGTGGAGGTTTTTGGCAGTGTGATGCTGTAGCCGGGCGTCACGTTGCGTTCGTGGGCGATGTCCTGCACCGCTTGCAGGCTGACGGTCGGAGCGGCGGGACCTGCGTGCATGTCGCCGTGGTTCATGTGCTCGGCATGGTCGCCGGACATCGGCATCGGGGTGTTTTCCATGGCCCAGGGTACGGTCTGGCGATGAGCATCGTTGAGGCTGCGCGCCTCGACGTCGGACTTGGGCACGTCGTTCCACATGGCCGCTGGGAAGCGGTTCCAGAGGTCGGCGTATTGCTTGCCCCAGAAGCCTGTCCAGGTCATGCCGCTGAGCAGCATCACCAGCAGGAACGCGGCGCCCCAGAAGCCCGCGACGACATGCAGGTCGCGCCAGAACACCCGACCACGCGCCGCCCAACGCGGCCACAACAGCCCTGCCGACGATTGGCCGCGAGGCCACCACAGGTAGAGTCCGGATACCACCAGCACCACGCCCCAGCCGGCGGCCATTTCCACCAGCCGGTCACCGACGGTGCCGATCAGCAACTCGCCATGGATCGCGCGGGCCATGGCTTGCAGGTTGTTCTTTGCATCCTGCTCGCCCAGCACGTCGCCATGGTAGGGATCGATGAACACGTTCAGCTCCCGGCCCTTGTCAATGACCACGAACTGCGCACTGCGCTCGGCGTTGATCGGCGGCAGGTACTGTTTGACCTGGCCTTCGGGGTAGGCCTGGCGGACCTGCTTGAGCAGGTCGTCGGCGGTCATCGCGTGATGCCCCGCCGGGACGTTCAGCAGGTCGCCGTACATCAACGGATCGAGTTGTGGCTTGAACAGATAGATGATGCCGGTCAGGGCCAGCATCACCATGAAGGGCGCCACGAACAGCCCGGCATAAAAATGCCAGCGCCAGGCCAGGTTGTAGAAATTAGGTTTCGGTTGGCTCATCGAAAAGCGCTCCGCTTGGCAAATTGGGGTGTACGGTCAAATCCCTGTGGGAGCGAGCCTGCTTGCGAAGTGGCGGTACATTCAGCATTGATGTGACTGATAGACCGCATCGCGAGCAGGCTCGCTCCCACAGGTTTTGTGCTCTGGTTATTGTCAGAAACTCATATCCACCTTCGTCCAGAAGGTGCGCCCCGGTTCGTTGATGGCTTGCGGGTCGTTCGCCGGGTAGCCGAACCCGGCGTTGCCGGCCAGGTTCAGGTGTTCGGCGTAGGCCTTGCCGAAGAGGTTGTCGACGCCGCTGCTGACCTTCCAGTGCGAGTTGATGCGGTATGCGCCGTTGAGGGAGAACACGCCGAAGCCCGAGCTCTTGCCGTAGTCCTTGCCCACCACGTTGCCCTTGTTCTCGTCGACGCGGTTCTGCGCCGCCACCACGCGCCACAGGGCACCGGTGCTCCAGCGGTCTTCGCTGTAGGTCAGGCCCAGGCGCGCGTCCAGCGGCGGCATTTGCGCCAGGGCGCTGCCGTCGCTGCTGTTCTTGCCCCAGGCATAGGCCAGGGTGGCGTCGGCTTTCCAGTGCTCGGTCAGCTTGTAGGCCGCGCCCAGCTCACCGCCCATGATCCGGGCGTCGATGTTCTCGGCCCGGGAAGTCGTCCCCATCATGCCGGGGGTGTAATCGAACAGGATGTAGTCGCGCACCTGCCCGACATAACCCGACGCCCAGGCCTCCAGGGTTTCGCTCTTGTACTGCAGGCCGAAATCCAGCTGGGTGGTTTTCTCCGGCTTGATCGAGTCGAAAGCATTCACCGAGCCGGCGGGGCCGGCGTTTGGCGAGAACAGCTCCCAGTAATCCGGAAAACGTTGTGCGTGGCCCAGGCCGGCATAAAGAGTAGTAGGACTGTCCGCCAGATCATGTTCGTAACGTACGAAACCGCTGGGCAGTGTGTCGGCACGGGTCTCGTCGGCGGTGGGGTTGGGGTGGGACGACATGCCGGAGCCGATACTTTGCCGGTAATCCCTGGCCGATGCGCGGTCGAGGCGGGCGCCGGTAATCAGCCTGTCGCGGTCGGCGGCGTACCACGTCAGTTCGCTGAACACGCCGTAGTTGTGGAAATCGGCGTCCTTGGTGCGGGGCAGGTCCTTGTAGGTATCGACGCCCATGCTGCTGCGCTGGCGATGTTCGTTGGTCTGGGCGTCCAGGCCGCTGATCAACTGCACGTCGGCCCAGCGCCAGGTGGCCTTGATCCGTGCACCGAGGGTCCGGCGGTCAACGTTGGAAGCCATTGGCCCAGCCATCATCCCGGTGCCGGACGGCGTGCGCAGCGTGTAGTTGTCCATCACATGGTCGGCGTAGTTGTAGTAGACCTGTGCCTCGATTTTATCCAGCACCTCACCAAGGTTTGAGCGTTCGAAGCGCAGCCCCAGGCTTTCGCGCTTGAACTGAGAACCGTCCATGCCGCGTCCGGCATAGCGCGCTTCGCCATCGCCCTTGCCGGCGGTCAGTTCCAACAGGGTATCGGCATCCGGCGTCCAGCCGAGGGTGACGTCGCCGTTCCATTTGTCGTAGCGCGACGGCACCGTGTCGTTATTGCCATCGCGGTAATCGTCGGAGTGGGCGGTGTTGCCGATCACCCGGACATAACCCAGTGGGCCGCCGGCAGCGGCATCCAGCACTTTGTCGAAGCGGCCGTTGGAGCCGGCCAGCACGCTGGCGTTGACCCGGCTACCGAGCTCGCCGAACTGCTCTGGCTCGCGGTCGAACAGGATGGTCCCGGCGGATGAGCCAGGGCCCCAGAGTACGGTTTGCGGGCCTTTGATGACGGTGAGCCTGTCGTAGGTTTCCGGCGATATGTAGGACGTCGGCGCGTCCATCCGCCCGGGGCAGGCTCCCAATAGCATGCTGCCGTTGGTGAGGATATTCAGCCGCGAGCCGAACATGCCCCGCAGCACCGGGTCGCCATTGGTGCCGCCATTGCGCACCAGGGCGAAGCCGGGAATGGTCTTGAGGTAGTCACCGCCATCGCTGGCCGGTACCGGCTGGCGCGGGTCCTTGGGGTTGGTGACGACGGTGAGGGGAGAACTGGGGGCGATGGCGGTAATGACCGTCGGGCTCAATTCTTCGACCTGGCCCTCGTGATGGTCGTGTTCCTCGGCCAGTGTGTGTTGGGCGAGCAGCAGGCCGCACAACGCGGCGATCGTGGGGCGTAAAGGGGAGCATCGAACCTGGGCGGTGCCCAATGCGATGCCGGCAGAAAACCTGGACATGATGATTCCATCGAACAGACGTAAACGACACGGTCGAGCAGCCTGGGGCTGTCTAATGCGACCGGGTGAAGTAAGTGTCGGGTTTACGCGTCGAAGGGCGGTGCGCGGGTGCGGGCTCCGGGGAAGAACGACCTCCGGGCATGGCCCAGCCGTGGGGAGGGGCTGGTGTAGGTAGTGGCCGTTGGCGTATCGAAAACGGCGAAGGACTGCCCTCCCGGCAGGGCGGGGCAGTTGAACAACAGGCTGCAATAGCCGCACTTTTCCCACAGCGCGTGGTGTTCGCTCCGGGGCTGGCAGTGTTCGGCCGCCGGGGCGTCATGGGCCGCATGGGCACCCTGCGACATGTTCATGGCCATGTCCATTGGCATGGACGCAGCCACGGGCTGACCCATCGGCATCGACTGAGAAATCAGCGGACCGATAAAGATCATCAGCATGGCAAACAGGCTGATCCAACTGCCGCGTGCCAGGCTCATCGACTGGCGGCGGGGTTTGGTTGGCCTCGTGCGGGGAAGACCCATGGGCTGGTATCAGTGCGCGTGGGTTTCGACCTTGGTGCCGTCGGGGGCTTTTTTCTGCACCGCAACGTCAACGGTGACATCCCCGGCTTTTTCGAAATGCAGGGTCAGGGGGAAACGCTTGCCGTCGCTCAGCAGGCTGCGGTCCTTCAGTTCAAGCAGCATCACGTGATAAGCCATCGGCGCGAAGGTGACGGTGGCGCCGGGAGCGATCTCGACGACGGGCACGGGTTGCATCTTCATCAGGTCGTCTTGCTTCACATGCTCGTGAAGCTCGGCCTTGGCGGCGATGGGCGCGTCGACACTGAGCAGTTTGTCGGCGGTGGTGCCGGTGTTGTGGATCACGAAATACGCGGCCACGGTCGGCGCGTTGGGCGGCAGTTCCTGGGACCAGGGATGGGCGATTTCAAGCTCGCCCACTTTGTATTGGTGAGCCTGGGCGAAGCCGACGGGAAGCAACAGGGCGGCCAGCAGGATAAGTCTGTTCAACATGGCAATTCTCCGGAACGATTCAAGGCGCAGATGTTTTGCGAAAGGAATCAGACCAGAGGCGAAGCGCGGGGGTTGAGGCTCGGCCATTGCTGGCGTGGCGTAGGACTGTCTAGTGCCGGGGGGATGACACCGCCCTGGACCGGCCGGGCATCAAGATACAACTGCGGGGCTTGACCGGCGAGCGCCACCGACGACGGCGAACCCGAGCAGCACCAGCAATGCTGCATCGTCGAATGGTCGTCCTTGGACGGCGTGCCCTGCTCGAACTTGCCCAGGGAGATCGCCACCATCTTCGTGCCGCTGGAGGAACAGAAACTGCCCCACAACAGCTGCTCGGCCGGCGTATTAGTGCTCGCCGCGACGGTGCCGGACAGCGGCATGGCAAGCATGTTGAACAGCACTGCGAAGCAGGCGATCCAGGCAAATGCAAGCCGTTGTCGGGACATGGGGCAATCCGCTCGGTAGGGCGATCAGGTGGTGGTATTTAGCCTGATCGGGTGACAGAAGTAAAAAAGGTGCATGCGGTGTAGGGTCGCAGGGTTTGGGTTAACAGTAGTAATAGATCGTCAGATGAGTGCTCTCGTCGCGAGGGAGCTCCCCCGTCGGGGGGCAGGTAGCTCCGAAATATGTGGATAAATTCAAATAGCGGTCGCATGTAACCGCAGACCCAACGCTTTCATGACTTTCATGATGGTTGCGAATTCGGGATTGCCCGTGGTTCCCAAAGCCTTATAGAGACTTTCTCTTCCCAGTCCTGCATCGCGGGCTATCTGTGTCATGCCTTTGGCACGAGCAATATCATTGAGGGCTGCTCGAACCAGTACCCCGTCCCCTGCGTCCTCTTCTAAACAAGCATCCAGATAAGCGGCCATTTCCTCAGCTGTTCTGAGGTAGGTGGCAGCATCAAAACGTGTGTACTCTTCAGCCATGATTCACACCTCATTACCCTTGGGGTGCGCCATTTCAACAGCGCGTGCGATATCCCGTTTCTGAGTCGATTTGTCACTCCCACGAGCAGCAAATACAACGCGGAACCCCGACGGGTGAAATAAACTCTGTAGCCAGGACCTGAGTGGATACGCATCTCATAGACTGCGTCGCCTACCGGTTCGCAATCGCCAAAATGTCCATGCGTTGCCAAACGGAGCCTGGCAATGATGCGAGCCTTCCCTACGACGTCCTTCAACCCATCAAGCCATTTTGAAAATGTGCGGGATTGTTCAAGATCGATCATGTGGATCGTATTCCTTGGGATACACATTGGCAAGCAACACTTTCCCGAGGCGAGCCAGGGCTCCATCAGCTGAACGAATGATTGTCGCGAGTTGCTTGCAGGCATTCAGGAGCGCAACTATAGAGTCGAGTGCCTGGATGAAATAGCCGGCTCCGTCCTGGAAACTGGCAGGAAACTTCTTTAAAACGGACTGATTTCAGGATTCGTCTGACCCTGACAATGCGGCCAATACCTCGTCGATCATCCGCAACTCTCGATCAACAGCCGGCAGCACTGGCCGCTTCAACACCAACACCGGCACCCCACGTTCCCGCGCCACTTCCAGCTTCGGCTCGGTGGCGGCGCTTCCGCTGTTCTTGCTGATCAGCACATCGATCTGTCGCCGCTCGAACAATGCGCGCTCGTCTTCGAGGTGAAAGGGGCCGCGTGCGCCGATGACTTCGCATCGTTCGTTACCGGGGTAGACGTCCAGGGCGCGCAAGGTCCAGAACTGCTCTGGCGGGATTTCGTGCAGGTGTTGCAGTGGTTCCCGGCCCAGGGTGAACAGGGGGCGGCGAAAGGGTTTCAGGGCCTGGATCAGTTCGGCCCAGTCGGCCACGTCGCGCCAGTCGTCGCCGGCCTGGGGCTGCCAGGCCGGACGGCGCAGGGCCCAGCAGGGAATGCCGCAGACGCGGGCTGCGTGGGCGGCGTTGTGGCTGATCTGCGCGGCGTAGGGGTGGGTGGCGTCAAGTAGCAGGTCGATGCCTTGTTCGCGGATGAACTGCGCCAGCCCTTCGGCTCCGCCGAAGCCGCCGACGCGCACCTGGCAAGTCAGGTCCGTCGGCACGCGGCCGATGCCCGCCAGGCTGTAGATGTGTCGGGGACCGAGGGTGCGGGCGATGGCGAGGGCTTCGGTGATGCCGCCCAGCAGCAGGATGCGTTTCATCTGAAGGCTCATTTGACGGTTCATTTAAAGACACCGGCATGACCGACGATGCCGCCCTGGCGGTCGATGGCGAAGACTTCCACCTGGACCTCCGCCGGTACGATGCTGCGGGCGAAGGCCAGGGCGTGCTCGCATACCACATCGCCGAGGGCGATGCCGGCTGCGCTGGCCATCGCCAGGGCTTGCTGGCTGGTGTTGGCGTCGCGGATACCTTGTTGCAATGCTTCATCAGCGCCGATGCTGGATGCCCAGTCGGCCAGTTGTGGCAGGTCGATGCTCGAGTGACGGCTATGCAAATCCATGTGGCCGGCGGCGAGCTTGCTGATTTTGCCAAAGCCGCCGCACAGGCTGAGTTTTTCCACCGGGACCTTGCGCAGATGCTTGAGCACGGCACCGACGAAATCGCCCATCTCGATCAGGGCGATTTCCGGCAGGTTGTAGACCCGGCGCATGGTGTCTTCGCTGGCGTTGCCGGTGCAGGCGGCGATGTGCAGGTAGCCGTTGGTCTTCGCCACGTCGATGCCCTGGTGGATCGAGGCAATATAAGCCGCGCAGGAAAAAGGCCGGACGATGCCGCTGGTGCCGAGGATCGACAAACCTCCGATAATCCCCAGCCGAGGGTTCATGGTTTTCAGCGCCAGGGTTTCGCCGCCCTCGACATTGACCGTGACCTCGAAGCCGCCGGCATAGCCGGTTTCCGCCGCCAGCCGGCCGAGGTGATCGCTGATCATCTGGCGCGGCACCGGGTTGATAGCCGGCTCACCGACCGCCAGCACCAGGCCGGGGCGTGTCACGGTACCGACGCCGCGCCCGGCCAGGAAACGTACCCCCGGCTCGGTCAGCAGGCGCACCTGGGAAAACAGCAACGCGCCGTGGGTGACGTCCGGATCGTCACCGGCATCCTTGATCGTCCCGGCCTCGGCGCCCTGTTCGGTCAGCCGACAGAACTCCAGGCGCATCTGCACGTGTTTGCCCTTGGGCAGCACGATCTCCACGGCGTCGGCGCAACTGCCGCCCAGCAACAGGCGCGCCGCCGCGAGGCTGGTGGCCGTGGCGCAACTGCCAGTGGTCAGGCCGCTGCGCAGGGGGGCGGGTTGTTCGGCGGTTTCGTCACGCATCGAGAGGTTTCACCAGCTCCAGCAGGGTGATCGGCAGCGCCTGGCGCCAAGTGTCGAACTCGCCCAGTGGCTGGGCCTGGGCGACGTGAATGCGGGTCAGTTCGCCGCCGTGACGTTCGCGCCAGTTCATGAGTGTCATCTCGCTTTGCAGGGTCACGGCGTTTGCCACCAGTCGTCCGCCGGGCTTGAGCCGTTCCCAGCAGGCGTCAAGCACGCCTTCGCGGGTCACTCCGCCACCGATGAATATGGCGTCCGGCGGCTCCAGCCCTTCGAGGGCCTGGGGCGCTCGCCCGCGAATCAATTGCAGGCCCGGCACGCCGAGGGTGTCGCGATTCCGCTCGATCAACCCTTGGCGCCCTTCGTCGGCTTCAATCGCCAGGGCCCGGCAACTGGGGTGGGTGCGCATCCATTCAATGCCGATGGAACCGCTGCCAGCGCCCACGTCCCACAGCAATTCGCCTGGCAGCGGGGCGAGGCGGGCCAGGGTGATGGCGCGCACGTCGCGCTTGGTCAATTGACCGTCGTGTTCGAACGCGCTGTCCGGCAGACCCGCCAGGCGAGACAGGCGCGATGCGTGGGGCTCGGCCCGGCATTCGACGGCGATCAGGTTCAGGTCGGCGATGGCCGGGTCGGACCATTGCGCGGCGCAGTTTTCGATGCGTCGTTCCGCCGGGCCGCCGAGGTGTTCCAGCACGCTCATCGGGCTGGGTCCGAAGCCGCGTTCGCGTAGCAGCGCTGCCACCGCGGCCGGGCTGTGCCGGTCATTGCTCAATATCACCAACCTGACGCCTGTGGACAAATGGGTGTTGAGCGCTGCGAGGGGACGCGCAACCAACGACAGGGTGACGACGTCCTGCAATGGCCAACCCATGCGTGCCGCCGCCAGCGAACAGGAGGATGGTGCCGGGATGACTTGCATCTGGTCTGCCGGTAGCTGTCTGGCCAGGCTGGCGCCCACGCCGTAGAACATCGGGTCGCCGCTGGCCAACACGCACACCGATTCTCCCCGCCGTGTCAGCAGCGTTTCGAGGGAAAACGGGCTGGGCCATGGCTCCCGTTCGCCGCGGATGCACGCAGGCAATAGCGCCAGCTGACGGGCGCTGCCTACGATGCGCGAGGCTTGCAGCAAGGCGTGGCGGGCCGTGCGGCCCAGACCTTTGAAGCCGTCTTCACCGATGCCCACGATGGTCAGCCAGGGGGTCATCTTTGTTCCTCGTGTGGATGGGGTTTTCCTGCGTGCCTGTCAGGCTGCGAACCGGGCCGCCATCATACCGCGAACCTGTGGGAGCAAGCCCTGCTCGCGATAGCGGTCTGTCATTCAGCATCTGCATCGACGGATTCACCGTCATCGCGAGCAGGGCTCGCTCCCACAGGATTTGCGTGGCGATCCGACGATGACGGCGGCACCTTCGACACTACCGTCCCCGGCTCATCGATAGACATACTTGAGGATATAAGCGTACAGGTCATTGAAAACAGCCTCGGGGACATGTTCAGGGTGCATCTGCGCCCCGCATAACGCCAGGTGGCATTCCTTGACCATTTCTTCCCGGTCGCCAATGAGGTGCAGGCGGTTGTTGACGATAAGCTCGAAAGCGCTCGCATAGGCCACCTTGGGGCCGGTGGTGATCACGGTGCCGTCCGACGCTCGTGTATACGTGCTCTGGACGCGCAGGATTCGTTCTTTCAAGGGCCCGAACCCTCGCTCATACAGGAAAATCTGCGAGCCGCTGACCGCCTTGGCGGCCGTCTCGAAGGCGTGGATGGTCGCCTGGGCGTTACCGAGGCTGGCGTTCAGCGCCGAGAGCGGGACGAACCGTTCAATTTCCTGCTTTTCCAGGCCCTTGAGTGCGCGCTTGATGCTCGACAGGTGGGCGAAGGCTTTCTTGCAGGCGATGATGTGGGTTTCGAACTGATACCCGGCAGCCGTCGCCGCCGGGGGAAAGGCGGCGAAATCAAGGCTGTCGAACGCACATTCCATGATGATGTTGTATTTGCATTGGAAAGCCTTCTCGAAGATTTTCGTGCCGATGTCCCGGACGAATGCTTCCGTGTGTTCATAAGCGTGCAGCACGCCGTGCTTGATCATCCGGGCGTACTGCGGATGTTTCTCACGGTACTCGGGCAGGTACAGGCGTATGTAATTGTCGTAGCGCCCGGTGGGCAGAAGGCTTTTTTCCAGCAGGTAGGTTTTCCCCGAGCCTTGGGACCCGGCGGTAATCAGCATTTTGGGAACCGTTTCGGCCGTGATGCCCTTCAAGAGCGGGATAATGAGCTCGTCGTACGCCGCGCTGACCTGCGCTGGGGTATAGGTGTAATTCGGGGTAGGTGTCATTCCTTGATTTCCTTATCGAGGATGGGAGGTGAAGGGTTGCCTGGCTCTCTGAATGAAGCGGGTCTTCCGGCTTTGTTCAAACAGGCCTTGGTTGCAGGATATGTAGACTGCCGCAGAACCTTTGTCGGGCGGGCTTGCCTATTTGTCACTGCGCATGACTGAAACCGACCGGCAGGCTTTTCATGACGCCCGTCAAAGCAGGCATAATGGCGGTCCTTCGCCGATGCGGCGCGCTGATCGACCGGTTTTCCCTTGAACGAACATCCATCCTCCTGCGTCATACGCCCCACGGGTTGTCCGGGGTTGTTGCGTGTCGTCCAGGCGCTGGACGGTGGGATTTGCCGGATCAAGCTCGACGGCGGGTCCATTCAGTCGGCTCAGGCCGACGCCGTGGCGTCGGCGGCCGAGCGGTTCGCCGCTGGGGTCATCGAGGCGACCAACCGCGCCAACTTGCAGATCCGTGGGATTGGCGCGGCGCAGGATGCGCTGATCGAACAGTTGCTGGCCGCTGGATTGGGCCCCCATACCCCGGCTGGCGACGATGTCCGCAACCTGATGCTCAGTCCCTCGGCCGGGATCGATCGGCAGATGCTGTTCGATACCCGACCGTTGGCCGCACGGATCCTGCTCACCCTGCAAACCCACGCACGCTTCCATGAGCTGTCGGCGAAATTCGCCGTGCAACTGGATGGCGGTGAAGCCATGGCGATGCTCGAACATCACCATGACCTGTGGTTATCCGCGCTTGTCCATCGCGGTGAGTCCTGGCTGGCCTTCGGGCTGGCTGGCTCGCCGCTGGATAGGGCGGCGGGGAGGGTGCCCCTGGACCAAGGGCACGCGCTGGTGGTGGCGGTGCTGGAGTTGTTCCTCGACCTGGCCCGCCCGGACCAGACACGCATGCGGCATTTGCTGGCCGAAATCCCAGAGGATGAGTTCATCGCCCGGTTGGCCCGTCGCGTGGCGCTGCAACCTTGCCTCGACTGGCAGCGGGGCGCGTCCGTCGATGGATTGCACATCGGTATTCATCCCCAGCGTGACGACCTGGTCTACGTCGGCGCCCTGGCCCCTCTCGG
Organism: Pseudomonas sp. AF32; assembly: GCF_022342325.2. Taxonomy (NCBI): domain Bacteria; kingdom Pseudomonadati; phylum Pseudomonadota; class Gammaproteobacteria; order Pseudomonadales; family Pseudomonadaceae; genus Pseudomonas; species Pseudomonas sp. AF32. The sequence continues at coordinate 71,581 of NZ_RQJK02000013.1, read as the reverse complement.
TCGGCTCGATGCCGTCATGCTGCGGGGGGCAGCGCAGTTGGCGCGGGAGAAGGGTGACGGCAGTCTTCGCTTCACGCCCTGGCAAAGCCTGCTGCTGCCCAACGTCGGCGGCCATGACGCGGTGCAGGTGCTGGCGCGACTGGGTGAGCTGGGCCTGGTGTGCTCGCCCGATGAGCCTCTGGCGACCCTCATCGCCTGTACCGGCTCCAGCGGCTGCGGCAAGGCCCTGGCCGATACCAAGGCCGATGCCAGGCAACTGGCTGAACGGCTGCAACGCCACGGGCAGGCCTTGAAAATCCATCTGACCGGCTGCCCTCGTTCCTGCGCGGCGGCCCATGTCGCGCCCGCCACCTTGCTGGCAGTCGGACCCGGTCGCTACGACCTCTATTTTCGCGATGCCACGCTGCCGGGGTTCGGCGCGTTGCAGGCGTGCAACCTGACGATTGAAGCGCTCGGCCACTGGTTCGACGCTCACCCCCGGAGCCCCTTTGATGCTTGATTACATTCGCGACGGTCAGGAGATCTATCGCAACTCCTTCGCGATCATTCGCGCCGAGGCCAACCTGTCGCGTATCCCGCCGGATCTGGAAAAACTCGCTGTGCGGGTGATCCACGCCTGCGGCATGGTCGAGGCCGTCGACGGTCTGCAGTTTTCCGACGGCGCGGGTACGGCCGGGCGTCAGGCGCTGGCTGCTGGCGCACCGATCCTGTGTGATGCGCGCATGGTTTCCGAGGGCGTGACCCGCGCTCGCCTGCCGGCCAACAACCCGGTGATCTGCACCCTGCGCGACGAGCGTGTGCCGCAACTGGCCAATGAACTGGGCAATACCCGTTCGGCGGCTGCCCTGGAGCTGTGGCGCCCGTATCTGGAAGGTAGCGTCGTGGTGATCGGCAACGCGCCGACCGCCCTGTTTTATCTGTTGGAAATGCTCGATGCCGGCGCGCCGAAACCGGCGTTGATCCTCGGTTTTCCGGTGGGCTTTGTCGGTGCCGCCGAGTCCAAGGCGATGCTGGCGGCCAACAGCCGCGGCGTGCCGTTCGTGATCATGCAAGGCCGGCTGGGTGGCAGCGCCATGGCCGCCGCCGCCGTCAACGCCCTCGCTACGGAGATTGAATGATGCAGCAGCCTGGACGTCTGATCGGCCTCGGCGTAGGCCCCGGTGACCCGGAACTGATTACCCTCAAGGCCCTGCGCCTGCTGCGCGAATCGCCAGTGGTGGCGTACTTCGTCGCCAAGGGCAAGAAGGGCAACGCCTTTGGCATCATCGAGGGCCATTTGCAGACAGAGCAAACGTTGTTGCCGCTGGTCTACCCGGTGACTACCGAAGCACTGCCGGCGCCGCTGTCGTACGAACAGGTGATTGCCGATTTCTACGACACCGCCGCCGAACACCTGGCCGTGCACCTGGATGCCGGTCGCGACGTCGCGGTGATTTGCGAGGGCGATCCGTTCTTTTACGGCTCCTATATGTATCTGCACGATCGCCTGGCCGAGCGCTACGAGGCCGAAGTCGTTCCCGGCGTGTGTTCGATGCTCGGCGGCGCCTCGGTGCTGGGCGCGCCGCTGGTGTATCGCAACCAGAGCCTGTCGGTGCTGTCCGGCGTACTGCCTCATGACGAGCTCAAGCGCCGCCTGGCCGATGCCGATGCGGCGGTGATCATGAAGCTGGGGCGCAACTTCCCCAAGGTCCGCCAGGTGCTCGGTGAGCTGGGCCTGGACGGACGGGCGCTCTACGTCGAGCGGGCTACCATGGCCAATCAGAAGATCGTGCCGCTGGATGAAGTCGAGCCGATGTCTTCGCCGTACTTCTCGCTGATCATCGTGCCGGGCGAGCGGTGGCAAGGATGACGTCCAGGACTGCGGCAATCGTCATCCTCGGGCCGGGCAGCCTCGCAACGGCCCGGCGGATCCAGCAGCGCTATCCCGACGCGTTGATTCACGGTCTGGCCGGGCGGGTCGAGGGTGTGGATCGCCCCTACACCGAGTTTGGCGCGACGCTGCGCGAGCTTTATCAACAAGACACGCCGATCATCGCCCTGTGCGCGGCCGGCATCGTCATTCGTACCCTGGCGCCGCTGCTGCTGGAAAAAGGCGTCGAGCCGCCCGTGCTGGCAGTGGCGGAAGACGGCAGTGCCGTGGTGCCGCTGTTGGGCGGCCTGGGCGGCGTCAATGTCCTGGCCCGGGAGATTGCGGCCAGCCTGCAAGTCGCCCCAGCGATTACCACCAGCGGTGAACTGCGCTTTGGCACGTGCCTGCTCAATCCACCGAGCGGTTACCGCCTCGACGACCTGGAGCAAGGCAAGCGCTTCGTCTCCGACCTGCTGGCCGGCGAACCGGTACGTATCGAAGGCGCCGCCCCCTGGCTGGACCAGGCGCAGCTGCCCCAGGACGAGCGGGCGCGCCTGGCGATTCGCATCGATTGCAGCGCGACCGTTCCGGTGGTCGACGAGCTGCGTATCTACCCGCGCCAAGTAGTGGTGGCGCTGAAGGCCGGCGTGGCGAATGTGGCCACTGCCATCGACGACGCCTTGCTTCAGGCGGGCCTCGCGATGCAATCACTGGCGTGCCTGTTGGCAGTGGACACTGAGATGGCGCGTCCCGAGTTGCATCAGGCGGCCTCGGCCCTGGGCGTGCCGCTGCGTTTTGTGGCGGCCGGCGACGACATCGCGCATTGGTTGGGCGAGGCTCTGGGTCAACCGGCTTCGCTGCAAATCGTCAATGACGTCGCCATTGCCGTGGCCGAGCAGCCCCTCAATCCGCAACGGATCGGACGCGGGCGCGGACGCCTGGCGGTGATCGGCCTCGGCCCAGGGGCGGCAGACCTGATGGTGCCGGCCGTGCGGGCCGAACTGGACCGCGCCACCGATGTGCTGGGGTACGAAACCTACGTACGCATGGCGGGGCCGTTCCGGGACGATCAGGTGCAGCATTGCACCGACAACCGTGAAGAAATGCAGCGCGCTCGACACGCCTTTGAACTGGCGGCCCAGGGACGCTCCGTGGTGGTGGTGTCGTCTGGCGATCCGGGCGTGTTCGCCATGGCCGCAGCGGTGCTGGAAGCCTTGCATGAGTCAACGGACGTCCATTGGCACAACGTCGACCTGCAAATCCTGCCCGGCGTCTCGGCCTCTCTTGCCACGGCGGCCCAGGCCGGTGCGCCTTTGGGTCATGATTTCTGCGTGATGTCGCTGTCGGACAATCTCAAGCCCTGGTCGATCATCGAGACGCGCCTGGACCTGGCGGCGCAGGCCGACCTGGCCCTGGCGTTCTACAACCCGATCTCCCGGTCGCGACCATGGCAACTGGGGCGTGCGCTGGACATCGTCGCGCAGCATCGCACGTCTGACACTCCGGTGGTCCTGGGGCGCGACATCGGCCGTCCGGGTCAGACCCTGCGGGTCACCACCCTGGGACAACTGACCCCGGACCAGGTGGACATGCGCACCATGGTGCTGGTGGGGTCCTCCACGACGTGTGTGTTCCCCCGCGCTGAAGGGGGCGACTGGGTGTATACGCCGCGCTGGTACGGCAGCAAACCTCGTTGATTCGATTCGGCAGCCCGTTCGGGCTGCCATCACCGCTGAATTCGTCAGTGTCCTATTTAGAGTCGCTCTATAAGTTTTGTCACTTGTGGATGGCGTGCGCTTGCAACATTGAGTTTGTTTTTTATTTGGAAATTTATTGGGTTTGAGTGGCGCCTTGATCGTGGGTTACTTTCATTCAAGGTCATCGAGAGATTTATTTTCCGAACGTTAACGTCCAAGTGCTGGGATGCACTTGTGGATGACTGTTTTTCCGATGCGGGCCTCGGCCTGTTTACATGCAATAAATGGAAGTATTGTTCATGAGTGAAACCCGGTTTACATCAATGCGCGGTTACGTCGATTTCGTCGGCTTGTTGAAGTTGAAGGATATTGAACAGGCGTTGGTCACGTATAAAGGCACCGATCGGTACGATGCAGTGCTGCGCTATTACTTTGGCTGTATTGCCGCGCTGGATGCGCCTGGCATGCTGGAACCGTTGGGGCTGCTCAAGCAGGCGCTGGGGGCGCTGCAACGGGGTGGCAGACGCCGCCGCACGGCGGAACTGGAGCCGTCGGGTGGCACGACGGCGGTTGATCTGACGTACATCCACGACACTGTGGAAGATTATGAAGAGCGTTTGCATCACAGCGTCGAGCAACTAAAGGTGCCGGCCACTGAAGTGCCGAAGAAATTGCATTTCGTCTGGCTGGGGGGCGGCATGGGTGCCATTCAGCGCGACTATATAACTATCTGGAAAAAGGTGATGGCCGGTGAGGGCTATCAAGTTAATCTCTGGTATGACAGTGATGCATTGTTGGCGTATGAAACCAACCGGATCATTGTCGAAGCCGCCAAGGCCGATGCAATGCTCAATGGCGCACAAGATATTATCGATCCCTCCGAGTTGGGCGACCGCTATGAAGAGCGGGTCATCGTCTTGAAACAACAAATGTTCGCGCACATTAAAAAGTTCGTGGAAAACGGCGGCAGCGCCGATGACGCGAGGATTGACCTGCTGGTCCGGGCCTATGGTGAGGACAAGGCGCGGCTGACTGCCCTGAGGGCCGCCAACCGGCTCAGTCTTTCCGCTGTGTCCGAAGGAAATCTGGCGTTGCGCGACCTTGCCCACGGTGATGTGCCGCTGCACCTGAACGATATTTACGAGCGCGAGATCAGCCTGCGTTGCAATCTGGCCTCGGGTTCCGATGTGGTGCGTCTCGAAGCGTTGTTCAACGAAGGCGGCAGTTATGCCGATGTCGACAACTTGCCGCCATTGCAGGAAAAACTGGGCGGGGTGGATATTCGCGGGTTCAAGACCGATGCGCGCCTGGGCGTGCTGCAATTGCTGCTAGACCGCAATCCTGAATGGATGCCCGGCCGTCAGGCGTTGCGTCACCAATACACTGACTATCTGGGGCAGATCCCGGCGGAGAATATCGAGGCGCTCACGCGTTTTGCAGACGGCAAGCCGGAGCTCAATCAGGTTTTTCGCACCCCGGTGGAGCGTCTTGCGCGCCCCTATGAACTGCGTGCCGTCGCTGAGCAGAATTCCCTGAGCAACGCTTTCCTGATGGCCCACCCGGGGGCGGCGATGCTCGAGACGGTGTTCGAACGTTTCCGGCTCAATTATGAAATCGTCGACGCCACCGCTCGCCTGGCCGACGAGCAAAACGTCGCGCTTATCGATGTCGATGCCATGGCCGGTCTGGCGCAGCAAGCCGCGACCGACGTGTTTGGTCCGTTGCATGAGCTGCCTTCGGAGGCGGAGATGGCGGTGTCCTTCCTCGTGCAGGCTGCCGCGACGTATTACAGCGACGGCATTCGTCCCCAGAGCGAAGTAACGATCTACCTGACCGGACCTGGCGCCATGCGCGAGGGTATGGCCGATTATCAACGGGCGAACTTCACCCCTCGCAGTGCCGAGAACTGGCGGGTCGGGATCGCCATTCCAGCCGTTGCCACAGTCAACCGCGCTACCGAAGAAGAGCAGGATCATTCCTGGAAAGAGAACGAAAGCGACACCCAACAGTGGCTCGATGGCGAGAAGAAACGCTGGCAGGAAGGCCGATTCAAGGCCCGTTACGCCGGTGATCTGGCGGAGCTGCTCAAATACCGCACGCTCCAGTTCGATGAAGGCTGGCCGTTGGTGGAAGGACGCCATGTGCTGTCCACCGACCTGTTGCAGCATCTGGCCGATCAGTTGGGTGAACCTTTCATGGCGATGATGGGGCGTAGCCATACCGGTGTGGTGGCTTTCGACCGGCCTATACCGCTGAGTTTCGAGGCGCGCCAGTCGATCCGTGCTCAAAGCGCCAGCCTGCTGCCGCCCGCGTCGTTGGGTGATCCACAGACGCAGCGGCTTTCTGTCGTCGAACTCTTGGAGCGATTCGCCAAGGGCAGTTTTGAAGCGGCACAGTTGAGTCCGCTGCAGCGTCTGCTCCTGGGGACCTTGGTCGGTGCACAGTCGCTGGATAACCGCAGCTTCGACGCCGTTCGCCCGCAGCTCGATAACCTGGCCAATAACCTGGGTGAACGAGGTACCGCCGGCAGTTATGCGGTGATCGAGCAGGCGTTGTACCAACAGCGCGCACCGGCATTCCTGGCCGGGCTGGCCGACCCTGTCGACTACCCGGCCGTGCATGCTGAAACCGCCTTGGGATTGAAGAAAAACGCCTTGGAGCAGCCGTTGACGTTGCGCCAATGGGGGCAGCGAGTGGCTCGGATCCAGCGGCTGGCGAAGCTTGAATACCGCGTGCGGGTCATTGAGCGCCTCGGTGTCGTCCTGGACGGCTTTGAAGCCGACGCGATCAAGCTGGTGCCGCAAGACCTGCTGCTCCAGGGCGAAGGCGACAGAGTCGGTGGGCGCTGTTATCCACTGAGCCTGATCATGGCGGCCGCGTTGTCGACGGACAAGGCTGCGGTGAACACCCTGCGCGAGCGATTCTACCTGGGGGCCATCGAACCCGAGGCGAGCGATTGCATGACCTTCCTGCAAGGGGTGGAAGCCTTGCGCGATGTTCAGGCGAGCGAGGTCGGTGTGGCACTGGCGCGCTCGGACCTGAAGGCGGTGGTGGAAGTCTTGCAAGCCAGGGCGACCACCAGCACGCTGATGCTCAACTCGGATAACCACGCCATGCTGGTGGGCAGGACCTTCGAGGGCGAACGCAGCACCTATCATTTCTACGATCCGAATTTCGGTCTTTTCGAGTTCGCCCATGCCACGCGGTTCAGGCAGGCACTGGAGCGGTTTTTTCTCGAAGAGGGAATGGCCGCTCACTACGCGGCCTACGGAGAGGCGACACGGCCGACCTTCGATCTGTTCGAGTTGGACGGTGCGAAAATTTCGAGAACCGTATTGCCGGACACCATCAAAGTCTCGGAACTGCTGCAGCCCGGTGCGCTGCCCGGGCAGAGGCTACGCCCTGTGCAACAGCGCTTGGCCAGTGCCCGTGGACAATCGCTGATAAACAATCCCCGGCTCGGCAGTTGCCTGCTGGCACTGGACGGCCATTGGTGGGGCCAACAAATCGCGCAGGTAACGACGCGGCTCTGGCAGCAGGATCCGTCGGCCTCCCTACGGGTTCCTCTGTTCGAAACCCTGGAGATCGCACCGGACGGTACGTACCGGGTAAGCCTGATCGATCCGCAGAACCCCGACCAGTTGGTTCGGATCATCTCGGACGACCATCGGCTCCTGCGTATCAAGAATTACCTCTCGGAACGCTTCCTGGCGTTGGCCAATAAACCCGCCGTTGCGAGCGATCCTGCCGAAGTGGGCAGTGTTCATACCCTCAATGCTGGCTTCACCATCCAGGCGCTGATGACCGCGCTCAAAGAACATGAGGGGCCTGATCGGCCGCTGTCCCTGGCGGTACGGTTGCATGCCTACGTCAATTACGCGCAGTTGGTGCACGGTAATGTGGTCGATGTCGCGGGCCTGGTCGGTCTGGTCCGACAGGCGCTGGCCGAAGAGAAGTTGATCGCGCGCACCGTCGCCCCGGTGGTCAAGGCTGCCGTGGGGCCCAGTGTGAGCGAGGCCACCGGCGGCGTGCTGCAACTGGCGAATGTCGGTTTCGACATCTATCAACTGGCGACAGCAACCAACGAGGTCACCCGGGCCCAATTTGGCACTCAACTGGCGTTCGACTCGGCCGGCCTGGTGCTGTCGGCGGGAGCGCTCGCCGCCGGCGCCACGACCGCCGGAGCGTTTCTCGGGGGCGCGGCGGTGATCCTCGGCGGGCTGGCGGTGGGACTGGCAGCCTTGGCCCAGGGATTTGCAAGCATTGCCGAGGAGGCCAGGCAGGTCGGGCTGTTCTTCGATGAGGTGACCAAGGCGCATCTGCAGGCCTATCGGTTTGACGCCCGTAGCAAAAGCTGGTTGCCGCGTCCCTCGTTGATCATCCAGACCTTGGACCTGGCCCATGGCCGACTTCAGCTGGACAGTCCCAGGCTGTATCCGTTACGGGATCATTTCGGTGTCCCGACCTTCGATCTTGACTACGAACGAGCGATCAACATCCGGCGAGAGCTAGGCCTGACGGATCGAGTCAGGTACATGCCGCCCGCCTCCGAGGCGATTGTGCTGCCTTGTGTGCCGCAAACCTGCTACCGCTATGAATACAAGGCGTTGCCATTCGCCGGGTTGCGCCATGACGCCGGATTCGACACGGCGCGGCGCTTGGAGAAAAAGCAGGCCGATGGTGGATGGCTGTTCCTGTTTTCGTTCTATTCATTTCCGAGCGATTACATCCTCTACCGGATGGTCCCGGACTATCGACCGACCGTGATCAACGTCATGCTCGACACTCTCGAGCGCTCACTGGTGGTGCCTGCTCTTCCCGCCATCTGGCATGGAAAAATCAACTACCGGGTCCGCGGTGCCGGCGGACGCTGCAACGTATTGCTCAGTCCCGGCGTGAACCTGACGTTCGAGACGTTGAGGTCGCAGAAGTCGACCTGGGTGCTGGATGCTCCTTGGGCTCGCGAACGTGAAGTTCGCTTTGAGCGCAACACCAAGCTGTTCGTGAGTGACGTGGAGGTGATGCTTACAGGGGATGGTCACCACGAAATACTGCTCCGGCTCGCCGACAATCAGTTATTCCGGGTTGAGTTGATTACGAGCTCTCTCATCCTGATCGAGCAGGATGTGCCATCGGGCGTGGATCGACAGGCCCTGCAAGCGCACCTGAAGGCTCTGGTTCAAGAACACCGTCTGGCGTTGCCTTACACACCGATCCATCGCTACCTGATTCCGTTCGAGAAGACGGATGAACCCCGGTACATCACGGCCTGGTACGACGCCAGGGAAGACCGCTTCCTGTATATCCGCAACGATCTGCCAGGCGCCGAGGATGCCACGCTGGGCGCAGTGGCGGGTGGCTATGCCTACTTCTTCGAGCCGCAGAGCCTGGTGATCTGGCAAGTCGACGCCCTCACCGGGTTGTTGAGCCATCGCTATTGGCTTTGGGCCGCGAGCGAGACGGCGACCGTCATCAAGGGTGTCGAGGCGGACGCGCAGGGTGTGATTCATGTGGTGCAGGAGATCACCCGCATTGACCAGACAACCGAGCGACTGGTCTATGTGATCCATGATGGACAGTTGCTGCTGAGTTCGGTAACGCGAGACCTGGACCCGACCCTGGAATCCATTTTCAGCGCCAGTGAGACGCTGGCCGACTGGACGCAGGTGCTGGGCAACGCTTATCCGGTAACGCTCTATGCCGATCATGACGATACCTTCGTCACGGTCAACTGGCGCCCGGCACCATTTGTTTCCGTTTGCTGGAAGATCGAAGAGTCACTACGGGACATGGCCTGGGTTCGCGGCAGCGACCAGTTGATCATCCGTCCCTCACCGGGACGCAATCATTATCGTGGATGGCCGGACTCGATCAAGAACATGACGGACCTGACACTGCTTGCGCCAGCTGACGGCAGCGACGTATTTGTCATCTATGACAGGCTCAAACAGGAACTCTGTCGCAGGCAGCGCCCCCTGGTGGAGGGTAAAGGACAGTGGTCCAGCCGGTTCCATCGGGCGGACAAGCTGGAAAATGTCATCGCTGTCGAGGATGGGTACCTGGCGCTGACTACGGATGGTTTGTTCTACAACCTGACGGATCGGGGAGACCTGGAGTTGGGAGGCGTGACTGAGGCCTGGTTCAAAGACCGGACGCAGTGGTGGTCCGAACTGGCTTCACTGGCCCGGCGCAACCCAGACGAGCGCCTGGCCCTTATCGGCTTGCGCAACTTCAATGGCGACGCGACGCTGTGTGCCTGGTGCATCGGGAGCCGGGTGTTGCTGGCCGAACCGGGTCGTGGCAAGGAAGTGCGCTTGCTGGGAGTAACCCCGGATGGGGAGGCGGCCTGGTTGTTCGATGTTTCGAGTGGAGAGGTCTATCGCCAGGGATTTATCGACCCGCAACGGCTGGCATCGGCCTTTGGAACAGGTTCACGATTATTGCAGGCTGATGCGCTACCCGTTGCGCAACGCGAATGGGCACCCTGGCAATTTGTCGAACTGACGGTCGAAGGGGCGGGGCTGCGTGGCGTGACATTCGAAGGCGTGGTGGTCTCGTTGCGGGATCGGGAGCCGGCGTTGATGACCGGTGTCACACTTGAGTGGGTTGCCGCTCAGGGGGGACGCGAGCGCGAGGCGCTCAAGCGACTGATGGACTATCCAGCCCATAGCTCACTGCTGTCGGTGGAGGATCCCGAAAACCTGAAATGGTTCGTCACCCAGAGCAAACGCATGATTCGTGTCCCACGGACCGCGATTCCGGGATCCTTCGAGGTGCTTGGAACCCAGCGCGAAAGTAACGTATTGATCCATCAGAACAGCAATGGACAACTGTTGACCTATCCGGGCATGGAACTCGCGGGTTCCCTCAGCTACGTGCAGCGCGATGGCGAAGTCATGGTCGTCGAGGGGCAGGTCGATGACTTCCTGCCACTGATGCCGGATGGTGTCACGACGCTGGTCCTGCGCATGGGGCGGGGAGTGAAGAGCTTTCGGCTGTCGAAGGCGGCCTGGCTGAGACTCGAGGCGGTCGTGCTCAACTGTCGGCATACCCTTGAAAGCACGGCGAAAGGGCCCGGTAAGATGATCTGGGAGCTGGATGAACCAGACGAGTTGCTGTTGAGTATTGTCGACGAGCATCTGGTGGTCATAGACCCGGACAATGGCCACAGCGTGATCTTCCGGGAGGCGTATGCCAGGGACATCGGCTTGCGGGGTGACGTCGTGCTCAGCTTCAAGGGCCATGGGGATTATGCCGTTTCGAAGTTGGTACAGCGGATGGACACCCGGCAGAACGCCCAGGGTGGCTTAACGCTGAAAGCGTTGCTGGGCGTTGCGGAAGTTGGGGAAAAAAGCCTCGCGGATCAGGGTTTGTACGAAAAGTAGCCGAGCGGCTGATTCATTCGCTGGGTTCATGAGGCGATTCTCCTCAGGTTGAATCGCCTCATGAGCTGCTCGTTCAGTTTCTTTTTTATCAGTGCTCTTTTGCGGTCCAGTTCATTCCGGTCCAGTCGCAGAAAGGCCCGCTGCTGGACGATGGTTGCCGAACGTCTTTCCCAGTTCCAGAACAGAAAGTGATGTTTCTTTATATCGACACTCAACTCGAATTTATAGACGGCAATGTTCAGGTTGTTCTGGGCGTCGTAGCGGGCCGGAATAATCTGAAAACTTTCGCCTTCCCTGGTTTCCTGGTCGAAGGACAGCATGGCGGGTGAGTTGGTTTTCAATGTGTCGAGGGTGTCGATCATCGCATTGGCTTGCCGTGAGTCTCTCATGGCCTCGGCGCTCTGGACCAGAAAGTCTGCAACGGAGCCCGACTCGATGTGTTGTGTGCGAGTAAGGATGGAGTCGCCGTACAGCGACCAGCCGAGGAAATTCAAGGTGCGCACGTATTCTTCGAACCAGCCACTGGAGTCGGTGTAGCGGTTATGACCCAGGTCAGCCGACAGCGTTGCGATGTTATGACAGTCAGCGATGTCGTTATGATCTTGCAGGGAAAGGGTACCAATATAGGAAAACAGGTTGGGCCCGGTGATCAGCCCGGTGAGTGATACGTTGTTCAAGGGAAAGTCTCCGTCGTGTTGTTATGCATAAATACAACGATGAGCGGAAGATGTGTGTGTGGATAAGTGATTAAATTAAAGCCGGATGTTTTGTCGTTAAGTAAAGTACGAATTACATATATTGAAATGGGGTTTTGTTGCGGTTTGTCCGGATAATAAATTAGATTGTTGTTCGTCCGCAGGAGCGGTCGTTACATAACAAAGGAAGTTATATGGAACCGTTTGAAAGTGAAATCAGTGTCGCCCAGAGTATTGAATTGATCGGCGCCCGTCTCAACAGGCGCAAGGCGCTGGTCACTGCCAGTCGGCGCGTGCGTCGATCCGCCGAACTGACTGACAGCCCGACCAGGGACCTGGATGCACTGATGTTGGGGGATGCCTTGTTGGGCTATGGCAACAACATGTCGCTCACCAACATGGCGATTATGGAAAACCTCATGACCATGGCAATCATGGAGGCCAACTTCGAGGTGCCTGGCGGCAAGAACACCCTGGCATGGTACGACTCGTTTATCCGTTGCCTCCATGACCTGGGCTGTTTCGTGGCCGATGACGGCTATACCCGTTACTCCGAGAGTTCCCAGCGTGTGAACATGGACTTCGTGATCAGCGATATCGTCAAAGGAATCATCGATGGGGTGAAGGCCAGCGTTCCGGCGGCAGCCGTGCTGGGCGCCGTGGTGAATACCACGATCGATGGTCTGAAGCAGGATCAGCCCACCCTCAATTTGTTCAACAGCCAGGTCAAGACGCCCGAGGGCGCACGTCTGTCGGTGATTCCCTGCGAACAACTGGCCAACGGCATCCTGATTGCGTCATCCGCTTCGATCAGGCAGACCGGATCATCGAACAACGGCGGCGTTCTGTTTGTGAACTGGCAATCTTCGGCACGGGAAATTTTCCGTGGCAAATCCTACGTGACCTTCAATCCGGCGCGTTATGAAGACTTCCGCCAGGACATCGAAGAGTACCTGGGGGAACACCGCAGGGAAGTCCTGAAAAAACGATTCCACCGCCGCCGTCAGGCCTGAAGAGAGCTCCTGAAGAGAGCTCTTGAAGACAGCTCCGTGCTACGGCACCAGATAACCTTTCACCCCTGTAAAGATGATCTGCGCCGCCAGCGCGCAGACAAACAGTCCCATCAGGCGACTGACGATCTGCAAGCCCTGGTCACCCAGGATCCGCTCGATGCGGCTGGACAGGTAGAGCACGACGCCGACAGTGAAGCTGGCCAGGGCGATGCTGACGATGGCGGTGAGTTTGTCGTCCCAGTGCGGCTGGCTCACGCCCATCACCAGCAAGGCGCCGATGGTGCCAGGGCCGACAGTCAGGGGAATGGTCAGCGGGACGATAGTCACGTCCTGCTGAACATTATCGGTCTGTACGGCTGACTTGCCTTGGGCCATGCCCAGCGCCGAAATGAACAGCACGCTGCCGGCACCGATGCGGAACGCATCCACGGTGATACCGAACACGCTGAAAATCATCCGTCCGAACAAATACAGCAAGACGCTGGAGACCAGCGTCGCGATCGCGACCTTCCAGGCCAGGCGCCGTTGTTCCTTGCGTGAATAACCGCGGGTCAGGCCGATAAAACAAGACAACACGAAGAACGGGCTATAGAGCACCAGCATCTTCAGATAAACGCTGAACAGCACATGGAGCATGGTCGAGGCTCAAGGCGGAGGAGGACGACGGGAGTCTATCAGGCGATGTGACGTCTGTCGGCTCAGGACGTTTGCGCGGTGCGGTTCTGCTGCTCGCGCTGGGCGACCCAATGTTCGATCAACTCCCGCAACTGCGACAGTTCCACCGGCTTGGCCATATGACCATCCATTCCCGCCTGGCGTGCCCGCTCCTTGTGCTCGGCCAGGATATGCGCGGTCAAGGCGACCACGGGGGTGCGGGTCCGCTGGTTGCCCATTTCCCAGGCGCGCAGTTGCTGGGTTGCGGAGAAGCCGTCGAGGATCGGCATCTCGCAGTCCATCAGAACCAGGTCGTAGCGATGTTCCTTCATGGCCTTGAGGGCTTCTTCGCCGTTGCTGGCGGTGTCGGGTTGCAGGTTGAGCTTGCCGAGCATGCCACGGATGACCTTGGTGGAAATGCTGTTGTCCTCGGCCACCAGGATGCGGAAGTCGCTGGGGACTTTCACCGGTGCGGTAGGGCCCGCATTCGATGGCTGGCTGGGGGCATGCCCCCTGTTGCGCTGGTTAAGCTCGTCGGCCAGGGTGGTCTTGAGGGTATAGCCGGCGACCGGTTTGGCGAGAATGCGTTTGATCCCGCTGTTGCGCGCCACGATCTTGCTCGGTGCGTTACTGATGCCGGTGAGCATGATCAACAGGATGTCGTGGTTCAGGCTCGGGTCTTCCTTGATCTTGGCCGCCAACTGCATGCCGGTCATGCCGGGCATGTTCTGGTCCAGCAGGACCACGTCGAAATAATCGCGCAAGTGCGCCTTGGTGCGCAGCAGCGCCAGCGCTTCCTTGCCCGAAGGCACCGCACTGACGTTCAGGCCCCAGGCGCTGCACTGCTGCACCAACACTTTGCGGCAGGTTTCGTTGTCGTCGACGACCAGCACTCGTGCCCCTTGCAACGGGCTATCGAGGTCAGAAGTCGGATGCTCGAGGCGATCCGGATCCAGCGGCAGGGTCAGCCATAAGGTGCTGCCCTGTTGGCCGCTTTTGATGCCGAATTCGCCGTGCATCAGCATGATCAGCTGACGGGCGATGACCAGGCCCAGGTTGCCACCCAGGCGCGTGGCCGAGAGGAAGTTCTTGCTGTGTAACTCAGCGTGCATCAGCGTATCGCGTTCCTCGGCGTCCATGGGCGACCCGTTGTCCTGCACAGCGATGCGCAGGCGTGGCTGGTTGCTGCGCTCGTCGAGGGCCACGACGATCAGGACTTCGCCTTCGTCGGTTTTCTTCAGGGCATTTTCCAGCAGGCTCAGCAACGCCTGGCGCAGCCGCGTCGGATCGCCGCTGATGACCCGTGGCACCTGGGGCTGGATGAAGCTGATCAGTTCCACGTTCTGCTGTTCGGCCTTGGCGCGGAAGATGCTCAGGCAATCCTCGATCAAGGCGTTGAGGTCGAACTGTACGTCGTCCAGTTCGATCTGGCCGGATTCCAGCCGAGAGATATCGAGGATCTCGTTGATGAGGGTCAGCAGCTCGTTGCCGGCGCTGTGAATGGTCTGCACGTAGTCGCGCTGCTTGACCGACAAGGGCGTGCCCAACAGCAGTTCGGTCATGCCCAGGACGCCGTTCATCGGGGTACGGATCTCATGACTGATCTTGGCCAGGAATTCCGCCTTGGCATTGATCTCGGCATTGCTCGCCGCCAGGTCACGGCTGATGCTGAAGCGGCTCTCGTTGATCGAACGCTGGCGTTCGCCCAAGGCTACGCTCATCAACAGGCCGCTGACGCAGATGAAGACCATCAACGTGACGATCAGGCCTTGGGGCGCAACTTCCGTGAGGCCTTGCAAGGCCGGCAGGATAATCAGCGTGCCCAGGTTGAAAACCACCATGGCCGCGACGAACAGCCGGGCTGGGCGATAGCCCTTCTGCCAGTGCCAGGCGCTGACGAACAGCATGCTCAGGCCGGCCAGGGCCACCAGCGCATAGGTCATGATGTTGAGCGGCAGCGTGTTGACGAACAGCAGCAACAGGCAGCACAGCATGATGAACACGATGTCCCCCAGCAGCAGCCGGTTCAGCGGGTGCGGCCCCAGGGGGGCGAAAAAACGGTAGGCGAACATCAGGCCGCAGGGCGCGGTCAACAGCAGGGCCAGGTAAGCCCCCGGTGTCTGCACCGCTGGCCAGTCCGGCAGCCAGCCCCCGGCCAGGTTCAGCAGCAGTACCAGGCTCAACATCAGCAGCCCCTCGCACGCTGCCAGCCACAGGCAACTGCGCGAGCGGGTGTAGGCGTAGCGGGTGAGGTTGTGCAGGATCAGCATGGCGATACAGCCGAACAACAGCCCGTAGATCAGGGTCTGGTTCTGATCGGCGGCGGCCATGATTGCGGGTTGCAGGGTGATGTACGGGCGAAGTTCGTGTCGGGACGCCAGCCTCAGGTAGACGTCCAGCGGCTTGTCGCTACGGGGCAGGGCCAGCATGAAATCGCTGCTGGGCACGGACGATTCGGTGCGGGGCTGGGCATTGCCGCCGATCTGTTGGTCGAGCAGTACGTCGCCGTCCAGCACATAGAGGTTGAGGCGCGACAGGTCCGGGGCGAAGATGCGCAGGATCTGTTCATGATTGTCGGGTGCCAGCCGGAAACGCACCCATAGCGCGCCCCCCGGTTCGGCCGCCCTGAGGCGGTCCAGATCGACGGGGCTGAATTGATTGGTGTAGCGGGCGGAGCGGATGTCGCTCAGCTTCAGGTCGCCCTGTTCGTCGAGCAATGCCGCCCAGCCACTGCCTGGCGCGGCCTGGGCCGGGAGCATGCAGAGCAGTGTCAGCAGGGTGACGGTAAAGCCTATGGCAATCCTGAGCCAGCGCACGGCGAAATCCCTTCAAAGGTTGAGGCCAGATTATAACTATGCGCGGCGCCCCGGCAGACAGGCAAGGGCCACACGCCCCTGCCTGGCTGAAAGGCCGGGTTATTGCAGATCTTCGCCACGCTCGCGGGCAATGGCACGATAGCCTATGTCCTTGCGGTAGAAACAGCCTTCCCAATCGATTCCGGCAGCCAGCCTGTACGCCAGCTGCTGAGCGGCGCCGACGCTGGCGCCCATGGCGGTGGCGCACAGTACGCGACCGCCGGCGGTGACGATCTGGCCGTCCTTCAACGCAGTACCCGCGTGGAAAACCTTGCCTTCCAGCTGGGCAACAGCCTCCAGACCACTGATCGCGCTGCCCTTGGCATAATCGCCTGGATAACCACCAGCGGCCAACACGACGCCGACGCTTGGACGTGGATCCCACTGGGCCTCGACCTTGTCCAGCGCCTGGGCCAGGGCTGCTTCGACCAGCAGCACCAGGCTCGATTGCAGGCGCAGCATCACCGGCTGGGTCTCAGGATCGCCGAAACGGCAGTTGAATTCGATGACTTTTGGGTTACCAGCCTTGTCGATCATCAAGCCCGCATAGAGAAAACCAGTATAGACGTTGCCTTCTTCGGCCATGCCACGCACGGTCGGCCAGATCACCTGGTCCATCACTCGCTGGTGCACCTCGGCGGTGACCACCGGCGCCGGGGAGTAGGCGCCCATGCCGCCGGTGTTCGGGCCGCTGTCGCCGTCGCCGACGCGCTTGTGGTCCTGGCTGGTGGCCATTGGCAGGACGTTCTTGCCATCCACCATGACGATGAAACTGGCTTCTTCTCCGTCGAGGAATTCCTCGATCACCACGCGGGAACCGGCGTCACCAAAGGCATTGCCGGCGAGCATGTCGCGCACGGCTTCTTCGGCCTCGGCCAGGGTCATCGCGACGATCACGCCTTTGCCAGCGGCCAGGCCGTCGGCCTTGATCACGATCGGAGCGCCCTTTTCCTGCAGGTAGGCCAGGGCAGGCTCGATTTCAGTGAAGTTCTGGTAGTCGGCGGTCGGGATCTTGTGGCGCGCCAGGAAATCCTTGGTAAAAGCCTTCGAGCCTTCCAACTGCGCGGCGCCGGCTGTCGGGCCGAAGCAGTCCAGGCCGCGGGCGCGGAACAGATCGACAACCCCGGCGACCAGCGGCACTTCGGGACCGACGATGGTCAGCGATACGTTCTTTTCAGCGAAATCGGCCAGTTGTTCCAGGGCCAGCACATCGATGGCGACGTTCTCGCACTTGGCTTCGATGGCCGTACCGGCATTGCCCGGCGCCACGAAAACCTTCTGCACGCGCGGATCCTGGGCCACTTTCCAGGCCAGGGCATGTTCACGGCCGCCGCTGCCAATGATCAAAACATTCATTTCAAAAACCTCGGATGACGCTGATTCTGTGGAGCACTGCTGAGGTGCTTTTCTGTGGGAGCGAGCCTGTGTGGGAGCTGGGCTTGCCCGCGATAGCATCACCTCGGTTTGCCTGATAGACCGAGTTGCCTGCATCGCGGGCAAGCCCAGCTCCCACACAAACCCAGCACCCACAGTGGATCGGTGTATCAGTGACGGAAATGACGCATGCCAGTAAACACCATGGCGATGCCGGCTTCATCAGCCGCGGCAATCACTTCGTTGTCACGCATCGAACCACCCGGCTGGATCACAGCGGTGATCCCCACCTTGGCCGCATTGTCGATGCCGTCGCGGAACGGGAAGAACGCATCGGAAGCCATGACCGCGCCCTTGACCTGCAAGCCGGCGTGTTCAGCCTTGATCGCGGCGATACGGGCCGAGTTCACGCGGCTCATCTGGCCGGCGCCGACGCCGATGGTCTGACGGTTCTTGGCGTAGACGATGGCGTTGGACTTGACGTACTTGGCGACTTTCCAGGCGAAGATCAGGTCGTGGATTTCCTGCTCGCTCGGCGCGCGCTGGGTCACGACTTTCAGGTCTTCGCTGCCGATCATGCCGATGTCACGGCTCTGTACCAGCAGGCCGCCGTTGACACGCTTGTAGTCCCAGGCCGGTGCACGGTCGGCCGACCACTGGCCGCAGGCCAACAGACGCACGTTGGCCTTGGCGGCGACAATGGCGCGGGCTTCTTCGCTGACCGAAGGGGCGATGATCACTTCGACGAACTGGCGCTCGACGATGGCCTTGGCGGTCTCGGCGTCCAGTTCACGGTTGAAGGCGATGATGCCGCCGAAGGCCGACTCGGTGTCGGTGGCGTAGGCCAGTTCGTAGGCCTGGCGGATGCCGCCCTCGGCGTCCGGGCTCACGGCTACGCCGCACGGGTTGGCGTGCTTGACGATCACGCAGGCTGGCTTGACGAAGCTCTTGACGCATTCCAGCGCCGCGTCGGTGTCGGCCACGTTGTTGAACGACAGCTCCTTGCCTTGCAGCTGGGTGGCGGTGGCAATGCCGACCTCGGCCGGTTTGGCTTCCACGTAGAACGCCGCGCTCTGATGCGGGTTCTCGCCGTAGCGCATTTCCTGGGCCTTGATGAATTGGGTGTTGAAGGTGCGCGGGAATTCGCTGCGGCCTTCCGTGCTCAGGGTTTCGGCGGCCTGGTTCACGGTGCCCATGTAGTTGGCGATCATGCCGTCATAGGCGGCGGTGTGTTCGAAGGCCTTGAGCATCAGGTCGAAACGCTGTGCGTAGGTCAGGCCACCGGCCTTGAGGTTTTCCAGGACGTTGGCGTAGTCGCTGGCGTTGACCACGATGGCCACGTCTTTATGGTTCTTGGCTGCCGAGCGGACCATGGTCGGGCCGCCGATATCGATATTCTCGATGGCGGTCGGCAGGTCGCAGCCAGGCTTGCTGATGGTGGCTTCGAACGGGTAGAGGTTGACCGCTACCAGATCGATCGGTTTGATGCCGTGTTCGTTCATGATGGCATCGTCAATGCCGCGACGGCCCAGGATCCCGCCATGGATCTTTGGATGCAGGGTCTTGACCCGACCGTCCATCATTTCCGCAAAACCGGTGTAATCCGCGACTTCCACTGCGGCGACGCCATTGTCCTGCAGCAACTTGAAGGTCCCGCCTGTGGAAAGAATCTCGACGCCCAGCTGTTGCAGCTCGCGGGCGAATTCGAGGATCCCGGTCTTGTCGGAGACGCTGATCAAGGCGCGGCGGATCGGCAGGCGGGTGGTCTGGTCGGTCATTTCAATTTCCATCAAAAGCAAGGGAAGTCAGCAAAAAAGGCGACCGTTTTTTACGCGGGCGCCTTTCTGGTTTGATTGAATGCTTACAGCAGATCGTACTGCTTGAGTTTCTTGCGCAGGGTACCGCGGTTCAGGCCCAGCAATTCACTGGCCTTGGTCTGGTTGCCCTTGACGTAATTCATCACGCTTTCGAGCAGGGGTGCCTCGACTTCGGAAAGCACCAGGTTGTACACATCCGTGACGGCAGCGCCCTCAAGGTGGGCGAAATAATTGTGCAGCGCCTTCTCGACGCTCCCGCGAAGGGTCTGGCCCTCTTCGCTGGGCGTATTGAGGTGCTGTTTCAAATTCACGTTGTCGCTCACGGGTGTTATTCCACTCACTAATGTCTCGGTCATCATCGTCATGCGGCCACCCCTTCGTCCCCTGTCAGGCTCTTGTAACGTTCAGCGAAGAAGGCCTGAACGTCGGCGCATTGTGCTTGCGTACCATCCAAACGATTGAAGCGGGCGCGAAACTCCCTGGCGCCCGGCAGGGTTGCGAGATACCAGCCTACATGCTTGCGAGCGATGCGTACGCCCATGACTTCTCCATAGAAGGCATGCAGCGCGGCCAGATGCTCCAGCAGAATTCGTTCCACCTCGGACAATTGCGGCGCAGCGAGTTTTTCACCGGTGCGCAGGAAGTGTTCGATCTCACGGAAAATCCATGGCCGCCCCTGGGCAGCCCGGCCGATCAACAGGCCGTCGGCACCGGTCGCGTCCAACACGTACCGGGCCTTCTCGGGTGAATCGATGTCGCCATTGGCGAAGACCGGAATCGACACCGCCTGCTTGATCGCGGCAATGGTGTCGTACTCGGCCTCGCCGGTGTACAGGTCTGCACGGGTGCGGCCATGGACCGCCAGCGCCGTGATCCCTTCCTGTTCGGCGATCTTCGCCACCGTCAGGCCATTCCTGTTGTCCCGGTCCCACCCGGTGCGGATCTTCAGGGTCACCGGTACATCGACCGCGGCAACGACCGCTCGCAGGATCTCGGTAACCAGGGTTTCATCTTTCAACAACGCGGAACCGGCGGCCTTGTTACAGACCTTTTTGGCCGGACAGCCCATGTTGATGTCGATGATCTGCGCGCCCAACGCCACATTGGCCCGGGCCGCCTCCGCCAGCATCCGCGCATCGCCACCGGCAATCTGGACCGAGCGGGGCTCGGGATCGCCTGTGTGGATCATGCGCAGACGCGATTTGCGGGTGTTCCACAGCGTCATGTCGCTGGTGACCATTTCCGAAACCACAAGACCGGCGCCCAATCGTTTGCACATCTGACGAAAGGGCTGATCGGTGACGCCCGCCATGGGGGCGAGAACCAGACCGTTCTGCAATGTATATGGGCCGATGCGTACCGCCGACATAGGACTTCCCTGAAGTGGGGCCGGATCATGAGACTTCGAAAAAGGGTTGGCATGATACCCGCTCTCGATGACTGGATAAAGATCGAATTGGATAAAATCTGAACAGCTGGTTTGTTATTGCCAGCGGTTTGGTCTGGCTGGGCCCGGTCAGAAAGCTGTCGTCAAACGACTGACCCTGGCCGCGTCACTCGGGCGAGTGGAAGCTCAGGCTGTAGTTCACTGCTTTAGGCCCGGGGTCCAGGATGTCCAGCGCGATATGGATGGGGGTCTGGGGCGGCATTTCGCCGCGGCCTTCGAGATCGCCGCCCAGGTATTCCGCTGGCTTGAAGCGGCGGCTGGCGATCAAGTGCCCGTTGAGGTCGGCGAACCGTAGTTCCAGCAGCGGGAACGGTTGGGAGAAGGGCGCACGATTGTAGATGATCGCGTCCACGACCAAGGCACCGCTGAATTCCGGATGGCTGCGCACCACCAGGTTGCTGCTTTTGACCTTCGCGATGTCGACCTTGGAGGGCACATCACAGCCGATGACCGGGCAGATTTGCAGGAACCATGGGCGATACTGGTCCTGGCGGGCCAATTCCTCGAAGTGATAGGCAATGTACTGTCCGGCCAGGGCCGCTGCGGCCAACAGTATCAACAGGCTCCATAGCAGGCGCCGCCCCCAGGGTGAGCGGCGTTTGCGCCAGTCCAGTTGCAGCGGGTCGTCGTCCAGGTCCTGCAGGACCTCGGCACGTATCCCGGGCTCCTGGCGCTCGCGCTTCTTGCGCGACGGCAGCGCTGGCTCCGGCTCCTCGTCGAGATCATCCGTGGCGGACAGGCGCTCAAGGTGTTCGCCTGGTTCGTCCACGGGTTCAAGGCGTAGCGGGGCGACAGGTTCGTCGTCTGGCTCAAGGGGTTCAAGGGCCAGAGACAGAGAGGGTTCCGTGCGCGGCGGCCGGGCCGGCTCGTGGGGCGAGAACGGCTCGACGGGTGCCTGGATGGCAGATTCGAAGCGTTCGGCGGGGGACTCGCTGTACAGACTGTCCGGCCAGGACTCCTGCCCATCGGAGAGGGCGTCGCGTTGCGCGCTCAGGCTGTCTTCGCGGCGCCGACCGGTATTGCCTGGTGCGCGTTTGTCGCGCCGTTCCAGGCGAGCCAGTTCCTTGTCCAGGTCATCGAGGTCCAGTTCGGCGGCAGTCCACTGTTTCTGGCTGATTGCACGGGGTGGCGTTTCGGCGGCGGCAGGCTTGGTCGGCGGAGCAATGGGGGCGGAGGCTTCCTTGGCGGCTCGTTGCTCCAGCAGCTGTCGTGCGGCATTGAACACCTGCAGGCACGAGCCGCAGCGAACCACCCCGCGCGCCACGCTCAATTGAGTATGGCTGACGCGGAAACTGGTATGGCAATGCGGGCACTGGGTGACGAAACTGTCGGTCATGCGGCAATCCGGTGAATACAGGCGGCCATTCTAGCGCCGACGTCCGGTGATGCGCACCCAGCCATCACGATTGGCTATCGGGTCCAGATCGAAGTCCGCGGCATAAGCAGCGGCAACCTCTTCGCCCTGTTCGGCGAGAATGCCCGACAGCGCAAGGCGTCCGCCCGGCTTGACCAGGCTTGACAGTTGCGGCGCCAGGGATACCAACGGTCCGGCCAGAATATTGGCCACCAGCACGTCGGCCTGGACGGGCGGCAAATCCTGCGGCAGATAAAGCGGGAACAATTCAGGAGCGATGTTGTTGCGTCCGGCGTTGTCGCGAGACGCCTCCAGGGCCTGGACGTCAATGTCCGTGCCGACCGCTTCCCTGGCGCCCAGCAGAAGCGCGGCAATCGCCAGGATCCCCGAGCCACAGCCGAAATCGAGCACGTTGCAGCCTTTCAGGTCCTGGCCATCGAGCCATTCCAGGCACAACGCGGTGGTCGGATGGGTGCCGGTACCGAACGCCAGGCCTGGATCCAGCAGCAGGTTGACCGCGTCGGGCTCGGGTGCGGCGTGCCAGCTCGGTACGATCCACAGGCGCTGGCCGAAGCGCATCGGCTGGAAGTTATCCATCCAACTGCGTTCCCAATCCTGGTCTTCGATCACTTCGCTGTGATGTTCCGGCAGAGGGCTGCCGGTCAGCAGTTCGAGGTGGGCCAGTACGGTGGCCGCCTCGGTGCCGCCTTCGAACAGCGCCAGCAAGTGGGTATGGGCCCACAGCGGGGTGGTATTGAGTTCCGGTTCGAAGATCGGCTGGTCTTCGGCATCCATGAAGGTTACCGACACGGCACCTGTTTCCAGAAACGCGTCTTCGTAGGTTTCGGCTTGTTCCGGGCTGATGGCCAGGCGTACTTGCAGCCAAGGCATGGCGGGCACCTTTGGAAATAAATCTGCTGGGGCAGCCCCAGGGCTGCGAAAGCTGCGCAGTGTACGCCAGCTCGCCGTCAAAGTGGATAAGCGCGTCTCGTCTGCCGGCGGTTGGCGCACCGATATACATATGTATGGCCAGGGCGTGTTGGCCGATGGATAAGGTGACCGTCCACACAACAGGGAGGAATGTGATGGACAACACTGCCGAGCAGCAAGGGAAGGCGAACGGCACGGGGCCGATACCTTTCCCCCAGGCGCAAACAGCACAGGCGATCCTGCACAGACTGACGCGATGGCAAGCCGAGATCGACGTGCGATTGAATACCCAGATGACCTTTCTGGAGGTATTGCAGGAGCAACTGCTGGTCGAACTGCGTACCCACTTCTACCAGGGCAACATCGACCCACGCTTCATCGACCATCTGGTCGACACAGTATTGCAACGGATGATCGATCAGCAGCCGTTGGTCGTCGATGAAGAGCTGAACACACCCTATCGCTGGCCTGAAGGGGCCGATCGCGGATTTGCGGTCGAGCGTCAGGAAGTCATTGTCCAGGCAGTGGAAGGGATCGCCTTGGGCTGCCTTCATCACTACAAGGATTATCTGCGACGTCATTGGCGAGCGGGCGGGAGCGATGCCTCGCTCGAGGAAATGATCCGGCAGAAGCTCGATGACCACATCGTGCAGGTCGACGTGATCTTTCAGCCTGGCCAGTTGGTGGAGCTGGGCGTCGATGCGCTCCGGGAAAAGCTCGACGCACTGCACGATTCATGGCGCCGAAGCTGCGGCTTGGTCGAGCTGGCGACACCTGGGGAGCGCCGCATTCTTGAGGCACTCGCTCGCTTGCAACTGCCTGGTTGGCTGCGAGTGCTGGACGAAGGCGAGCGCAAGGAACTCGAAACCCTTCAGGATCACACTGCCCAGGCGACGGCAATGGTGGATGAGCTGCTCGAGGGGCTGGCCTCGCGACGGGCGTTCGCCCGGCATTTGGCCAGGGACTACGTCAGGAATGAATTGGATATGGAGATCGAGCCGGACCGTATCCGTGTGCAGTTGCAATGGCGAACCGTCATCGATCAGCCAGTGCAGACCTACAGCTTGAGCGAGCTGTTGGCGGCGGGGCCGTTGAGGCAGGACACCGTATCGGTGCTTCTGGTGGAAAATGGCGCCATGCTGCGCAACCAGCCTCTTTCACCGGCATTTATCACTCAATTGTTGGCGCATGTGGATGTCCCGGCCGAATACCTGCGGGCCCTGGCCAGCCGCTATGGCCGTGAAGACTTGAGAGACGCTCTGTTCGACTGGTTCGCGGCACGGCTTGCGCAAAGCGCCTTCATTGCGCGGTGCGCGGGTCATCTGAAGACGCCTCACCATGATGCGGTGCAAGCGCTGTGGGAAAACGACGATTCGGTACGGCCCTCCAGCGCGCTGAGAGTGACCGGCCTGGTCCTTCCGAATGGGCTCAAGTGTGTCGATCTTCTCTTGTTTCATCGCCAGGACCTTCAGGGTGACCTGCTGCTGTATGCCCCTGACAAGCCGGATGGCCAGGAGTGGGTCGAGTTGCCCTCACTTTGGGCGGTGAGCGTGGAAATCGGCGCCTGGACCCGAACCGAGGCGGGGCGCGAATACCTGGTCCAGCGAATCTCCCCGTCTGGCCGTGATGAGGCGCGGGAGTACTTCGCCAAGGTGGTGGACAGACCGGCGTCCTGGGACTCGACCAAGGACCCCAGGGGCGGGGTGAGTGGCTTGAAGGCCTGCCTGCAAGATAACGTCGCAACTGGCCTGGGCAATCACCTCGCGCAAGTGGCGCTGGACGAATCACCTCCCTGGTACAGCGCATTATCTGCTGACTCGCGGCGTACCCTCAGTAGCCTGGACCAGGAGCTTCTGGTCCACCAGCAGCGGTTCGACACGCTGTTGGCCGGCTACGAAGTCTTCGCGGACTTTGCCAAACGCATCGTCACGCAGGCGATTGCACCGTACATGCGGAGCAAGGGGCTGCATGATCCGGTCGATCCGGCGACGGTTCTCATCGATTACAACCCGGGTCTGGCCGATGGCAGGACACAGGTCGCCAGCCTGCTGGATCTTGTCATCCACGGGTATGACGACAATTCGGGGATCGATAATCCCCGCAAGGGCGTGCGATCCTCGGTCGGACAGGACCTGAGTCGGGTGCGCAGTGCGGAACTCGCCTCCTATATCCGGCGTGCATACGTGGGCGAGCAGTATGTACGGGAGATCCGCGCCCGGTTCCTCGATGCCGGCACCCCTGAATATGCCCAGCGACGCAATGCTTGCCGCAACTTATTGTTAACCAGAATGGACCGCGACCTGCGCCTCGCAACGGGAAAATCCCAGCTCAATGCAGATGAATTCTGGTGGCTCACCCGACAAGTGACCCTGTTGAGCGAACCGGTGCTCGGATCCGGCCCGGTGTATTCGGGGGCCGCGGTGCAACGCGAAGGCGTCATCAGATTTTCCATTGGCGGCCACATCGTCATGGGCGTCTATGTCTTTACCTACTTCGATCCGAAGGGTTACGCCTGGTTGTATACGCCCGACGCACCGGACGGTGTCCTTTTTCGTCATTACCGGGACTTTTCCGGCAAGGTCGCTGCGCGCCTGCATGACTACGTATTGCAGCGCACGGCGCTGGGTGCCCGCACGGCCGTCAGGCGCTCGCTGGCGGCGCTGGCAGCCTCGGGGATGGGCGTCGATACACTGCGCGAATTCAATCGAGTGGTGGATGTCCGGGCCGAGTTCGATGGCTACATCGAGCGGGCTGTCTCCGACGTGGAGGACATTACCAAGAGCCGCGCCGAGGTGATCAGGGCGCAGGTCTTCAAAGGGCTGCTGTTTGCCTCCGCGCCAGTGTGTCTGGTTTATCCCCCTTTTGCGTTGCTGCTGGACGTTGCCTTTATTGCCGTCAGCGTCAAAGAGGCCGTCAACGCCCACGGTCAAGGCGACACGGATCGTGCGCTGGGCCATTGGCTGATGGCCTCGTGGGGCGTCTTGTTCGCTGCGTTGGGGGGGGGCGCCGTCGCCACCTTGCTGGGACGTACCGCCGGGGGCTTGAAGTCCGTCTTGAGCCCGATGTCGCTGTCCGCCCGGCGTTTGAGAGAGGTGACGTCGGTGGTCGCCAGGGAAGCCGGGCCGGTCAACCAGCCCATCCGCTTTAAACCGAAACAGGCGGTTGGCAAGACACCTGAGAATTTGCAGTGGGTGACCGAGGGTATCTTCCAGGGGACCTATCGAAGCCCGCCCAGTGCATCGCAACCGCGGGGCAGCTATTTCATACGCCATAAAGGCAGGTATTACCAAGTACAGGAAAGCGTTCACTTCGGTGGTCTGTGCCTGGTGGATGCCAGTCGTCCCGGCGCCTTTTACAAGCTGCCCATGCGCAGGATGGCGGATGGAAAGTGGGTTCACAACAAAGTCGGCCTGAGAGGTGGCAATGATGAGGTGCGCAATCTCGGAAAGGTGGGGGATCTGCGGGAAGCGTTTCCCGGGCATGTTTTTCCGGACGTCTCAAGGGGCGCCTTGCAGGGCGAGGCCGTGGTGGCGAAGTTCAGCGAGACGGTGGCCGACAATTATCTGTTCTCGCTGAATGCGCAGACCTGCGTAATCGCTTCGTTGTACAACCCGGCCACCAGGGTGGGCGCGGTCATTCATTTCGATCACAACATCCGCGTGCTGATCGAGCGCAGTATCAAGGACGTGATATCGCGCCTGGGTGGAAGTGCCAGGGAGATCCAGGCGACCCTCGCGGGCGGGGATTGGTTGACGGGGGCCGATATTGGCGGGCGGGTCAGGTCCATCATGAGGCGCCAGGGATTGAAGCCGACCTGGGATCACTGGTCGTACTCTTCCTGCCTGGGGAGTAACTATGGCGTGTCGCTGGATTTGCGCAGCGGTATGGCGTCGGTGTTCAAGACCTCGCGCAGCCAGGTCGAGCGCTATTACATTCCGGTGTTGGCGAGGGCGAAGAAAAGTACCGACCCGGTATCGGTGCGCGCGCGTGAGTTCATGACGCGTTTGCGCAGCGAGCCGCTGGTCGCCAATGCCAATGGCGTTGTACAGACCCTGCAGGGCAGGCCGGCGACCCCGTCGCAGATTCAAGCGCACGCATTCCCGACGGTGGTGTTGAGCTGACCGGCAAGCAAAAAAAGACCCCGGTCACTGGACCGGGGTCTTTTCACATCGCTTGGAACATCATTCCTGGTGGGCCAGCTTGTGTTCCAGGTAATGGATGTTGATGCCGCCTTCGCAGAAGCCTTTGTCGCGGGTCAGGTCGCGGTGCAGCGGGATGTTGGTCTTGATCCCGTCCACCACGATCTCGTCCAGCGCATTGCGCATGCGCGCCATGGCTTCGTCACGGGTCGCCCCGTAGGTGATCAGCTTGCCAATCAACGAGTCGTAGTTCGGCGGAACCGCATAACCGCTGTACAGGTGCGAGTCGACACGAACGCCGTTGCCGCCCGGAGCATGGAAATGCTTGACCGTGCCTGGGCTTGGCATGAAGGTTTTCGGGTCTTCGGCGTTGATCCGGCATTCCAGCGCGTGACCGCGGATGACCACGTCATCCTGGGTGAACGACAGCTTGTTGCCGGCGGCGATGCTGAGCATCTCCTTGACGATGTCGATACCGGTGACCATTTCCGAAACCGGGTGCTCCACCTGAACACGGGTGTTCATTTCGATGAAGTAGAAGCGACCGTTCTCGTACAGGAACTCGAAGGTACCGGCGCCACGGTAGCCGATGTCGATACACGCCTTGACGCAGCGTGCCAGGACTTCCTGGCGAGCCTTCTCGTCGATGCCCGGAGCCGGCGCTTCTTCGAGGACCTTCTGGTGACGACGTTGCAGCGAGCAGTCGCGGTCGCCCAGATGGATGGCATTGCCCTGGCCGTCGGACAGCACCTGCACTTCGACGTGGCGTGGGTTGGTCAGGAATTTTTCCAGATAGACCATCGGGTTGCCGAACGCCGCGCCTGCTTCGGAGCGGGTCAGTTTCGCCGAGGAGATCAGGTCTTCTTCCTTGTGCACAACGCGCATGCCGCGACCACCGCCGCCGCCAGCGGCCTTGATGATCACCGGGTAACCGACTTCACGACCGATGCGCAGAGCGGTTTCCTCGTCTTCAGGCAGCGGGCCGTCGGAACCCGGAACAGTCGGTACGCCGGCGGCGATCATGGCGTGCTTGGCCGAAACCTTGTCGCCCATCAGGCGGATGGTTTCAGCTTTCGGGCCGATGAAGGCAAAACCGGAGTTCTCGACCTGTTCGGCGAAGTCGGCGTTTTCCGCCAGGAAACCGTAGCCCGGGTGAATGGCAGTGGCGCCAGTCACTTCGGCAGCGGCGATGATCGCCGGGATGTGCAGGTAAGAATGCGCAGCCGACGCCGGACCGATGCAGACGGATTCGTCTGCCAGGCCCAGGTGCATCAATTCCTTGTCGGCCTTGGAATAAACGGCGACGGTCTTGATGCCCATCTCTTTGCAGGCGCGCAGGATTCGCAGGGCGATTTCACCGCGGTTCGCGATCAGGACTTTTTCCAGCTTCGCAGTCATCAAAGGCTCTCCGCGGTTCAAACGATGGTGAACAGCGGTTGGTCGTACTCAACCGGCTGGCCGTCTTCAACGAGGATGGATTCGATCACACCGCTGGTTTCAGCTTCGATGTGGTTCATCATCTTCATGGCTTCGACGATGCACAGTGTGTCGCCTTTCTTCACGGTCTGGCCGACTTCAACGAAGGACGGCGAGGTCGGGGAAGACTTGCGATAGAACGTGCCTACCATTGGCGAACGGGCAACGGTGCCGTTGAGCGCAGGCGCGGCGGCAGCGGCAGGAGCAGCGGCGGCGGCAGCAGGCGCGGCCGGAGCCGGAGCAGCGGCCGGAGCCTGCACGGGGGCCGGAGCGTAGTACTGCTGGGCTGGAGTCTTGCTGTGACGGCTGATGCGTACGGACTCTTCGCCTTCCTTGATCTCGAGCTCGTCGATGCCGGACTCTTCCAGCAATTCGATCAGTTTCTTAACTTTACGGATATCCATGAATCATCAACTCCCAAGGGTCGGTCAGGGGCGTTTAACGCTTGTTGTTCAAGCTGTTGCCTGTCTTTCAAGCTGCTCTAGGGCGGCCTCCAGGGCCAGTCGGTAACCGCTGGCGCCAAGGCCGCAGATCACTCCTACCGCTACATCGGAGAAATAGGAGTGATGGCGGAAAGGTTCGCGTTTGTGCACGTTGGACAAATGCACTTCGATGAATGGGATGCTCACCGCCAGCAGCGCGTCACGTAATGCGACGCTTGTATGTGTAAAAGCTGCGGGATTGATCAGAATGAAGTCCACGCCCTCGTCACGGGCGGCATGGATGCGGTCGATCAATTCGTATTCGGCATTGCTTTGCAGATAGAGCAAATGATGGCCGGCCGCGCGGGCCCGTTGTTCCAGATCCTGGTTGATCTGAGCCAGCGTGAGGGATCCATAGATACCCGGTTCGCGGGTGCCAAGCAGGTTCAGGTTGGGTCCGTGCAGGACCAATAGGGTCGCCATCTGCTGTTCCTTGTTATCCGTGAGCAGGTGTCAGAACCCGGCGACTATGCCGCAAAGCCTTTATGACTGTCCAGTTCTCGGCAATAGCCGGCACGATGAGCGATGTTTACGAAAAGTTTATGACCAGCCACCTGGGTTCGGTCACCTGGCACCAACCCCCCCTGTGGGAGCGAGCCTGCTCGCGATGACGGCGGCCCATTCAACCTCGACGCCAGCTGACCCACCGCCATCGCGAGCAAGCTCAGCTCCCACAATTCAGATCCGGAAAGCCTGCACGGCCGTGTGCAGCCGGCCACCCAGTATCAATAGATTGTCACCTTGTTCCCGGCCTTGGCCGATGCGCAGCAGATTTTCACCGCCCAGTTGGTGGATTCGTTCGCTGTGATCGCGGATTTCGCTGACGGCGCCACTCTGTTGGGCGGTGACATCGGCGATGCGTACCGCGGTGTCGGCAATGGTCTGGATGGCCTCGACGATTGTATCCAGCGCACCGTCGGCCGCCTGGGCCTGATTGGCGGTGGCTTCGGCATGTTCGACCTGGGCGCGCATGCCGTCCACCGATTGGCGTGCGGCCAATTGCAGTCGGGCGATCAAGGCCTGGATTTCGGCCGTGGCCCCCGCGGTGCGCTGCGCCAGCGAACGCACCTCCTCGGCCACCACCGCAAAACCCCGGCCCATTTCACCGGCGCGGGCGGCTTCGATGGCGGCATTGAGGGCCAGCAGGTTGGTCTGGTCGGCAATCGAGCGAATCACCGTCAGCACGCCGCCGATGGTGGCGGACTCCTCGGCCAGTTGTTCGATCATCTGCGCATTGCCTTGCACTTCGCCCACCAGCGCATGCAGGCCCGTAAGGCTCAGGCCAATGACTTTCTGCCCCTGTTCGACGGCGTGTCCGGCGCTGCGGCTAGCCTGCGCGGCCTGACTGGCGTCACCGGCCACTTGTTGGATGGTTGCCTCCAGTTCACCGAGAGAGTCACGGATCAGGGCTGTGTCGCTGGCCTGGTGCTCCGCACCGCTGTGCATTTCTGCACTCAACTCGGCCAGGGCCCGGCTGCTGCCGGCGACCTGTTCGGCATTCAGGTGTATGGTCCCCACCAGGTCCGTCAGGAAAGCGCGGAGCCGATTGAGCGACGCTTCGATGTCCTGCAACTCGCGATTGCTGGCGCCGACATGGATATCATGGCTGAAGTCGCCTTCGGCCCAGGTCGAGAGCGCTGGCGCCAGGTGCGTCAGGGTCCGGGCGAGGTGTCGTTGCAAGGTATCGATGAGCAGTGCGATCAGCAGTATCAAGCCGATCATCACACCCTGGATCAGGCGGACCTCACCCTGGATCTGCCCGTGCTGGGCACGCACGGCGGGCTCCATGGCATTGATTGCCTCCTGCACTTGGGCGGTTTTCAGGTGCGTGGCGTTACTCAATTCGGTGCGTTTCTGAACCAGCGCCCGTGTACGTCCCAGTTCTGCCGGGTATCGGCCAAGCAGGCCGTTGAGTTCGCGCTTGAGAGCAATGCCGGCGTCTTCGGCGACCGACTTCTCCTGGGTTTCCAGCCCCATCAGCGCGGCGAAGTCGTCGCTACCGGATTCGTTGCTGGCCGTAACACCGAGCAATGGCAGGTTGTCGAGCAGTTCGGCCTGGGTGCGGATATTGGCCAGCTCCCGTTCGACATCGGCGGCCAGTTCACTGCGACCGCTGCTGACCATTTTTTCCCGCGTGAGTGACAACCGGCCCAGGTACTGCGATGCGGCGAACAAAGGCGACAGGTACGCCGGGGCGCCGTTGGCGTATTGGGCGAGACTGTCCAGATTGGCGCTCAGCTCGCGTTCGGCCTGCAACAACAGCGCCTGGGGATCACCGGCCAGCTTGCCGGCGGCCAGCAGGTCGGTCTTGCTGAAGTCAGCGAGGCTCGAAAGGCTCGGGCGCAGTGCCTGGGCCAGTTCCGGTGGAAACTGATCCAAGTCTTTTTGCAGCGTTTCGAGGGCCTGGGTGGCGGCACTCAAGCGCAAGGCATCGCCGCTGGCGAGGTAATCATCGATGTTGCCCGCCACTTCACCCTGGAATTGCCGTGACAGTCCCAGATAACGCTCCATCAATAAATATGGGCGTTCCAGGGCGGTTTGTGACCACCAGAGCGTGGCGCCCAAGCCCAGGCACACGGTTACCAAAAGAAGGGTGTTGAGGTTTGTCAGCAGCTTCAGGCGCATCGGGGTCTACCGGGGGCAGAATCGTAAGTGCCTGAATTTATTGCGCTTGGGTTACAGGTTTATGACTGAATCGGTGGTTTCGGATGAAAAGATGGCACTTTGCTTTGATTGGCGTGCGCTCTGCACCCGGTTACGACCGGCATGCTTGGCGCGATACAGCGCCTCATCCGCCTGGCTGGCCATCATCAGGCTGTCGGACGTTTCGCTCATCTCCACCACGCCGGCGCTGAATGTGCACCACAGGTCCTGAGGCTGGGCTGGGTAGTGGATTTCGGCAAAGCGCTGGCGGATTTCATCCAGCACCGCGCACGCAGCGTCGATGTCGGTGTCCGGCATGACAATGGCAAACTCTTCACCGCCATAACGACCAATGAAGTCGGTCTTGCGCAGGCGTTGCTTGAGGAACAGCGCGAGGCTCTTGATCACCCGGTCGCCCATGGGGTGGCCATGGCTGTCGTTGACCCGTTTGAAATGGTCGATGTCCAGCATGGCGAAGCTTAGCGGTTTGCCTTCGCGACGCGCACGGAAGCAGCAGTCTTCGAGCAGTTGCAGGATATGGGTGTGGTTGTACAGGCCGGTGAGGCTGTCGCGCACCATCCGCGCCTTGAGGTTGCGGGCCCGGGCTGCGCGATTTCGAACCGTGGTGATCAGATGCCGGGGCTTGATCGGTTTGGTCAGGAAGTCGTCGCCACCCTCGCTCATGGCGTCGAGCTGTTTGTCCAGATCATCTTCGGCGGACAGGTAAATGATCGGCACGCTCACATAGCGGTCATTGTGGCGGATCACCTTGGCCAGTTCAGTGCCGGTGCAAGCGGGCATGTACATGTCCAGGATGATCAGGTCGGGTTGGAAGTCCGCCAGTTCCGCCATGGCCTGGATCGGCTCGGTCAGCGTGCGGGTCACGATGCCGGCGCTGTTGAGCAGGCGCTCGGTGTGCAGGGCCTGGGCGCGGGAGTCATCGATGATCAACACTTTATAAGGTTCGTACTGGGCGACACACGTCAGCACTTCGATCTTTTCCAGCAGACTGGAGGCTTCCAGGGTGCCGGTCAGGAATTCCTGCCCACCGGCCCGGACCGCCGCCAGGCGTGTCGGTGTGTCGGTTTCCAACAGGCTGAAGAACAACAGCGGCAATGGCTGCTCCAGGCCTTGCTGGGCTTCGGCGGCCAGTTTCAGGCCAACCCCAGGGCCACTGAAGTCCACATCCATGACGATCGCCGCCGGCAAGCGCTCGACCATCGAGGCACGAAATGCCGCGACACTGTCCAGCGCCTGGGCGCTGAGGCCGAAGAATTCCAACTGCTTGGCCAGTCGCTCGGCGCGGTCATGATCCTGCAACAACACATAGATGGGCTTGCGCAGCGGCGGCAGGAAGGTTTGTTCGAGCTGGTCGCCATGGCGCAGGCCTGTGCGGGACAGCCGTTGCATCAGCCGGTTGATCTCGGTGATCAGGTGACTGCTCAGCCGCCCGCGATTGGCATCCACCGCTTGCAACGACTGGCTGATGCCGTGGGCAAGCTGGGAGTGCTCCGGCTGCTCGAAACGCTCGGCGAAGCGCAGCAGGCGCAGATTGGCTTCGCTGAGCTCCGACAGGTCGGTGCTGGACCATTCGCTGCGTTGCAGGCGTTGCCATATCTCCAGGATCTGGCGAGCCTGGTGAATTACCCGCTGGGCAAAGTGGTGCTTGAGGCGCTCACGGCTGGGGTCTTCTGGCTCGGTCATATCCTGACTACTAGTTAGGGTGCATGCTGAGGTCGACTGGTGGCTCTATGCTAGCACCTCTTTTCCCTCGCATGAGTGTCATACGTCAATAATCTGCCTCAAGACTCAATTCAGTTTCCGACCGCTCGGTCGCATAGGCCGACGGCTGCGCTTCCTTTATAGTGACGGTCCGATTGCCTCGCCGTGCCAGCCTGTTTACGTGCCTCAGTTCAGGCACGATGGCGTAGGGTTGTGGTCGAACCGTGAACTCAAGTGATTGAAGGGACATCGCCATGCTGGACTGGAAAAACCGCGCGGGCAGCGCACCTGAACGGGCCGCCGAGCCGAAATCGGACACCCGCAGCTACCTGGGCGGGCTGTTCTTCAGCCGTGCGCTGGGCACGCTGGTGGGCCTGTACCTGTTGGTGACCATCGCCATCGGCTGGTACTGGAGCCAGGAGCCCGCCTTGTTTCCCGTGCAGCAGAGTGCCCAGGCGGCGGCCGAGAAGGATGGTCGGCAAATGGTGGTGGGCTACACCACCGTCGAGACCCTCAAGAGCGTGGCCGGCACCCTGCTGACCAAGCCGGGCGGCTACATCTCCAATGACCGTTTCCCGCCAGGCCTGTGGATGGACAACATGCCGAGCTGGGAATATGGCGTGCTGGTGCAGGTTCGCGACCTGAGCCGCGCCTTGCGCAAGGACTTCGCCCGCTCCCAGTCCCAGTCTGCCGAAGACGCCGATCTCGCCAAGGCAGAGCCGCGTTTCAATTTCGATAACCGCAGCTGGGTGCTGCCTTCCAGTGAGTCGGAGTATCAGGAAGGCATCAACTCGCTGAGCCGCTATCAGGCACGCCTGTCCGATCCAGCCCAGAAAAGCGCGCTGTTCTATGCTCGCGCCGATAACCTGAACAACTGGCTGGGCGATGTCGGCACTCGTTTGGGGTCGCTGTCCCAGCGCCTGTCGGCCAGCGTCGGCCGAGTCAAGCTCAATACTGCGTTGAAAACCGAAGTCCCGGCGCCGGGCCAGGTGCCGCAGGTCGACGAAGAAGTGGTCGAGACTCCGTGGTTGCAGATCGACAATGTGTTCTATGAAGCGCGTGGACAGGCCTGGGCCTTGTCTCACTTGCTGCGCGCCATCGAAGTGGACTTCGCCGACGTATTGGCGAAGAAGAACGCCACCGTCAGCGTCCGGCAGATCATCCGAGAGCTGGAAGCGTCTCAGGAACCGGTCTGGAGCCCGATGATTCTCAATGGCAGCGGCTTCGGTGTCCTGGCGAACCATTCGTTGGTCATGGCCAATTACATTTCCCGGGCCAACGCGGCGGTGATCGACTTGCGGCAATTGCTGAACCAGGGCTGATCCATGAATGAAATCACCCGGGAGGCCGCCCATCGAGAGGCTTCGGATGCCGAGCTGATCGCTTGGGTCGATGAGCACGACAACCTGCTCGGCAGCCTGGTGCGCTCGGAGCTGCGCGAGCGCGGCCTGATCGGGCGTGGCACCTACATCATGTTGTTCAACTCGGCCGGTGAACTGTGCGTTCACCGGCGAACCCTGAGCAAGGCCATCTACCCCGGTTTCTGGGATGTGGCGGCGGGCGGAATGGTGCAGGCGAACGAGAGCTACGCCGAATCGGCCGCCCGTGAGCTGGAAGAGGAATTGGGCGTGAGCGGCGTGTCACTGACCGCCCACGACCATTTCTATTTCGAAGACCCTGGCAGTCGCCTATGGTGTTCGGCGTTCTCTGCGGTGTGGGACGGCCCGCTGATCCTGCAGCCGGAAGAGGTCCTCGAAGCGCGTTTCATGCCAGTCGAGCAGGTGCTCGAAGACATCCGGAACAAGCCCTATTGCCCGGACTCCCTGGCAGCGCTGGAGCGCTATTTGCGGGCCCATGGCAACGGCGTCGCAAAGAAGCAGTAAATTGGCGCCGATTGGCCCTTAGCAATTGGAGTTTTTGCCGTTACACTGCGCGACTTTTCAAGCTGGACCGGCGTCTGCGGGTCCAGTAGCGCTGCCCCTGCCTGAGTGGGGCTTCGCGGTCGGGGCACTGTTTGTCCTGGCCAGTCTTTGTCCTCCCGAGAGGATTGCCGGTGGCCAAAAAAGCCGCATCCTTCGCCGCCCTGGGCGGCCTGGTATTTTCTACCGACGCCGGTCGTCATTGCCCTGAATGCCGCCAGCCGGTGGACGCCTGCATCTGCAAACAGACCGTCATCCCCGCCGGCGACGGTATCGCTCGCGTGCGCCGTGAAAGCAAGGGGCGCGGCGGCAAGACGGTGACTACGATCACCGGCGTGCCGTTGGCCGAAGACGCGCTCAAGGAACTGGCCACCACGTTGAAGAAACGCTGTGGCACCGGGGGCGCGTTGAAGGACGGCGTCATCGAGATCCAGGGCGATCACGTCGAGCTGTTGCTGGCCGAACTGGCACGGCACGGTTTCAAGGCGAAAAAATCCGGCGGCTGAACGGCTTTCTAAACTCAGCTCGGTGAGCAAGGTCTACCCTGCTGACAGGCAATTCGTCATCTTCACTCTCCAGACTGCGCCGGCCTCTGACCGGATGGCGCATTTTTGACTTCTTTCATAGGGGACTTCGATGTCCGTACGACGCACACGCAAAGACGATGGCAGCCAATGGACAGTTGCGGACAGCCGCAGTGTTTACGGAATTCGCCATTGGGGGGCCGGGTATTTCGCGATCAATGACGCCGGTCGCGTAGAAGTCCGTCCGAACGGTCCCGGCAGTTCGCCCATCGACCTGTTCGAGCAGGTCGACCAACTTCGCCAGAGCGGCCTTTCGCTGCCGCTGCTGGTGCGCTTCCCCGACATCTTGCAAGACCGCGTGCGCCAGCTCACCGGCGCATTCGACAGCAACATCGCGCGCCTGGAATACCAGAGCAAGTACACCGCGCTCTATCCGATCAAGGTCAACCAACAGGAAGCGGTGATCGAGAACATCATCGCCACCCAGAACGTGTCCATTGGCCTTGAGGCCGGCTCCAAGCCCGAGTTGCTGGCGGTGCTGGCCCTGGCGCCCAAGGGTGGGACCATCGTCTGCAACGGCTACAAGGATCGAGAGTTCATCCGCCTGGCGCTGATGGGCCAGAAGCTGGGTCACAACGTCTTCATCGTCATCGAGAAAGAGTCCGAAGTCGGCCTGGTGATCGAAGAAGCGGCATCGCTCAAGGTCAAGCCACAGGTGGGCCTGCGGGTGCGCCTGTCGTCCCTGGCCTCGAGCAAGTGGGCCGATACCGGTGGCGAGAAATCCAAGTTCGGTTTGTCGGCGGCGCAACTGCTGTCGGTGGTCGAGCGCTTCCGCGCCGCCGGCCTGGACCAGGGCATCCGCCTGTTGCACTTCCACATGGGTTCGCAGATCGCCAACCTGGCGGACTACCAGCACGGCTTCAAGGAAGCGATCCGTTACTACGGTGAGCTGCGCAATCTTGGCCTGCCGGTGGATCACATCGACGTCGGTGGTGGCCTGGGCGTGGACTACGACGGTACGCATTCGCGCAACGCCAGTTCGATCAACTACGACATGGACGACTATGCCGGCGTCGTGGTCGGTATGCTCAAGGAGTTCTGCGACGCCCAGAGCCTGCCGCATCCGCACATTTTCTCCGAGAGCGGCCGATCCCTGACTGCCCACCACGCCATGCTGGTGGTGCAGGTGACCGACGTCGAGAAACATCACGATGACGTGCCGGTCATTGAAAACAAGGAAGCGTTGCCGGAAACCGTGCAATGGCTGGTTGACCTGCTGGGGCCGACCGATATCGAAATGGTCACCGAAACCTACTGGCGCGCTACTCACTACATGAGCGACGTGGCCGCCCAGTACGCCGATGGCAAGCTGACCCTGGCGGAAAAAGCCTTGGCCGAGCAGTGCTACTTCGCCGTATGCCGTCGCCTGCACAACTCGTTGAAGGCCCGCCAGCGTTCCCACCGCCAGGTGCTGGACGAACTCAACGACAAGCTCGCCGACAAATACATCTGCAACTTCTCGGTGTTCCAGAGCCTGCCGGACACCTGGGCCATCGGCCAGGTGCTGCCGATCCTGCCGCTGCATCGTCTCGACGAAGAACCGCTGCGCCGCGCCGTGCTGCAAGACCTGACCTGCGACTCCGACGGCAAGATCAAGCAGTACGTTGACGAGCAGAGCATCGAGACCAGCCTGCCAGTCCATTCCCTCAACCCCGGTGAGGACTATCTGCTGGGTATCTTCCTGGTGGGTGCCTACCAGGAAATCCTCGGCGATATGCACAACCTGTTCGGTGA
Organism: Pseudomonas sp. AF32; assembly: GCF_022342325.2. Lineage (NCBI taxonomy): Bacteria > Pseudomonadati > Pseudomonadota > Gammaproteobacteria > Pseudomonadales > Pseudomonadaceae > Pseudomonas > Pseudomonas sp. AF32. Next base: position 33,812 of record NZ_RQJK02000013.1, on the reverse strand, counting down.
CACCGACTCGGTGAACATCTACCAGAACGCCGACGGCAGCGTGTACCACGCCGGTATCGAAACCCACGACACCATCGAAGACATGTTGCGCTACGTACACTTGTCGCCGGAGGAGTTGATGACTCACTACCGCGACAAGTGCGCCAGCGCCCGGATCAGCGCCGCCGAACGTACGCAGTTCCTGGACGCGTTGCGCCTGGGGCTCACGCGTTCGTCCTACCTGTCTTCTTGATGGTTGTTTGATCAATAAATGAGCGCCCTCCGGGCTGTCAGAAAATACGCTGCACCTTGCAGGTTTTTTCGGATAGTCCTGAAGGGCGTTCTTATTTATGCCGCTGTTATTTCGGCCGATCGGCTTATTTAACCGCTGCTGTCCTCATTTCGTGTAGTCCCTTTCCTAACTTGTACTTCGGCTCTCTACTCCGCCATGGCTCTCAGCGAGAATCCCCGGCCGCCCCTCCTGTAGAGATACGCCGATGTCCGATCCAGCCAACGAACCGTTATTTCGTCTGGAGATAGCCGGTCTGCCCGAACCCTTTGTCGTTTCGGCCTTCCAGGGTAGCGAAGCCATCAGCGAAGCGTTCGCCTATGAGGTCGAACTGCGGCCCGTTGACATGCCCCTGGATCTTGCAGGCCTGTTGTACCGTAGCGCCTGGTTGAGCTTCGGAGGCTCGGAGCGGGGCATACACGGTCAGATTCACGAGCTTGTGCAGCATCGCCACGACGCCGGCTGCCGGGTGCGCATCGGGCCGAAGCTGGCGTGCCTGGCGCAGCGTTTCAGCCAGCGGGTATTCAATGCCTGCACGGTTCCGCAGATCATCCGCCAGGTACTCAAGGGCCACGGTATCGGAGGCCGCGGCCTGTGTCTGGATCTGCAGCGCGATTACCCACCGCTGGACTTCTGTACCCAATATCGGGAATCGGACCTGCAATTTCTCCAACGCTTATGCGCCCAGGCCGGCATTCACTTTCATTTCGAACACCTGCGGGACACGCATTGCCTGGTGTTCGCGGACAATCCCGACAGCTTTGCCCCAGCCAAGGAGATGGCCTATGGCATCGAGCTCCGGGTGCCCGGAGTGCGGGAGTTCAGCGTGCAAACCGTAGCTTCAGGGGAGCAGGTTGCCGAGGGCCGCAGCGATCTGATGGGCCTGCACTGTGGTCAGGGCCTGTCGTTGACGGCACATCCTTTCGACGACTGGAATCAGCGTTGGCTTTTGACGAAGGTCGAGCATCGCGGCGATGCCAATGGCTACGGCAATCATTTCCGCGCCATTGCCGGTGGTCAATCGTTCGTGGCGGACAGCCCTCCCACACCGCGAATGCCGGCTCCGCAACGCGGCTGGGTGGTGGCGGTGGACGCGCCGGCATCGCAGCGCGTAGGGCGCGTGGCGGTGCAATTAGACTGGGTCTATCAGGGCGAAGGGGCCAGCCCAAGTCATTGCTGGCTGCCCTTGGCGCCTGATCTGGCCGCTGGTGGCGTGAGCAGCCTCGGCGAGGGGAGCGAAGTGTTGGTGAGTTTTATCGAAGGCGACCCGGATCGCCCCATGATCAGTGCCTTTCTCGACGACTCGGGCTGCCCACAGACGGCGGATGAGACCATCGGGGAATCCCCTTTGCGCGAACCTGCCTGGCCGTCGGAAGCCGACCCGGTGTTGCTGGCTGCGATCCGGGCGGCCGAGCCGCTGGTGTTGCTGTGCCTGTTGCCTGGGGGGGGCAGCTTCAGTCCTTGTGGTCGGCCGGTGTGTACTTGTCGGCTGCTCACCCAAGGCGCCGTCCCATGAGTGTTGTCGCCATGTCCGGATCAACGCCTCAATGGCTGTTGCTCGATCTTGCGGGCGCACCGGTGGCGGCGCGGCTTCTACAAGAGCAGTTCGCCGATGTCCGGCGCTTTGCCTTGTTCGAAGACACCGAATGGCATGGGCTCAGGGAGCACGGCCCGCTGCTGGTGGATCTGCAGCAATCACCGGCGCTGATCGGACTGTGTCAACTGGATGCGGGCTCCTGGCCCGGATTGCTGCTGGTAAGCGCATCGCCAGTTACACAGTTGCTGGCGCATCTGCGACGGATGCTGACGGTGACCCTGGGCATGCATCACAAAGCGCTGCTGAGTTATTACAACCCTCACACCGCCAGCTATTTCTTCGACGGGTGCGACCCGGCTGAGCTCAGTTGCTGGCTTGGGCCTATCGACCTGCTGCGCTGGTTCGGCGGCACTTGGGCCGACCGGGCCATTGGCAGTCAGGGCTGGCAACAGCTCTCCAATCCCGGGCTCTCGGTCGGCGTGCTGGAAAATGAGCACAGCCTCAGCGCCCGGCAGCAGAACCAATTGCAACGATGCCTGTTGGAGCGTCATGCCTGGCAATGGTCGCGCGATACCGGGCGCGATTACCGGGCGCTCTGGGATTATCTGGAGCATGGATTGGCGCTGGGGTTTACCGAGCGCGAGGTGCTGGATGGCTGGTTGTGGCTGCGTTTGCAAAACCCCGATGCCCGGTCGGTACCGGAGCTCAAGGGCGACTCGCAGCACGAACGTCTCGACTATCTGCGTCGGCTGTGGCAGGGCGATGAAGGTTGATGCGTCAATCGACTCGGGTGCCAAGCCAGAGGTCGCGCCGATGTAAACGCCACGCGAAACCGCCGAGGGTCAGGCTGCGCACCGCCATGAACAGCAGGAAGGTAATCCACAGTCCATGGTTGCCCAGACCTTGTAGCGTCCAGGCGAAGGGCAGGACCAGCAACAGGGTCAGTAACATGCCATTGCGCATTTCCCTGGCTCGGGTGGCACCGATAAACAAGCCGTCGAGCACATAGCTCCACACCGCGATCAGCGGCAAGGCCGCCAGATAAGGCAGGTAGCGATACGCGGTGTCGTGCACATCGGGGATGTCGGTCTGCATATCGATAAACAGATGGCCGGCGAACAGGAACAGCAGCGCAAAGCCAACGCTTGCAATCAATGACCAACCGCAGGCCACCACCAATGAGCGGCGCAGGGCCAGGCGGTCGCGAGCGCCAATGGCATGGCCGCACAGCGCTTCGACGGCGTGGGCGAGACCGTCCAACGCATGGGCGGTCAGCAGCAGCCCGTTGAGCAGCAGGGCATTGGCCGCTACCGTCGCATCCCCCAGACGGGCGCCCTGCACGGTGATCAGGAAAAACACTGACTGCAACGCGAGGCTACGAATGAAGATATCGCGGTTTACCGCCAGCAACGCGCGCCAGTTCGGCCACAGACCCAGGGCTGCCCAGGCCACCTGCCCAGGCCAGGCCCGCAGGGTCTTGCGGGCCAGTGCCAGGCCCAGCAGCGCTCCGGTCCATTCGGCAATCACCGAAGCCCGGGCGGAACCGGCCACCCCCCAGTCCAGGCCGAGCACGAACCACAGGTTCAGGACGATGTTCACCAGGTTCGTGGTCAACAGGATCGCCAACGGCGCCCGTGCATTCTGCGCACCGAGGAACCAGCCCACCAGCGCATAGCCGGCCAGCGCGGCCGGAAGGCCGAAGAGTCGTGTATAGAAGAAGTCCCGGGTCAACTGATCGAGCTCGGCCGACGGCTGCATGAAGTGCAGGGCCACGCCGCTCAACGGCACGCCGAGCGCACCCAGCAACACCGCCAACCCCATCGCCAGCAACAAGCCCTGCAACAACACCTGCCGCAACGCGGCTCCATCTGCGCGCCCGGCCGCCTGCGCCGCGAACCCGGTGGTGCCCATGCGCAGAAATCCCATGGCCCACGCCAGCACCGTATACAAACTGCCCCCGACCGCCACCGCGCCCAACTGATGGGCATGGGGTAGATGGCCGATGACGGTGCTGTCCACCAACGCCACGAGCGGTACGGAAATGTTCGACAGAATCATCGGCGCGGCCAACGCCCAGACCCGTCGATGGGTCAGGCGATCGCGCCAGTCGGTGATCAGCTTGGACATGGAAGCTCCTTGATGGAGCGCGATTGTAGCTGCTCTCGGCACAATGCTGTCCGACGCTCAAGCCTAGTGAATGATCCAACTCAACACCCACAGCCCCAGCACCAGCCAGATAATCCCCAGCACGATCGAGGCCCGCATGAACGCGCGGATGGCCGAGTAAAGCATCAGCAACCCCAGGATCAACGCTACGATGCTGATGATCGAGGTGTCCATGCCCAGCGCACGGGACAGGCCATCGACGAAGTTGCTGCCGGCATTGGCCAGGGTGTTGAACAGGCCGCTGAGCAGGTCGACGATGAAGCGGATCACCGAACCGAGTGCCTGGCCGAGCCATTCGAAAAAGCTTTCTACCTGCATGTGTGCGTCCTGATGAAAGAAGTTTGAGCGCCGCCTATGGCGCGTGATTGTAGGAGTTGTTCAGGGCCTCGATCGTTCGATTATGGAGTAAATCTGCGCTTCGTACCGAGACGCTTGCCTTCCCTTGTCTTCCCCCCGAAGCTATGGGCATTCAGGAGAGCCCGATGAACCTTGTTGAACTGACCGAACGCCTGCACGCCATTCGTGACCGTAACGACTGGCGGCAATTTCACAGCCCGAAGAACCTCGCCATGGCCGCCAGCGTGGAAATGGCCGAGCTGGTGGAGATCTTCCAATGGTTGACCGAGGACCAGTCGCGCCAGTTGCCGGCGGACAAACTGGCCCACGCCGGGCAGGAGGTCGGGGATATCGTGCTGTACCTGTTGCTGTTGTGCAGCGAGCTGGGCCTGGACATGGACGCTGCCGTGCGCAGCAAGCTGGCCGACAGCGAGCGGCGGTTCGGCCAATGAGCGACCGTCATTTCGACCAACTCGCCACGCGTTTCGCCGAAAAGATCTACGGCGGGGCCAAGGGCGCGATTCGTCTGGCGGTGCTTCAGGCCGACCTGATCGAGACGTTGCCGGAGCGTCCGCTTCGAGTGCTGGATATCGGGGCCGGGCTGGGGCATATGTCGTTGTGGCTGGCCGAGCGCGGTCATCAGGTGACCCTGGCCGAACCGGCCGAACCCATGCTTGAAGGCGCACGCCAACGGTTTGCCGATGCCGGCCAGGACGCTACGTTCCTCCAGGCGCCGTGGCAGGATCTGCCGGGGCGGCTCACTGAGCGTTACGACCTGGTGCTGTGTCATGCAGTGCTGGAGTGGCTGGCCGAGCCCCACGCGATCCTGCCGGTGCTGCATCAATTGACCGTGCCGGGTGGTTGGCTTTCCCTGGCCTTCTACAACCGCGACGCGCTGGTGTACCGCAACCTGCTCAAGGGGCATTTCCGCAAGTTGCGCAAGAATGACATGGCGGGTGAAAAGCAGAGCCTGACGCCGCAACAACCCCTTGATCCACGGGAATTGGCGGCGCAACTTGAGGGCCTGTGGCAGGTCGAAAGTCAGAGTGGCGTGCGGGTTTTCCATGACTACATGCCGATGGAGTTCCAGGGCCGTGTGGAGCTGGCACAATTGCTGGAAATGGAGCTGGCCCACCGTCGCCATCCGGCGTTTGCCGGGCTGGGGCGCTATCTGCACTGGATCTGCCGTCCGCTCTGATCGCAGAGAAATCGGAGAGCAACATGAAAGGTCGTTCAGGGGTATTGGCGTTGTGCCTGGGGCTGGCCGCCTGCCAGGGCAGCAACCCGTATGTCGCCACTTCCAGACCGCTACCCCCGGCACCGCCCGAAGCCGCCACGGTGTTCGACCGCAGTGCCTACCCCGCGCCGCCGCGTGACTATGGACGCTATCGCAGTTGGGCCTGGCTCAACGGTCGGCTACCGCCGGGCACTGCGTGGGCGGATTCGGCCCAGGTGGCCGAGGCGGTGAGCAACGCCCTGGATCAGCGAGGCCTGCGTCCGCTGCATGACAACCGGCCGGCCGACCTGTTCGTCAGCGCCGACCTGCGCCTGGAAACCCGGCTGCGCCAGGTTCGCGATGACTACGACTCGGGTTACTACGGCGGCTACGACCGTTACAACCGCTATGGTCCGGGTTATGGCATGTACCACTCGGTCCCGGTGGTGCGCACGTATCAGGAGCAGGTCGTGGTGGTCCGTGTGGAACTGTTCGACGCCCGTACGGGGCAGCCGGTATGGAGCTCCAGTGCCGAGACCAGCCAGCGTGGCAGTCAGAGTGAACGCACCGATGCCATTCGCGACGCGGTGGAAAAAGCCCTGTCGGCTTATCCGCCCAGTTGATTACGTAACGGAGAAGAATCATGTTCCGCCGTCTCGCTTTACTGGTCTTTGCCGTCTTGCTCAGCGCCTGTGCCGGTAAGCAAGTCAATCACGACTTCGACACCAGCCGCGATTTCGCGGCCTACCGCAGCTGGAGCTGGAAAGACCCGGCGTTGCAATATCGCCCCGATGATCCACGGATCAAAAGTGACCTGACCGAACAGCGGATTCGCCAGGCGGTTGCCGCTCAACTCGACCAGCGTGGCCTGCGTCCAGCCCCGTCGGGTGGGCGAGGCGATGTGCTGGTCCAGGCCTACCTGATCGTCGAAGACCGCCAGCAACAAGTCACCACGAACTACGGCGGTGGCTGGGGCGGTCCCTGGAATGGTTACTGGGGCGGGCCGATGTATAACGAAACCCGCAACATCAGCTACAAGGTGGCCACGGTGCAGATCGATTTGCTTGATGGCAAGGACGGCAAGCTGGTGTGGCGCGGCAGTGACGAGCAACTGCTCAGCGATTCACCCAATCCGGCTGATCGCAGTGCCGCTGTACGTGAAACGGTCGGGCGGATCCTCTCCAACTACCCACCGCGATAATGGACTGAACCTGTAGGAGCACAGGGATGGGACCGATTCAGGCAATCGGCCGCCAGCTACCCACCATGTGCTCCAACTCTCCGGACCCCACCAACCGCAAGTGACCACTGGACCCCGCCGCGCTCGCCAGCAATGTCACTTCGCTGGGCAGCCGAACAGGCTTCTTGAAGGTCACGTCGATCTCAAGGTTGGCTTCGGGCAGGTGATCATCCAGCGCCGCCAGGGTTCGGGCCTTGTTCCATAAGCCATGGGCGATGGCGGTGGGGAAACCGAACAAGCGCGCGCTGAGGCCGCTCAGGTGGATCGGATTGTAGTCGCCTGACACTTTGGCGTACTGCCGGCCGATATCGGCGGGTGCGCTCCAGTGGGCCACCTCGGTCAGTGCCGGACGCTCCTGCTCCTCGGGCTCGACCAATGCGCCGTCCAGCTGCACGCCTTTGCAGAGCATCTCGCTCTCGGCTTCCCACAACGGCCCCAACTGATCATCGATACGGGTGACGAGGCTGAACACCGCACCTTTTGGGTGGGCGTTGAGGTTTTCGACATTGACACTGGCCCGCACCTGGCCGACGCCGCCCATGGGGCGCAAAACGCGGATGCGGTTGCTCAAGTGCACCAGCCCCAAGAGCGGGAATGGAAAGTCCCGGTCGGTGAGCAGTTGCATTTGCAGGCCGAACGCCATGACGTGGGGGTAGGTCGGAGGCAGCAACCCGTTATCGACGAAACCGCAGACCTTGCGGTAGGCCGCCAGGCGTTGCTGATCGACCTGGAGCGACTGGCGCAGTCCCACCGTCGGCAGCGTCGTGCCGGTGATCTTGCGGTGCGTCGCGGCTTTTGTGTAAAGCCCGGACATGTTCGGCGCGCCACTGACCTCGTGCCATTGAATCGTCATGGTCATGCTCCCAGCAGGCTTTGCCCGCACACCCGCAGCGCCTGTCCGGTGACGGCACCCGTGCCCGGTTGCGCAAGCCATGCGACAGCTTCGGCGACGTCCTGGGGCAAGCCGCCCTGGCCCAGGGAGCTCATGCGTCGCCCGGCTTCGCGCAGGGCGAAGGGGATCTCGGCAGTCATCCGGGTCTCGATAAAACCTGGAGCCACGGCGTTAATGCTGATCCCCCGTGCCTGCAGGGTCGGTGCCCAGGCCTGGGCCAGGCCGATCAGCCCGGCCTTGCTCGCCGCATAGTTGGTCTGGCCGCGATTGCCGGCGATCCCGCTGATGGACGCCAATAGAATCACCCGGCCATTGTCCCGCAGGGTGCCGCTGTCCAGCAGCGCCTTGGTCAGCACTTGCGGCGCATTGAGATTGACCGCCAGCACCGCGTCCCAGAATTCCGGCGTCATGTTCGCCAGGGTCTTGTCCCGGGTGATGCCGGCGTTATGCACCACGATGTCGACGCCGTCGGGCAGGTGTTCGATCAACCGGGCGGCGGCGTCTTCGGCGCAAATGTCCAGCGTGACGCCGCGCCCGCCCAGGCGAGCGGCCAGAGCTTCGAGGTCGGTCTTGGCCGGCGGGACGTCCAGCAGGATCACATCGGCGCCGTCACGGGCGAGGGTTTCGGCGATGGACGCGCCGATCCCACGGGCGGCGCCAGTGACCAGCGCCCTGAGCCCGGTAAGCGGCCGTGTCCAGTCCTGGACCTGGGCATCACAGGCCTTGAGGCGAATGACCTGTCCGGAAACGTAGGCGCTTTTAGGCGAGAGGAAAAACCGCAGCGCGCCTTCCAGTTGGGCTTCGGCGCCGTCGCCGACATACAGCAGCTGCAAGGTGCCGCCGTGACGCAGTTCCTTGGCCAGTGACCGGCTGAACCCCTCCAGCGCCCGCTGGGCACTGGCGGCAAACGGATCGTCAAGGGTTTCCGGGGCGCGTCCGAGAACGACGACGTGGGCGCTGCGGTCGAGGTTCTTCATCAACGGCTGGAAAAATTCCCGCAACTGCTTGAGCTGATCGACCTGTACCAAGTGGCTGGCGTCGTACACCACGGCCTTGATTTTCGGGCCGTGGCCGGGGATCCACTCGGTGGCCAGCGTCGGTTCGCCGCCGTAGACGAAAATGGCATCGGTCAGGCGCTTGGCGAACGTGCCGATCTGTGCGGTCAACGGCCCACCGCCCAGCAGCAACGCGCCTTCGATCGGGCGCAGCCGACCGGCCTGCCAGCGTTCAAGACGTACCGGCGATGGCAAGCCGAGCGCCCCGACCAGGCGCAGGCCGATGGCCGAGTTGGCGAAGTCGATATAACGGTCAGACATGGAACACTCTCCGGCTGATGAGCTTCCAAGTGTGGACCATGATTGGTATTCGGTCGTTCGATCCACGAAATAAAGCCTACGCTAGGCTGATGTGGGAGGCGTGGGAGCGAGCCTGCTCGCGATAGAGACGCAACGTACTTATATCCAGACGCATTCGAACACACACGGGAGCTCTTCATGACACAGCCACGCCGCGTCGCGATCATCGGTGGAAACCGCATTCCCTTCGCCCGCTCCAACGGGCCCTATGCCACCGCCAGCAACCAGGCGATGCTGACAGCGGCCCTCGAGGGGCTGATCGAGCGCTACAACCTGCATGGGTTGCACATTGGCGAGGTCGCCGCCGGGGCGGTGCTCAAGCATTCCCGGGACATGAACCTGACCCGGGAATGCGTGCTCGGCTCGCGATTGTCGCCCAGTACCCCGGCCTACGACGTGCAGCAGGCCTGTGGTACGGGATTGGAAACGGTACTGCTGGTCGCCAACAAGATCGCCCTGGGGCAGATCGACAGCGCCATTGCCGGTGGCGTGGACACCACTTCGGATGCACCGATAGGCGTCAATGAAGGGTTGCGCAGGATTCTGCTGCAAGCCAATCGTGCGAAGACCACCGCCGACAAAATCAAAGTGTTCCTGCAGCTGCGCCCCCAGCACCTGGTCCCCGATCTGCCCCGCATCAACGAGCCACGCACCGGCCTGAACATGGGGCAACACTGCGAATTGATGGCCCAGACCTGGCAGATTTCAAGGGAGGAACAGGATCAATTGGCCCTGGAAAGCCATCAGAAAATGGCGGCGTCCTACGCCGAAGGCTGGCAGAACGACCTGATGACACCGTTTCTCGGTCTGACCCGGGACAACAACCTGCGCCCGGACCTGACCCTGGAAAAACTCGCATCCCTCAAGCCGGCCTTTGAAAAAAGTGCCAAGGGCACGATGACGGCGGGTAACTCCACGCCGCTGACTGATGGCGCTTCGTTGGTGTTGCTGGGCAGCGAAGAGTGGGCCAAGGCCCAGGGGCTGCCGATCCTGGCGTACCTGCGTGATGGCCAGACCGCCGCGGTGGATTTTGTCCACGGCGCCGAAGGGTTGCTGATGGCGCCTGCCTACGCAGTGCCGAAATTGTTGGCGCGCAATGGCCTGGCGTTGCAGGACTTCGATTACTACGAAATCCACGAGGCGTTCGCCGCCCAGGTGCTGTGCACGCTGAAAGCCTGGGAGGATCCGGACTATTGCAAGACACGCTTGGGACTGGACGCCCCGCTGGGCGCCATAGACCGCAGTCGCCTGAACGTGAAGGGCAGTTCGCTGGCCGCCGGGCACCCGTTTGCCGCCACGGGCGGGCGAATCGTCGCCAATCTTGCCAAGTTGCTCGATGCGGCGGGAAAAGGCCGGGGGCTTATCTCCATCTGCGCGGCTGCCGGCCAGGGCGTGACGGCGATTATCGAGCGCTGAGCACCGCTTCGTTCTGCCGGTTGACCCGGGTCCGCTGACGGCTGGCGTAGCGTTCGGCCAGGATCGAACAGACGATCAGTTGCAGCGGGTGGTAGATCATGATCGGCAGCAGAATCAGGCCGAGGCCGGGATGGTTGCCGAAGATCAGTGCCGCCATCGGCACGCCAGCGGCCAGGGATTTCTTGCTGGCGCAGAACACTGCGGCAATTTCATCGGCATTGTTGAACCGCAGGGCCTGGGCGGTGCGAGTGGTGGTCCAGAGAATGATTGCCAGCAACACGGCACTTCCCAATACGGCGCTGAACAGCACGCCGTTGCCTTGTTGCCGCCAGATCCCGGACACCATGGAATTGCAGAACGCCGCGTAGACCAGCAGCAGGATCACCAGCTTGTCGATGACGCTGGTGTAGCGTTTGTAGCGGCCAAAAAAACCGGCCAGCCAGCGTCGCAGAAACTGTCCGAGCACCAGCGGTAACAGCAACATCATGCACAGGTCCAGCAAGGTCGAACCCAGGTCGATGCCGTCGGCGCCGCGTCCGACTACCAGACTGACCAGCAGCGGCGTGAGGAAAATCCCCAACACGCTGGACAGGCTCGCATTGAGAATCGCCGCCGGTACGTTGCCGCCCGCACTGCCCGTCAAGGCCACCGAAGACGAGATGGTCGAGGGCAGGGCGCACAGGTAGAAGAACCCCAGCATCAGCAGTGACGGTACATGACTGCCCAGTAGCACGTCGCTCACCAGCCAGATCAACGGGAACACCCCAAAGGTGAAGCCCTGCACCATCAGGTGCAGCCGGATGTTTTTCAGGCCATGACGGATCTGTTCGCCCGACAGATTGACCCCGTGCAGGAAGAACACCACGAAGATGCCGACGTTGACCACCCACTCGGCATGCATTGCACCGCCGGTGGCGCCGAAGGTCGGGAAAAAGTACGCCAGCAGGGTGGCGAGCAGCATGCCGCAGAGGAACCAGTCGGTCACCAGGCGCTTAAGGTGTCTGAAAATGTGCATAAGGCACCGAAGTTGTAAGTAACGGTGACTTAGCCTAACGTCGGTACTGACAGCCGTCTTGCGACATAAGGCCAATCAATGCCGACTAACGGACACCAGCAGCTCGAACGTCGTATTCCCGACCTGACGCAACTGCCCAGGCCGGTTTACGCCCGTGTCGAGAGCCTGAGTGCCGGTTCCTGGACCCAAGCCCATCGCCATGACTGGGTGCAGTTTTCCTACGCCATCAGCGGCGTACTTGGCGTGCACACGACCGCAGGCAGTTTCTTCGCGCCGCCGCAATGGGGCATCTGGATTCCGGCGGACCTGGAGCATCATGTCGTGACGTCCACCCGGGCGGAAATGCGCAGCCTGTATGTCCGTCGCGAAGCCTGCCCGTGGGATGACGGACGCTGCCGGGTCCTGGAGGTCACGCCGCTGGCTCGGGAGCTGATCAAGGGGTTCTGTCAGTTGCCGGTCGAGTACCCGCAGGGCGATACGCCCGAGGCTCGACTGGTGCAGGTGTTGCTGGACCAATTGGCGACACTTCCGGAAGTGGGTTTTTCCCTGCCGTTGCCCCGGCACGCGCGCTTGCTGGGATTGTGTAACGAGTTGATCGAGCAACCTGAACAGAACGTTACCCTGCAAGCCTGGGCCGAACGCCTGGGGACCTCGGAAAAAACCCTGATGCGAATGTTCCAGCGTGAAACTGGTCTGAGTTTTCGGACCTGGCGCCAGCGCATGCGGTTGTTGTCGTCCCTCGGTTCGCTGGAGGAGGGCGACAGCGTGACCGGCGCGGCGCTGTCGTGCGGGTATGACTCCACATCCGCGTTCATTGCGGCGTTCAAGTCAATGTTCGGATTTACACCAGGCGAGTTGTTCAAGCGCTGAGCCCAGCGCCGAGATTGTCAGTTCTTGTCGCAAATAACCTGGGGGGCAGGTTGGCTGTGCCGGCGCTGCTCTCGGTTATGATTCGACTCGGTCGATATCCGGCACAGTGTGTGCATCGCCGGTTCACAGGTCGGCAACCCCTCCCCGTGGAGGAAGGATTGCCGTATAACGGCTGTCATTCGCGTGTTTGGTCACAAAGGACCCAGAATAAAAGCTGATGAAGACTCCAAAACGCATTGAACCCCTGATCGAGGACGGTCTGGTCGACGAAGTGCTGCGCCCACTCATGAGTGGTAAAGAAGCAGCTGTCTATGTGGTGCGCAGCGGCAATGAGCTACGTTGCGCCAAGGTCTACAAGGAGGCGAACAAGCGCAGTTTCCGTCAAGCGGCCGAGTATCAGGAGGGTCGCAAGGTCCGTAACAGCCGGCAGGCCCGCGCCATGGCAAAAGGCTCCAAGTTCGGGCGCAAGGAGGCCGAAGACGCCTGGCAGAATGCCGAAGTCGCGGCGCTGTTTCGCCTGGCCAATGCCGGGGTGCGCGTGCCCAAACCGTACGACTTCCTCGAAGGTGTGCTGTTGATGGAGTTGGTGGCCGACGAGTACGGCGACGCGGCCCCGCGACTGAACGATGTGGTTCTTGAGCCGGATCAGGCCCGCGAATACCACGCCTTTCTGATTTCCCAGATCGTGTTGATGCTGTGTGCCGGCCTGGTGCACGGTGACCTGTCGGAGTTCAACGTACTGCTCGCGCCGACAGGCCCGGTGATCATCGACCTGCCGCAGGCGGTGGATGCCGCCGGTAACAACCATGCCTTCAGCATGCTTGAGCGCGACGTGGGCAACATGGCGTCCTACTTCGGTCGTTTCGCGCCGGAGCTCAAGCGCACCCGCTATGCCAAGGAGATGTGGGCGCTGTACGAGGCCGGGACCTTGCATCCGGGTAGCGTGTTGACGGGTGAGTTCGACGAGCCGGAGACGTTGGCGGATGTCGGTGGAGTCATGCGCGAGATCGAGGCCGCCCGCCGGGACGAAGAGCGTCGCCAGGCCATGCGCGCCGCCGAAGATGCGCCTCCCGGCAAGACCGAAGAGCCGCCTCCGCCCTGGATGCAATGATCGGCTGACCCACCCCTGTAGGAGCCGAGCTTGCTCGCGATAGCAGTGGTTCAGCTTGCATGGATGTTGCGCGGGTCATCCCGAGCAAGCTTTGCTCCCGCCCTCCGAACTGCACCCGGACGCCAGTTCCTTGAGGATCGGACAGTCCGGGCGGTGGTCGCCGTTGCAGTGCTCCACCAGATCCTGGAGGGTGTCGCGCAGTCCGGCCAGTTCGCGGATTTTCTGGTTCAGTTCGTCGATGTGTTGTCGGGCCAGGGCCTTGACGTCGGCGCTGGCCCTTTGACGGTCCTGCCAGAGTGTCAACAGCTTGCCGACTTCTTCCAGGGAAAACCCCAAGTCCCTGGAGCGCTTGATGAATGCCAGTGTGTGCAGGTCGTCGACACCGTAGATCCGGTAGCCACTGTCGGTGCGATGGGCTGCCTTGAGCAGGCCGATGGATTCGTAATACCGGATCATCTTCGCGCTCAGGCCGCTCTGGCGGGCCGCTTGTCCGATGTTCATCGCTTGTCCTCCAGGTCCTCGGGTGTCCAGAATTTCAACAGTAACGCATTGCTCACCACGCTGACGCTCGACAACGCCATGGCCGCACCGGCCAGCACCGGGTTGAGCAGACCGAATGCCGCCAGCGGGATGCCAATCAGGTTATAGACGAACGCCCAGAACAGGTTCTGGCGGATCTTCGCGTAGGTCTTGCGGCTGATCTCCAGCGCTGCCGGTACGAGCCGCGGATCGCCGCGCATGAGGGTGATGCCGGCGGCATGCATTGCCACGTCGGTGCCGCCGCCCATGGCAATGCCGATGTCCGCCGCAGCCAGCGCCGGGGCGTCGTTGATACCGTCGCCGACCATCGCCACCACGGCGTTTTTCTTCAGCTCGATGACGATGGCGGATTTGTCCCCCGGCAACACCTCGGCATGCACATTGGCAATGCCCAGCGCCTGGGAAACCACCTTGGCGCTGCCTTGGTTGTCGCCGGTCAGCAAGTGGCTGGTGATATGACGTTCACCCAGGGCCCGCACCGCAGCGAGTGCGCCCGGCTTGAGGGTGTCGCCAAAGGCGAACAGACCCAGCACCCGTGGCGTTGTGCTTTGCTCGATCAGCCAGGACAGGGTCCGGCCTTCCGTTTCCCAGGCCTGGGCCGATTCGGCCAGTGATCCGGGTTCAAGGCCCGATTCCTCCAGCAAGCGCCGATTGCCCAGGGCCAGGCGCCGGCCGTCCAGGCTGCCGGCAATGCCACGTCCGGCCAGGGCCTGGCTGTCGCGGATGGCCGGTACGTCCAGGCTACGCTCGGCGCAGGCGTCCAGCACCGCTTTGGCAAGGGGGTGTTCACTGCCGCGTTGCAGGGCGCCTGCCCGCTGCAGCAGCGTGGTTTCGTCACCGTCGAGGGCGGCCAGGTGGGCGATGCGCGGCGTGCCGGATGTGAGCGTCCCGGTCTTGTCGAACACCACCGAACTGACGTCATGGGCACGCTCCAACGCCTCGGCGTCCTTGATCAGGATCCCGTGGCGCGCGGCTACGCCGGTGCCAGCCATGATCGCCGCGGGTGTCGCCAGGCCCAGGGCACAGGGGCAGGCGATCACCAATACGGCGACGGCATTGATCAGCGCGGTTTCCAGTGGGGCGCCGTACAGCCACCAGCCGATCAGCGTTGCCAGGGCCAGCAACAGCACCACCGGCACGAACACCTGACTGACTTTATCCACCAGTTTCTGAATCGGTGCCTTGGCCGCCTGGGCGTCTTCCACCAGGCGGATGATGCGCGCCAGGACGGTTTCCGTGCCCAGGGCCAGGGTGCGCACCAGCAGTCGGCCTTCGCCGTTGATGGCGCCGCCGGTGACCTTGTCGCCGGGGCCCTTGGGCACCGGTAGGCTCTCACCGCTGATCAGCGCCTCATCGGCGTGGCTTTGGCCTTCCAGGACTTCACCGTCCACGGGAATGCGTTCACCGGGTTTGACCAATACCACGTCGTCCAGGCGCAAGGCACTGATCGCAACGTCCCGTTCCTGGCCTTCGATCACTTGCGTCGCACGTTCCGGCCGCAGGGCTTCGAGGGCCCGGATGGCGCTGGCGGTCTGCCGCTTGGCGCGGCTCTCCAGGTATTTGCCCAGCAATACCAGGGCAATCACCACCGCCGAAGCTTCGAAATACAGATGTGACGAACCGACGAACGCCCATTCGTAGACGCTCAAGCCGTAGCCGGCGCTGGTGCCCAGTGCCACCAGCAGGTCCATGTTCCCGGCCCCGGCGCGTACCGCCTTGAACGCCGCGACATAAAACCGCGCACCGAAGATGAATTGAACCGGTGTCGCCAGGGCGAACTGCACCCAGGCCGGAAGCATCCAGTGCACGCCCAATGGCTGCAGCAACATTGGCAGCACCAGTGGCAGCGACAGCAGGATCGCCAATATCAGCACCAGGCGTTCATGGTTCAGGTGAAGGGGCTGGGTGTCATGGGGTTGTTCGTCCTGCCAGACGCTGGCGTCGTAGCCGGCGCGCCTGACTGCGTCGATCAGGACTTGCGGATCGAGCCGTTCGAGCAATTCAACGTGGGCCCGTTCATTGGCCAGGTTGACGCTGACCCGGTTCACGCCGGCCACTTTGCCCAGGGCGCGCTCCACACGCCCGGCGCAGCTGGCGCAGGTCATGCCGGTGATGGGCAGGTCGACGGTGGTGGATTCGGACATCGGTCGGGCTCCCTGTAGTGAATGCCTACAGGATCAACCTTGCCATGCGGGCAAGGTCAAGTGCCAATCCGAGGACTCGCGCAGGCCCTTGGTGGGAGCGAGCCTGCTCGCGATGACGCCGGTATTTTCAACATTGTTGCAAACTGATCCGACGCTGATCGCGAGCAGGCTCGCTCCCACAGGGTATTGGGGATGTCAGTAACCGAGCCCGGTTTTCCTGAGGTACATCCCTTGCTCGTTCATGGCGATACGGTACTTCAGGATGTCGCCGGCCTTGAGGGTAATTTCCTGCGAGCCCGGTGCGAGCATGCCCGGAGCGCAACCGGGCGTCTGGCCTGGTAACAACTTCAGGCGCAAAGAGAACCGACCGGCCGGCAAATTGAAGGAGGTACTGCCCTCCTGAAACAGCCTGGCAGTGAGTTGATCATTGATATAAATACCAATCTCGCAAGAGCTGGAAACTTCCAGGCGTTCGCGGGAAACGATCACCACGCCGAAATCCTCGTCGGCTGATGCCGAGGGGGCCACCGCTGAAAAAACCAACATGCAAAACAGGCTGAACGTTGACCAGCGCATGGCTGAACCTCCGGTGTTGAATCCTTGATGTGTGCAGCTTGGCTGAGCACGTTGCCGATTGCCAGCCCGGCAGATTTCGTCAGAACTTGACCTTGCCATGATGGCAAGCTTGAAACTGCCGCCAACGTCAATTGCCAGGAGTCATTTTCATGCAAACATTCAATGTCCAGGGCATGTCCTGCGGTCACTGTGTCAAGGCCATTACCCAGGCTGTGCAGGCCAGGGATCCAGCGGCCGATGTGCAGGTCGATCTCGTCGCCAAGACCGTGCGGGTCCAGAGTTCGTTGCCGGCCGATACGGTGGCCGAGGTCATCAAGGAGGAAGGGTACGAAGTCCGTCCTGCCTGAATTATTTTAATCGTTAGCGACCTATCGGAATGTTCAAGGGCGCCCGGCATGGATAGACTGTCGGGCTGCTGACTGACGCCTGAACGGGACGCCCGATGAACCTTCGTATCATTCTGATTCTTGGCGCCTTGAGCGCTTTCGGTCCTTTGGCGATCGATTTCTATCTGCCCGCTTTCCCGGCCATGGCGACCGCCTTCGGCACCGATGAAAAACACATCCAGCTGACATTGGCGGCCTATTTCCTCGGGCTGTCTATCGGGCAACTGGCCTATGGGCCGGTGGCCGATCGCTTCGGACGGCGCATTCCGCTGCTGACGGGCGTCGGATTGTTCACCCTGGCGTCCGTGGCTTGCGCCTATGCACCCAGCCTCGAATGGCTGATTGGCGCCCGTTTCATCCAGGCCCTGGGCGGATGTGCCGGGATGGTGATTTCCCGTGCGGTGGTCAGCGACAAATGCGATGCGGTCGGCTCGGCCAAGGTGTTTTCCCAGTTGATGCTGGTGATGGGACTGGCGCCGATCCTCGCGCCGATGCTCGGCGGATTGCTGGTGAACCTGTACGGCTGGCAATCGATCTTTATCGGCCTGACCCTGTTCAGTGCGCTGGCGGCCACGGCCGTGGCCTTGTGGTTACCCGAGAGTCTGCCGGCACACGTGCCCCGGCAACCGTTATCCGGGGCGTTGCGCCAATACGGTCGACTGCTGACCGACTCGGTCTTCCTGGGGCATGCCCTGACGGGCGGAATCGCGATGGCAGGGATGTTCGCTTACATCGCCGGTTCGCCATTCGTGTTCATCAAGCTTTACGGGGTGCCGGCCGAACACTTCGGCTGGCTGTTCGGCACCAATGCGGCGGGTTTCATCCTGGTGGCGCAGGTCAACGCCCGGTTGTTGTCCAGGCGTGGCCCGGCCTTGCTGCTGACCCGTGTGGTGTGGGTTTACCTGGCGGCGGGGCTGAGCCTGCTGGCTGTCAGTGCATTACAACCTGCGCGGCTGTGGCCGCTGTTGATTCCACTGTTCATTTGCATCGCCAGCCTGGGCTGCATCATTCCCAATGCATCGGCTTGCGCCATGAGCGGGCAGGGCGCTCGGGCCGGCAGCGCTTCGGCGATGCTGGGGTGCCTGCAATTCTCCGTAGCTGCCGGGGCAGCCGCGTTGGTGGCGGCATTGCATGACGGCACCGCCGTACCGATGGCGATGGTCATCAGCCTTTGCGGACTGTTGGTGGTGAGCGCGGCGATGCTGACCCGGCGCCTGCAAAAAGCCCGGGTCGTCGATCACCAGGGCTGATTCAGCCAGCCGCGCGCTGCTGCTGTTCGGGGAAGTGGTGCGGCGCGTGGATCCGCGCTTGCAGGGTGCTGGCAAAAGCTTTGGCTTCGGCCTCGGTACGGAAGGTGACGGCGTGCTGGTCAAGACGCACTTGCCATTGGGATTTTGCCACTTCTTTTATCAGGATCTTCATTGCTGACCTCCTCACGTAAAAGATTGCGTTGCAAAGGCCTCGAGTGTAGACCGGAATACGATCGCAATTGTGACAAGGGTCAATTCTCGGACTGACGGTGCAATTTCCTGCGGGAGCATCGCTTGCTCCCACAGGCCTTGGTTCTGCTGGATCAGAACCCTTCGAGCACAATTTTCCCCTTGGCCTTGCCGCTTTCCAACAATGCGTGGGCCCGGCGCAGGTTTTCGGCGTTGATGATGCCGAAATGCTCGCCAACCGTGGTCTTCAGCGTGCCGGCGTCGATCAGTGTGGCGACGCGGTTGAGCAGATGGTGTTGCTCAATCATGTCTGGTGTTTCGAAGAGCGAGCGGGTGTACATGAACTCCCAGTGTAACGACAGGCTTTTGCGCTTGAGTTTGGACACATCCAGCGCCTTGGGGTCGTCGATCAGCGCCAGTTTGCCCTGGGGCGCCAGCGCTTCGACCAACTGGTCCAGATGCTGGTCGGTCTGGGTCAGGCTGGCAACGTGGGTCACCTGCGCCTGGCCGGCTTCCTTCAATACCACGCTCAATGGCTGGCTGTGGTCGACCACCAGGTCGGCCCCCAGGCTGCGCACCCATTCTTGCGTCTGGGAGCGGGAGGCGGTGCCGATGACCTTCAGCCCGGTGAGTTGGCGGGCCAACTGCGTCAGGATCGATCCGACGCCGCCTGCAGCGCCGACAATCAGCAGGCTCTGGTTCTTGTCATCCTGGCCTTCCTGGATCTGCAGCCGCTCGAACAGCAACTCCCAGGCGGTAATGGCCGTCAACGGCAATGCGGCCGATTCGGCGAAACCGAGGCTCTTGGGCATGTGGCCGACAATGCGTTCATCCACCACGTGCAGTTCGCTGTTGCCACCCGCCCGGGCGATGGAGCCTGCGTAAAAGACCCGGTCGCCGGCCTTGAACAACGTGACATCGCTGCCCACGGCCTTGACCACGCCGGCCACGTCCCAACCCAGCACTTTAGGCGCAACGCCTTCAGGCTGGACGTTCTGGCGGACTTTGGTATCCACCGGGTTGACCGAGATGGCTTTGACTTCCACCAGCAGATCCCGTGGGCCGGCGACGGGTTCCGGCAGTTCGATATCCTGCAGCGATTTTGCGTCGCTGATGGGCAACGAATGATAGTAGGCGATGGCTTTCATGCAGTGGCTCCGTGAGTAAGTGGGATGCCGCCATGGTTAGCTATTTATCGCCACGATAAAACCGGCTAAAAGGACAGGCTCTTTCAATGTATTTTTGAAAATGGAATCGCCATGCTTCGATTCGATGACCTGCAGTTGTTTGTCCGGGCGGCGGATCTGGGCAGTCTTTCCGCTGCGGCCAGGGTGATGGATATGTCGGCGGCGGTGGCCAGTGCCGCGTTGAAGCGGATCGAGCAACATCTGGGCGCCCGGCTATTGGCCCGTTCGACTCGCAGCCTGCGCTTGACTGCCGAGGGGGAGGGGTTTCTCGAATATGCCAGGGCCGCGTTGAGCAGCCTCGACGAGGGGCGGCGGCTTTTGACCAGCAGCCAGGACCGGGTCAGTGGCGTGCTGCAGTTATCCGCACCCTCCGACCTGGGACGCAACCTTCTGTTGCCCTGGCTGGACGAATTCCAGCGCGAACACCCT
The DNA here is from genome assembly GCF_022342325.2 of Pseudomonas sp. AF32. Classification (NCBI taxonomy): domain Bacteria; kingdom Pseudomonadati; phylum Pseudomonadota; class Gammaproteobacteria; order Pseudomonadales; family Pseudomonadaceae; genus Pseudomonas; species Pseudomonas sp. AF32. The sequence continues at coordinate 13,689 of NZ_RQJK02000013.1, read as the reverse complement.
GGGTTGACGGTGCGGCTGTTACTGGGCGATCGCATCGCCGACCTGTTCAAGCAACCCGTCGACATCGCGCTACGTTATGGCGAGCCGGAGGATTCGAGCCTGGTGGCCCTGCCGGTCGCGGCGGATAACCGCAGGGTGTTGTGCGCCTCACCGGATTACCTGGCTCGCCACGGCGAACCTCGCCAGTTGGAGCAGCTGGCCCAGCACAATTGCCTGTTATACATGCTCGGTACCCGGGTTCATGACCGCTGGTGCTTTCAAGACGGTAAACGGGAAGTGAGTCTCACCGTCAGTGGTGATCGTTTCAGCGATGATGCCGACGTGGTCAGGCGCTGGGCGGTGGCTGGCGCGGGCATCGCCTATAAGTCCTGGCTGGATGTTTCAACCGACGTGCTGGCCGGACGCCTGAAGATCCTGCTGCCGAACCTGCTCTGCGAGCGTGCACCGCTGAATCTGCTGTGCGCTCATCGGGCTCAACTGAGCAAGCCCATCAACCTGCTGCGGGAAATGCTCAAGGCCCGTTGCGGTCAGTTGAGCGCACAATTTCCGCGTTCGGCGGCGGACGACCAATAGTCGCGGGCAAATAGAGAATTTTCCCTCACGAACAATCGCCTCCAAAGGTTTCCGGAGGACAGGAAAGCTTGGTCGCCACGCTTATACTAGCGGCCGCCTGAATCGGCGCGGCACCGGGGAAGCACTGTCCCGTCGACGCATCGATACCGCCGGTTCCGGTGGTCGAGCCGCTTTGAGCGGCGCCTTATGACGGGTCATCAGGCCCCAGAGCAGTAGACGAATGATTCAACAGGGAGTGAATACATGGAACATGCACCTTGCATCAGCCAGATCGCCACGCTGCTGGCCGACCCAAAGCGCAGCGCAATGATGTGGGCATTGATGGACGGTACGGCCCGGCAGGCTGAAGAGCTGGCGTTACTGGCCGGGTTATCGCCGTCCTCGGCCAGTGCTCATCTGGGACGCCTGTCGGCCGGCGGTCTGTTGAAAGTCGAAGCACGGGGGCGCAAGCGGTTTTTCCGCCTCGCGGCGCCGGAGGTCGGTGCGGCAGTCGAGGCATTGGCCAGCGCCACCCTGGCCAGTACGCCGCGACAGATCCCGGAGGTCTTCAAGCGTGGCGTGATGTCGACCAGAACGCCTTCGGCCCCCGCGTCGCTGTTGCGGGCCAGGCTTTGCGACGATCACCTGGGCGGCACCCTGGCGGCCGACCTGTATCAGCGCCTGCTGGATGCCGGCTGGATCGAGCAGTGTGAGCAACGGGTGGTCGTCACCCACAAGGGGGCCAGTCAGTTGGCCGGGCACGGCCTGTTCATTCAGGCTCTGGCCCATCGCAACGCCCGCACCGCCTGCGCGTGTCCCGACTGGAGCGAACGCCGTCCGCACCTGGGGGGCGCCCTGGGGGCAGCATTGCTGCAGTTGTTCATGCAGTCCGGCTGGCTGAGCCTGCCCAACGATTCGCGAGCCTTGCAGGTGACAGCGCTCGGCCAGCAGGAAATTCATCGATTCGCCAGGCAGGATACGTTGGAAATGGCGCTCTAGGGCCATCGACAGGTCGTATTCAGCATCAGGCACCCGCGAGGTTCGCGCACACTCGGCCCGGTGATCATCGGACTGGGGAAAACCATATGGACACTCACGGCTACAGCGCGGCCGAACGCCTGGAACGGCTGCCCATCAGCGGCTATCACCGGATTATCTTCATCATTATCGCCCTGGCGTTTTTCTTCGACTCCATGGACCTGGCGATGATGACGTTCCTGCTGGGTTCGATCAAAGCCGAATTCGGCCTGAGTACAGCTCAGGCGGGGCTGTTGGCCAGCTCCAGCTTCTTCGGCATGGTAGTGGGGGCGTCGCTGTCGGGCATGCTGGCTGACCGGTTCGGGCGCAAGCCGGTGTTCCAATGGAGCATCGTGCTGTGGGGCCTCGCCAGCTACCTGTGTTCCACTGCCCAGGACGTCGAGACACTGACGCTGTTTCGCATCCTCCTGGGGATCGGCATGGGCATGGAATTTCCGATTGCCCAGTCGATGCTCTCGGAGCTGATCCCGGCCAGGCAGCGCGGACGTTATATTGCCCTGATGGATGGCTTCTGGCCCCTGGGCTTCGTGGCGGCGGGAGCGCTGTCGTATTTCCTGCTGCCGGTGATTGGCTGGCGTGACATTTTCCTGGTACTGGCGGTGCCGGCGATATTTGTCCTGGTGATTCGTTTCTTCATCCCCGAGTCGCCGCGTTGGCTGGAGCAGGCCGGGCGGGATGACGAGTCGGATGCGGTGCTGCGCCGGATCGAGGACAAGGTCCGGACATCGCTGGGACGTCAGGCTCTGCCGGAGCCTGCCCGGCTGCCGAGGTTGGCGGATACGCCGGGCACGTTCTTCTCGGCTCTGGCGCGGATCTGGTCGCCGTTGTATCGCCAGCGCACGATGATGATCTGGAGCGTCTGGTTCTTCGCTCTGCTCGGTTTCTATGGGCTGACGTCGTGGCTCAGTGCACTCTTGCAGCAGTCGGGATTCGCCGTGACCCAGTCGGTGTATTACACCGTGCTGATTTCCCTGGGCGGTATTCCGGGGTTTCTGATGGCGGCCTGGCTGGTCGAGCGCTGGGGACGTAAACCGGTGTGTGTCATCACCCTGTTGGGCGGTGGCGCGATGGCCTTTCTATATGGGCAGAGCGCGGTGTTTGGCGGCAACGTCGGCCTGCTGATCGGCACCGGATTGCTCATGCAGTTCTTCTTGTTCGGCATGTGGGCCGTGCTTTACACCTACACCCCGGAACTGTATCCCACCTCGGCACGGGCTACGGGGTCGGGATTTGCCTCGGCGGTCGGTCGCATCGGTTCGTTGCTCGGGCCATTGGTGACCGGGTTGCTGTTTCCCATCACTGGGCAGGGCGGCGTATTCGCCCTGGGGGCGCTGTGCTTTGCCGTGGCGGCAGGGGTGGTCTGGTTGTTCGGGATGGAGACGCGGGGCAAGACGTTGGAGGAGTTGAGCGAGGGCACGGTAGCCGACTGAACACCGTTTCCCTGTGGGAGCGAGCCTGCTCGCGATCGCGGTGAGTCAGTCAACATCAATCTTGATGTAAGACCGTCATCGCGAGCAGGCTCGCTCCCACAGGGGGAAGAGCAGGGGGCTTAAGGCTTCACCAACCGCGCATCCAGGCTGTTCTGCGCCAGGCGTCTGGCCTGGTCCTGGGTCATGCCCAGGTGCGTGTGCAGGGCGTGGAAGTTTTCGGTGACGTAGCCGCCGAAGTACGCCGGGTCATCGGAATTGACGGTCACCTTCACGCCGCGCTCGAGCATGTCGAGGATGTTGTGCTGGGACATGTCGTCGAACACACACAGCTTGGTGTTGGACAATGGGCACACCGTCAGCGGAATCTGCTCGTCGATGATCCGCTGCATCAGCCGCTCGTCTTCGATGGCCCGGACACCATGGTCGATGCGCTGGATCTTCAGCAGGTCGAGGGCTTCCCAGATGTACTCGGGTGGCCCTTCTTCGCCCGCATGGGCCACGGTCAGGAAGCCTTCGTGGCGAGCGCGATCGAACACCCGCTGGAACTTGCTCGGCGGATGCCCCATCTCCGAACTGTCCAGGCCCACGGCCACGAAGGCATCGCGGAACGGCAGCGCCTGGTCGAGGGTCTTCTCGGCCTGTTCTTCGCTCAGGTGGCGCAGGAAGCTCAGGATCAAGCCACTGGTGATGCCCAGTTGCTGCTCACCGTCCTTGAGGGCGGCGGCGATGCCGTTGAGCACCACTTCGAAGGGAATGCCTCGGTCGGTGTGGGTCTGCGGGTCGAAGAACGGTTCGGTGTGGATCACGTTCTGCGCTTTGCAGCGCAGCAGGTAGGCCCAGGTCAGGTCGTAGAAATCCTGGGAGGTGCGCAGCACATCGGCGCCCTGGTAATACAAGTCGAGAAACTCCTGCAAGTTGTTGAAGGCATAGGCCTTGCGCAGGGTGTCGACATCGCTCCAGGGCAGGGCGATTTTGTTGCGTTCGGCCAGGGCGAACAGCAGCTCGGGCTCCAGTGAACCCTCCAAGTGCAGGTGTAGTTCAGCCTTGGGCAGGGCGTTCAGCCATTCGTACATGTTCTTTTCTCATCAGCGAATCAATGGCGGCATTCTACAGGGGCTGACGGTAATGTCTGGTAAAACCTGACCGGCTGATCCACTTGAGAACCGGACCTGCCTGCGACGAGTTTTTCGCAGCCCGATAAGGGCACCTCACACCGGACGAAACGTTCACGGCCCCCCACAGTCTAGTAGGTCATGACCCACCGACGGTGACTGGCTCGCGATGTTCATGTTGATCAAGCAAGAAAAGCTGCTGTTGCTGGCGCTGCTCGCGGCGTTTGTCGCCTACCCGTTGGAGCACTGGCTGTTGGGCAGCGGGCGGATCGTTGCGTTGGCGGGCGGGTTGATACTGATCGGCTTCATCGTCGCCGCCTCGATGCGCGTGGCCCATCATGCCGAATTGCTGGCGGAAAAGGTCGGCGATCCTTACGGCACGATGATCCTGACCCTCTCGGCGGTGCTGGTCGAGGTGGTGATCCTGGCGATCATGATGAGCAACGAAGCGTCGCCGACACTGGTGCGGGACACGATCTATTCGGCGGTGATGCTCGATATCAACGGCATCCTCGGGCTGGCCGCGCTGATGGGCGGGCTCAAGCATGGCGAGCAGGTCTATAACGACGATTCGGCGCGCACCTACAGCGTGATGATCCTCACCGCCATGGGGGTGTCGATGGTGGTGCCAGAATTCATTCCCCAGGAAAACTGGAAGCACTATTCTGCTTTCACCATCGGCGCGATGATCGTGCTGTACGCCCTGTTCCTGCGCATGCAGGTGGGGCCCCACAGTTATTTCTTCAGCTATAGCTACCCGGAAAAACGCCGCAGGAAAGAGCCGGTGGAAACCGAGCCCGCGCCCATCAGCCTGACGTTTTCCATCGCGGCGCTGGTGTTCGGGGTGGTAGTGATTGGCGCCCTGGCCGAAGTGATGTCCAAGGCCATCGATCTGGGATTGGAGGGTTCCGGCGCACCTCCGGTGGTAACCGCCATTCTGGTGGCGGCCATTTCCGCCGCACCGGAAATCCTCACCGCCCTGCGCGCCGCACTCGCCAATCGCATGCAGTCGGTAGTGAACATCGCCCTGGGGGCTTCATTGTCGACGGTGATCCTGACGGTACCGGTGATGGAGGCCATGGCGCTCTACACCGGCCAGCCGTTCCAGATGGCAATGACACCGGTGCAGACGGTGATGATTTTCATCACCTTGATCGTCAGCGCTATCAACCTCAACGATGGCGAAACCAATGCCATTGAAGGCATGACTCACTTCGTGTTGTTTGCGACGTTCATCATGTTGTCCCTGCTGGGGCTTTAGAAGCATCGCGGGCAAGGCTTGCCCGCGATGGCGTCCGATCAGTTGCCGGCAATCAATGCCCGCGCCGCCTGGCTGTGATCGGCAATCAATCCTTTCAAGTCCAGTCCTTCGACCTGACCGTCTATTACCCGCCATTGGCCGCCAATCATCACCCGGTCCGCGCGGTCCGCGCCGCACAGCAGCAGTGCTGAGATCGGGTCGTGGCTGCCGGAAAATCGCAGCTCATCGAGCTTGAACAACGCCAGGTCCGCCTGTTTGCCCACCGCCAATTCGCCGATGTCGCTGCGCCCGAGCAGCTGCGCCGAACCTCGTGTCGCCCAACCCAGCACTCGCTCCGGTGTGATGATCTGCGCGCCATAGCGCAGGCGCTGGAGGTACAGCGCCTGGCGGGCTTCGAGGATCATGTTCGAGGCATCGTTGGACGCCGAACCGTCCACCCCAAGGCCCAACGGTGCGCCCGCAGCGGTCAGTTCGACGGTTGGACAGATGCCCGAGGCCAGGCGCATGTTGGAACTGGGGCAATGACAGATGCCGGTGCCGGCTGCGCCGAGGCGGGCGATTTCATCGGCGTTGAAATGAATACCGTGGGCCAGCCAGGTACGTGGACCGAGCCAGCCGACGCTGTCCAGATAATCCACGGTTCGCAGGCCGAAGCGTTGCAGGCAGAAATCTTCTTCGTCGAGGGTTTCGGCCAGGTGCGTGTGCAGGCGGACATCGAGGCTGTTCGCCAGCTCGGCGCTGGCGCTCATGATCTCGGGGGTGACTGAAAAGGGCGAGCAGGGCGCCAGGGCAATCTGAATCTGCGCACCGTCTCCACGCTCATGGTAACGGCCGATCAACCGTTGACTGTCGTCGAGAATCACCTGGCCTTGTTGCACGGTCTGCTGTGGCGGCAAGCCCCCATCGGCTTCGCCCAGACTCATGGAGCCGCGGGTCAGCATCGCGCGCATGCCCAGCTCGCGGACACTCTGTACCTGTACGTCGATGGCGTCTTCCAGGCCTTCGGGGAACAGATAGTGGTGATCGGCCGCCGTGGTACAGCCCGAGAGCAGCAGCTCGGTCAGTGCCACTTTGGTTGCCATTGCCAGTTTTTCCGGCGTCAGCCGCGCCCACACCGGATAGAGGGTTTTCAACCATGGAAACAAGGGCTGGTTCACTACCGGCGCCCAGGCACGGGTCAGCGTCTGGTAGAAGTGATGATGGGTATTGATCAACCCCGGCAGGATCACATGTTCACGTGCGTCGAAAACGTTGTCGCAGGGTTGGGCTGGGTGCTGGTCGGCGCCCAGGAGTTCCACGATCACACCGTCTTGCAGGACGAGGCCGCCACGGGCGTCGAGCTCGTTGGCCGTGAAGATGGCGAGGGGATTTTTTAACCAGGTACGGGTCGCGGGCATGGTGGCCGGCTCCTCTGAAAGTGGGTTCAGGTTAGCCAGCTCAGTGATGCCCTGTCTGCTGATCCAGGGTCGCCTTTGGGGCGAGGTGCCGAGTTTACGCAGGTTGCCGGACACATTTCCAGTGTCGGCCAAGATCGCAAATGTGGGAGCGAGCAGGCTCGCTCCCCAGGGGATGGCGGTGTTTACCAGGGAATGGTTTCGCCCCTGTAATTGACGAAATGATGCCCACCCTTACCGGCAAACGCGTTGACCTGATCGACCAGACCGCGGGTGCTGGTATCGACATCGATATCTGCCCCTTCGCCGCCCATGTCGGTTTTCACCCAGCCCGGATGCAGCGACAGGACGGTCAATGCCTGGTCGCCCAGTTGAGTGACGAAACTGTTGGTCATGGAGTTGAGGGCGGCCTTGCTCGCCTTGTACAGCGCAAGCTCCGGCGCGTCGGGCATGGTCACGCTGCCGAGCACCGAACTCATGAACGCCAACACGCCGCTGCCATCGCGGATCTGGCCGACGAAGCGCTGGGCCAGGTTGATCGGCGCTACCGCGTTGGTGAAGAACAATTGGCCGACTTCGGCCAGCGTTGCGCCGCCGGGGGCCTGATTATCAGGGCCTTTGACGCCAGCGTTGACGAACAGCAGGTCGAAGGTTTCATCCTTGAGCTGTTGGCTCAGGGCGATGACTGCATGCTGGTCGTCCATGTCGAGTTTTTCAATGCGCACCGGGCCCAAGGCCTTCAGGGCTTCTGCCTTTTGCGGGTTGCGAACGGTGGCGGTCACGTTCCAGCCATCGTTCAGCAGCGTTTTCACCAGGCCGAGGCCCAGGCCACGGGAAGCGCCAATGATCAATGCGTGTTTTGCCGAATTCATGGGTAGCATCCTCGGAAGAAAAGACATCGCGGATTCAAGGACCCGGAGCATACCCCAGGCCTGCAGTTCTATGCTTCCCAAACGAGCGGTTAAAAAATGAGCAACTCTCTGGAAAGCCTGTCTTTACTGGCGCAGCGGCAGCCATGAACGGGTTATCCACAGCTTGCTCCACAGTTATTGTGCGCAAGCCGAGCGCTCGGGCATAAGCACTGGGCGGCTTTCTTCTAAAGGCGATAAACCGCTGCAACCAGTTGTTTTGTGGACTGATTTGTGAATAGGCGAGGACACTGTATAAAAAATGAGCATCCTTCCAAAACGCACATGACAGAAGGGTTACAGGCGGGTGTGCTCAGGTTATCCACAGCCGGGTGCACAGAGGTTGTGGGCAATAAAAGTGTGTTCGAGGTGCTTCTGACTGCGTCATCGCGCCAATAGAATGCGTCCACGGCTCAAATCAGCCAGCTGTTTTTGCAACGTGTCGATTTGGCTTTCGCCCACCGCCAGCTGCAATTCCACGCCGTTGGCGGTAAACCCTTCTGTGTTCACTAGCCCGCCGCATTCGGCCACGCGCAGTTTCACCAAGGCCAGTTCGGAGAACCCGCAAGTACAGTGCAGCGTCACACGGCTGATCAGCTCGACTTTCGCGGCACCTTGCAGGCATTTGTTCGCGCCGCCGCCGTACGCACGGGCCAGTCCGCCCGTGCCCAACTGGATCCCGCCATACCAGCGAATCACCAGCACCACGACCTGATCGCAATCCTGGGCTTCGATGGCAGCCAGGATCGGCCGTCCGGCGGTGCCGCCCGGTTCTCCATCGTCGTGGCTGCGGTACTGGGCGCCCAGTTTCCAGGCCCAGCAATTGTGTGTCGCGTCCAGGTCGCTGTGCTGTTCAATAAAGGCCTGGGCCTCTGCCGGGCTACTGATGGGGGCGGCGAAGGTGATGAAACGGCTTTTGCGAATTTCTTCGCGGTACTCGCAAAGGCCGGCAAGCGTAAAAGGCATGGGAATCTTAAAGAGTGGGTGTCAGGCCGCAGCCCTTGAGGATGATGCGGATCAGGTTGTCGCCGGCATCGATCATGTCTTGTTTGGTCAACTTGCTACGGCCGGTCACGCGGCAGATCTGGGTAGCGAAGTCGGCGTAGTGCTGGGTGCTGCCCCACAACAGAAAAATCAGGTGCACTGGGTCGACCGGGTCCATCTTGCCCGCATCGATCCAGGCCTGGAACACGGCCGCGCGGCCTTTGAACCAGGCGCGGTAGTCCTGGTTGAAATACTCGGTCAGGCACTCACCGCCGCTGATTACTTCCATGGCGAAGATCCGCGAGGCCTGAGGCTGGCGGCGGGAGAACTCCATCTTCGCGCGGATGTAGCGGGTCAATGCTTCGGCCGGGTCGTCCTCGGCGGTGAGGGTGTTGAAGGTGCTGTCCCACAGTTCAATGATGTTGCTCAGTACGGCCACGTACAGCCCGAGCTTGTTGGTGAAGTAATAATGCAGGTTCGCCTTGGGTAATCCGGCATTCAAGGCGATGGTGTTCATGCTGGTGCCCTTGAAACCGTGGCGGGCGAATTCATCTTCAGCCGCCTTGAGGATGGTCTCTTCGTTCTTCTGACGAATGCGGCCGGTGGGCTTGCCACCGTGGGCTGGGACTTCGAAGGTCATGGACGTTTCCGGGCTGGGTCTGTGGGGCAAGCAAATGCGTTGATAGCGCACCGGCAATGATCCGACAAGTGCCGTTGTGACAAAAGCCTTGCAACGATAATTGGGCAAGGTCACTTATCGCATTTGCGGGCGTCAGCGAGTCGCCGCAAGACTCTCAAGAAAACTCTCGAGCACCAAGTGAGGGCGACGGCCCTTGCGCGTCACCGAGGCCAGGCTCAGGTCATAGAACCGCTCCCTGGGTTTCAGGGCTCGTAATCGGCCTTGCTGGACCCAGAGGTTGGCGTAGTGGTCGGGCAGATAGCCGATGTAGCGACCGGTGAGGATCAGGAATGCCATCCCTTCGCGGTCCGATGCGCTGGCGGTGCAGTTGAGTGCCTGGTAATGGGCCTGGATTTCGGCCGGCAGGCGGAACGTCGGCGCAATCGCGTCCTGGTCGTTCAGGCGCGCTTCGTCGAGTTGCAAGTCGTCCACGTAAAACAGTGGATGCCCGACGGCGCAATACAGCAGTGAGCGTTCACTGTAGAGCGGCTGATATTCCAGCCCGGAGAGCGCACTGGCCTGGGGCACCACACCGACATGCAAGCGGCCGTCGAGGACTCCTTGCTCGACTTCGTTGGGGGGGATCATGCGAATCTGGATCTGCACGTCGGGCCCACGCTCCTTCAACTGAGCCAGAGCATGAGTGATGCGCATGTGGGGCAGGGTGACGAGATTATCGGTCAGGCCGATGGTCAGTTCGCCACGCAAATGCTGGTGCAGGCCGTTGACCTCGGTGCGAAAGCTTTCCAGTGCGCTCAATAATTGCAGCGCCGATTGATACACCTCCCGACCTTCCTCCGTCAGCGAAAAGCCGGCTCGCCCTCGTTGGCACAGGCGCAGCCCGAGCCGTTGCTCAAGATCGTTCATCTGCTGGCTGATGGCTGATCGGCCAATGCCGAGTACGGTTTCCGCCGCAGAAAACCCTCCGGATTCCACTACGCTACGAAAGAGGCGCAGCAAGCGAATGTCGAAATCGCTGACTTGGGCCAGCGGATCGGGGCGGCGAACGCTCATAGTTTAGTGAACCGCTGACTGAAGGTTAGAAAAGTTGAATTTCACCGACTTTATCCCCGTGGCAACGTAGCTGCAACGCACTTCTGACTCCATGCTGTCTATCCCTTGCGAGGTTTTGTCGATGAACATGCCCGAACACGCTGGTGCTTCCCTGGCCAGCCAGCTCAAGCTCGATGCCCACTGGATGCCTTACACCGCCAACCGCAATTTTCTGCGCGATCCTCGCCTGATCGTCGCGGCCGAAGGCAGCTGGCTGGTCGATGACAAGGGGCGCAAGGTGTACGACTCGCTGTCCGGGCTGTGGACTTGTGGCGCCGGGCACACCCGCAAGGAAATCCAGGAAGCGGTGGCCAAGCAGATGGGCACTCTGGATTATTCGCCGGGTTTTCAATATGGCCACCCACTGTCGTTCCAACTGGCGGAAAAAATCACCGCTCTGACGCCGGGCAACCTCAATCATGTGTTCTTCACCGACTCGGGCTCCGAATGCGCCGATACCGCGGTGAAAATGGTCCGCGCTTATTGGCGCCTCAAGGGCCAGGCGACCAAGACCAAGATGATCGGCCGCGCCCGCGGTTATCACGGGGTGAACATCGCTGGCACCAGCCTGGGTGGCGTGAACGGCAACCGCAAGCTGTTCGGCCAGCCCATGCAGGACGTCGACCACCTGCCCCACACGTTGCTGGCGAGCAATGCTTATTCCCGTGGCATGCCGAAGGAGGGCGGCATTGCCCTGGCCGATGAGCTGCTCAAGCTGATCGAGCTGCATGATGCGTCCAATATTGCCGCCGTATTCGTCGAGCCATTGGCCGGATCTGCCGGTGTGCTGGTGCCGCCTGAAGGTTACCTCAAGCGTCTGCGGAACATCTGCGACCAGCACAACATCCTGTTGGTATTCGATGAGGTGATTACCGGTTTCGGTCGGACCGGTTCGATGTTCGGCGCGGATAGTTTTGGCGTCACCCCCGACCTGATGTGTATCGCCAAGCAAGTCACCAACGGTGCGATCCCCATGGGCGCGGTCATCGCCAGCACCGAGATCTACCAGACTTTCATGAACCAGCCGACCCCCGAGTACGCGGTGGAGTTTCCTCACGGCTATACCTATTCGGCACACCCAGTGGCGTGCGCGGCAGGGCTGGCGGCGCTGGACCTGCTACAAAAGGAAAACCTGGTGCAGAGCGTGGCCGAAGTTGCACCGCATTTCGAGAATGCGCTGCATGGCATCAAGGGGGCGAAGAACGTCATCGACATCCGCAATTTTGGTCTGGCGGGCGCGATCCAGATCGCTCCTCGGGACGGCGATGCAATCGTGCGTCCGTTCGAAGCGGGCATGGCGCTGTGGAAGGCCGGGTTCTACGTCCGATTCGGCGGCGACACCCTGCAGTTCGGGCCGACGTTCAACAGCAAACCACAAGACCTGGATCGGTTGTTCGATGCGGTCGGTGAAGTGCTGAACAAGCTGGACTGACGTTTTCTTCCTTATAACTTTCAATAATGGGCGCCCGGGCACGGGTGTCCGTGGATATATTCCGGAGTCCCCATGAGCCTCATCCCGCATCTGATCAATGGCGAGCTATTGAGTGACAGCCCTCGTACGGCTGACGTGTTCAACCCATCCACTGGCCAGGCGATCCATAAAGTGCCGTTGGCCGACCGAGTCACCATCCAGCAGGCCATCGACGCTGCAAATGCGGCTTTCCCGAACTGGCGCAAAACGCCTGCGGCCAAGCGTGCCCAAGTGATGTTTCGTTTCAAGCAACTGCTGGAACAGAACGAGTCGCGTATTGCGCAACTGATCAGCGAGGAGCATGGCAAGACGTTGGAAGATGCGGCCGGTGAGCTCAAGCGTGGTATCGAAAACGTCGAGTTCGCCTGTGCCGCCCCGGAGATTCTGAAAGGCGAATACAGCCGCAATGTAGGACCGAACATCGACGCGTGGTCGGATTTTCAACCGCTGGGCGTGGTGGCGGGTATCACACCGTTCAACTTCCCGGCGATGGTGCCACTGTGGATGTACCCATTGGCGATCGTTTGTGGCAACTGCTTCATCCTCAAGCCCTCCGAGCGCGACCCGAGTTCGACCCTGCTGATCGCGCAATTGCTTCTGGAGGCCGGTTTGCCCAAAGGTGTGTTGAGCGTAGTGCACGGCGACAAAGTCGCGGTGGACGCTCTGATCGAGGCGCCGGAAGTGAAGGCATTGAGTTTTGTCGGTTCGACACCAATCGCCGAGTACATTTATGCCGAGGGCACTCGCCGTGGCAAACGCGTCCAGGCACTGGGCGGGGCGAAGAACCACGCGGTTTTGATGCCGGACGCGGATCTGGATAACGCAGTCAGCGCCTTGATGGGTGCTGCGTATGGTTCGTGCGGCGAGCGTTGCATGGCGATTTCGGTGGCTGTTTGTGTGGGCGACCAGGTGGCGGACGCCCTGGTCAGCAAGCTGGTGCCTCAAATCCAGGCATTGAAGATCGGCGTGGGTACTTCATGCGGTCTGGACATGGGGCCACTGGTAACCGGCCAGCATCGCGACAAAGTCAGCGGTTATATCGACGACGGTGTGGCGGCGGGTGCTTCGCTGGTGGTCGATGGTCGTGGCTTGAGCGTGGCTGGGCACGAAGAGGGATTTTTCCTGGGGGGCTGCCTGTTCGATCACGTGACGCCCGAAATGCGCATCTATAAGGAGGAGATTTTCGGGCCGGTGTTGTGCATCGTCCGGGTCAACAGCCTGGAAGAGGCCATGCAACTGATCAACGATCACGAATATGGCAATGGCACCTGCATCTTTACCCGTGATGGGGAAGCCGCGCGGCTGTTCTGCGATGAAATCGAGGTTGGCATGGTAGGCGTCAACGTACCACTGCCAGTGCCGGTGGCCTACCACAGCTTTGGCGGCTGGAAGCGCTCGCTGTTTGGCGACCTGCATGCCTACGGTCCGGATGGGGTGCGCTTCTATACCCGACGCAAAGCCATTACCCAGCGCTGGCCGCAGCGTGCCAGTCATGAAGCTTCGCAGTTCGCGTTTCCCAGCTTGTAATCGATCTGAAAAGAAGCCGGCGCCCTTGGACGCCGGCTTCTTTGTTTGCGGACCTTAATGATCGATATGACAGAATTATGAAAATAGGTGTTGACGGCAGATTCTGAGTCTCTATAATTCGCCCCACTTCCGGCGCAGTCGAAACGGAAACTCCTTGAAATTCAATGACTTAAGTAAGTTTCGGCGGAGCAGGGCTTCAATCATCGAAGCACGGAAGGAGTCGCTAGAGCGGTTTCTTGGCTCGGTCGACGGTTCGATCTTCTCGGTCGAAAGCGGCAAA
>NZ_RQJK02000012.1:0-188460 GCF_022342325.2 Pseudomonas sp. AF32 | reverse complement strand
TGCTGTTCATAACAAAACGCCCCAGACCGGCGAGGCCCAGGGCGGTGAAGATGTCAAAAACCCGGTATCCCGTGGATCGCAATGCTGCTCCGCTTAAGTGAACAGCATTGCGTACCAGACGGGCCTTTCACGGGTGGATTTGACTATGAGCGAGCGACAGCGCCGTCGACCGAGAACTTGCCTGCACCTTCGATCAGGATTGCAATGCTGCCGGCCAACAAGGCCAGGGCGAACTCATAACCATTGTTTGCCATGAACAGACCGTTACCGATGTGGACCGAAAAAATCGCCACCAGCGACAGGAAGGCCAGGCCCAGTGCCGCCGGACGAGCCAGCAAACCGATGACCAACGCCAACCCCGCGAAGAACTCCGTGCCGCCTGCCAATGTCGCCATCAGGTAACCGGGGGTCAACCCGATGCTTTCCATCCATTGAGCCGTCCCGGCCAGACCGTAGCCACCGAACAGACCGAAGAGTTTCTGCGCGCCATGAGCGGCGAAAATGACGCCCACCGCTATACGCAAAACGGTCAGGCCATAGCCAGCGCGGGTAGACAGGACTTTGTTGATGACAGTGCTCATAGCGTGCATTTCCTGAGTGAGTGCAGTTGATGGCCGCCATATTAATCAAATAAACAAATGACAAAAGCGGAAAATATCCGTCATTCAGATCAAATTATTCGATTACTTCCGTGAGGCGACCTTTTGCTCCTTGGGCTCCAGCGACTCTCGTTCCCGATCGAACGCCAGATAGTACTTATTCACACTATTAACGTAGCTGACGGCGCCCATTCCCACCTGCTCCATGGCAATGCGCTCAACCTGGAAGAACCACTGATTGGGATTCAAGCCCCGTCGCCGGGCCTCGGCACGCATGCCCTGCACCCGCTCCGGTCCCATGTTATAGGCTGCCAGCACGAAGGCCATGCGTTCGCGTTCGTTGAGTTTGGGGCTGGAAAAAAACTTGCGACGGATCATGGCCAGGTACTTTGCGCTGGCCTGCACGTTCGCATCCAGGTTCTGGATATTGCCCACACCTACCCGCTGGGCTGCCGACGGCGTGATCTGCATCAGGCCTGTGGGGCCGCTGCCACTGCGGGCATTGGGTTGCAAGGCCGACTCCTTGAACGCCAGGGCAGCCAGGTTCAGCCAGTCCATGTCTTGGGCCTCGGCATGCTTTTGCAACACCGGACGCAGCTTCTCCAGACGCTGGCGATCAGCCCGGGCCAATGGGTTGTGGACCTGATACAAACGGCGATAGATACGCAGGAATGCCGCATCCTGATTGGACGGCACCTTGTAGGTGGTCAGGAATCCGTTGATGCTGGCACGCAGCATGGCAGCGTCACGGCGGACGAACCAATGCTCGCTTCGTGGCTCACCAATCAGCACCTGTCGATCGAAACGCAGTTTGGGGAGAATCTTGCCCCAGCGCTCGGCAATCGGTTGTTCGACGATGGTCAGGTGAAAGATCCCGCCCTGGACCATCTCCAGCACATCTTCCACCGCCAGGCTGGGGTCCACCCATTCGATCTTCACCGGTGGCAATTTGAGCAGAGCCAGCTTCTGGTTGATCTGGTTCACGGCATCTCCCGCTGCACTGCCATTGGGCAGGGCCAGGCTCTTGCCGGAGAGCTGTTCCACGCGGGTGTAACGTTTCTCGCCCTTGATGCCCACCAGCAGCAGGGGCACATCGGATCGGATCGGATCGCTGGCGCTGACCGCCTGGCCAGCCTGGGGGTCGAGCAATTCGCCCGGTGCCACCATGTCGCCTTCGCCACGGTGCAAAGCACCTAGCAGTTGGTCCTTGGCAGTGGGGATGATCTTGAGGGTGATTTCCTGGCCATCGCGGGCGTGACCGTTCAGGTACTGCTCGAAGGCTCGCAGCCGGTGATATTCGACGCCAATGGATTGCCCCTGGACTTCACCGGAACTGTTGCGACTTTGATTGACCAGCACTTTGAGCACGCGACTGCTGCGGATCTGCGCCAGATCCCGCACGGTACCCGGCGCCACCGTTTGCACTGGCCCGGGCAGCCGCGCTTCGGCCGACAACGGCAAAAGCAGCGAACAACACAGCAGTAACAATACCTGAGGACGTGCCATCCATTCTCCGGGGAGGATACCGGGACTCGCCTTTCGGAAAATTCGAGGCTTGAGCCGACGGAAACAGAGCGCACGAGGCGCTGAAAAGTGCGCAAGACTGGCACAGTGCTGGCTTTTATACCAACCCGACCTGTCTCGTGGCCTCAACAGACAGCCTCAACTCATTGTAGTTCTTGGCTTTTCTTATAAATCTACAGCTCTGGTATGCTTTCGGGCCCTTGGGCCGAGGTAGCACCATGCAACTCATCGATATCGGCGTCAACCTGACCAACCCCAGTTTCGCCGACAAACACGAGGCGGTACTTGAGCGCGCCTACGATGCCGGCGTCTGCCAACTGGTCCTGACCGGCACCAGCATTGAGGGCAGCGAAGAGGCGATCGAGCTCTGCCAGCGCCTCGATGAAACCGCGCAACGGCTGTTTTCCACCGCCGGCATCCACCCTCACAGCGCCAGCGAATGGACCGCCGACAGCGCCCGGCACCTCAAGGATCTGCTGAAACAAAGCCGCGTCCGGGCGGTAGGTGAATGCGGACTGGACTACAACCGGGACTTCTCGCCTCGTCCACAGCAAGAAAAAGTCCTGGAAGAGCACCTTGCCCTGGCGGTGGAACTGCAACTTCCGGTCTTCCTTCACGAACGCGACGCGGACCAACGACTGCTCGAGATCCTGCGGGACTTTCGCGACCGCTTGCCTGCCGCGGTGGTGCATTGCTTCACCGGCGAGAAAAAAGCGCTGTACAGCTATCTCGACCTGGATCTGCACATCGGCATCACGGGCTGGATCTGCGACGAGCGCCGGGGCACGCACTTGCATCCCTTGGTACGCGATATCCCTCGCGGCCGGCTGATGCTGGAAAGCGATGCGCCGTACCTGCTGCCCCGCACGCTGCGTCCCAAGCCCAGGAACGGCCGCAACGAACCGGCTTACCTGACCGAAGTGTTGCGCGAAGTCGCCTTGCACCGGGGCGAGTCCCAGGAAGACCTCGCAGCGCACAGCACGGCTTGTGCCCGAGCGTTTTTCGGGTTGCCGGTCATTCCGGGGTAGGACATTGCCCTCTGTGGCAGCCCCCGGGCAGTGTGATCTGTTGATCCGTATCAAAACCCCAGCCCTGGTTAGCGGCACAATAATGGCACCTTGCCAAAACTGTTTCCGCTATCAGAGAAGACCTACCATGGGTGCCTGGCTTAGCAACATCTCGCTGAAATACAAATTCTGGGCGGTCAATGCGGTGGCCTTCGTGACCACCCTGCTGCTTGTCCTTTTCGCGGTGCATCTGGAACAACAGGCCCGCAACCACGCGGCCCTGGCGAATGCCCAGGCCCAGGCCCGGTTGCTCGACCGTTGGCCTGTTGGACAGGCCGTGCCCAAGACCGATGACTTGTTGACCTTCCCCCGAGGCCAGGTGCCCGTTTTCGAGGGCGAGCCGTTGCCGACACTGGCGACCGCCGCGGGCTGGGTCGAGCTCGATGCCAGGCCATTATTCGGCGACCGGCCGCTGCTGGGCGCCGAGGTGATCCAGCGAAGCGACGGCCAGCAACTCGCCGTCCTCGCCCCTGGCGCCAGCCTGAGCCAGGTCTTCAGCGAACGCTTCAGCCAATACGCCGTGGCGGTATTCGTGCTGATGTTGGCGATGCTGGGTGCGTCTCAGTTGTTGATCCGCTTTTTGCTGAGCCAACTCAACACGTTGAAGGACGTGATGCTGCACGTGGAACGGACCGGCGACCTGTCCGCCCGCGTGCCCCTGGCCTGCAAGGATGAAGTAGGCCAGATGGCCGCGGCCTTCAACGCCATGCAGGCCGGTTATCAGCGGGTCGTCGATACCGTGGCCAACACCGCTCGACAACTGGACAACGGAGCGGCACGCCTGGCATCGAGCATGAACGATGTGCGCCACGGCATGCTCGGCCAGCAGAGCGAAACCGATCAGGCAGCAACGGCGATCAACGAAATGTCTGCCACGGTGCACCACATCGCCCAGCATGCCGGCGCCACCCGCGACCTGTCGAAAACCGCCGACACCCTGGCCGGCAACGGTCGCGAAGTGGTGGGCCGTGTACAGCAATCGATCACCGGGCTTTCATCCGGCGTGCAACAGACCGCCGAAATGATCCAGCGTCTGGCCGAAGACAGCCAGAAGATCAACAGCGTGGTCAGCGTGATCCACAGCATCGCCGAACAGACCAACCTGCTGGCCCTCAACGCAGCCATCGAGGCGGCACGGGCCGGGGATATGGGTCGGGGCTTCGCCGTGGTCGCCGATGAGGTACGCAACCTCGCCAAGCGGGTGCAAATCTCGACGGACGAAATCACCACCATGATCTCCGCCCTGCAGGCAGGAACCCGGGATGCGGTGGATTTCATGCAGGAAAGCTCTTACAAGGCTGACGACTGCGTACAGCAAGCTCGCGAAGCGGGCGAGGCGCTGGAACAGATCACCGGCGCGGTGGCCCAGATGCGTGAAAGTAATACCCAGATCGCCGTCGCGGCCGAACAGCAGAGCCAGGTGGCCGAAGAAATGAACCGGGCGGTGGTCGGTATCCGTGATGTCACTGAAAACACCGTGCGCCAAACCGTGGACTCGGCCACCACCAGCCATGAACTGGCGACCCTGGCGGGTGAACTGAACAAGGCGATCGGGCAGTTGAAACTCTGAGACACTGTCATCGCGGGCAAGCCGTGCCCGCGATGACAGTCTGCAATTGATCCAGACTCCAGCACCTATCGCTTCGATAGCCAACCATGATTCGCCCGCCCTGCCTGCCGCGCCTATCCTTGGGTCATTCGGTTCCATCGACTCAAGGATCACCATCATGGGCAAACGTCACCCCAACCTTGCGGCCTGGCAATGGCGCGTCTACCCCAACAACCACCGCCAACCGACCCATCAGGTCTTGCAGTTGATTGCGATACCCCTGTTCATCGTTGCATTCCTGTTGATCGTCACCGGGATGTTCAAGCTGAACCTGGCGGATGTCGCCATCGGCATCATCGGTGTGTTCGCGTCGCTTGCGCTGCAACGCCACCGACACTGAACAGACCGCAGCGTCAGCCGAAGATCGTCACGGTCTGCCGGCTCATGGCGATCAAACGTCCATCGGCGCTCCAGAACTTCGCGGCGACGTGTCCGTAGCCGTCCTGGGCGTGCTCGATCTCGGCCAGGTACTGGCACCAGTCCAGGGTCGTGAGCTCCAGCACCGGCTGGACGAACTCGATGGTCCAGGTGAGCGTGCTGCCCGGCGCCATTTGCGTGAGGTGTGGCAACAACGCCGGAGGCCAGGCGTCCACCAACGCCAGGATGTGAGCCTCATTGAGCAGTTCCTCCTTTACATCCCCCCGTAACCGTACCCAGCCCCCCATACTCCGGGATTTATTTCCGGTAAACGGCAGGCCGCCGACGCTCCAGCGCATTGCCAGATGCCTCATGAACTCCGGCGTGGCGCCTTTGACGTAGGGCAGCTCCTGGCACCGCTCCACCTCAGTGAAGGGCGGCGCAGGTTCGGCCTGTACCGCCACCACGGAAGCACGGGAGGCACCGAAGCTGCCCTGGACCAGGGTCACCACCTGCCCCTTCTGCACCGCACGCCCCACGACCTGGCTGACCGCCTTGCCTTCACGCAACACGTCGACCTCGAAACTGACGGGTACGTCCGGTTCGACCGGGCCGACGAAGGTGATCGCCAGCGAGCGCACTGGACGATCCGCCGGGACCTGCGCACGCATCGCTTCGTATTGCAACGCCGCTATCAGCCCACCAAAACTGGCGCGCCCCTGGCCCCATTCCGGGGGAACAACCACGGCGCCTGGCTGACGGCGCACGGCCTCGATCAAATCGGAAAAGCGCATGACAACCTCGAAGACTGGGAAGAAAGTTGAACGGATCTTAACCAGCCGGGGTGAATGGCACAGCGCTCATTCCGGCCAAAGAGGCTGACAGAAAAGCCGCCACTTCTGAATCTGCGCTCTTCATGCTGGATTCAGGAATCGAAGCAACTGGCAATCAGCCGATCGAGAACCCTGTCGGACCTGGCCTCGGCCTTGCCCATGGTGATTTGCCAGACCGGTACGCAAGGTTGCAGGTCGCGCTCCTGCTCGGCCCTGGCCAGCCACTGCCAGCAATCGTGCCAGTCACCCAGCGCGCCCTGGGCGGATTTGAGTCGTGGCATGGCCGTTTCGGGCAAGCGGTTGAGCTCAGGGTAAGCTTCGATGGCGTAGCGCACGCGCTTGATCAGCAGGCGCAGCCGATGGCGGTCGTGGGCTGGATCGCGCAAGGCTTCGCCGAGTTTCTTCCATTGTTTGTCCAGACGCTTTTCGATGCGCTTGCGCAGGCCTTTGAGCAGCCCTTCACGCTGGGCGGCGCGAATGAAACGCGGGAACGCGTCGAGGATCATCAACAGCTGCGCCAGCTCCGGGCTCTCGGCCACGGCAGGATAGGCGCCCTCCATCTGCACCCGACGCTGCTCGGCGGCTTGGGTCTTGCCGTGTTGCTCAAGATAGGCCGCCAGCACTTCACGATCGCGCAACGGCGTGGTGAGAGTGCCGACCGCCGATGCGGCGGCTTCCAGCTGTTCAACACCGGGCAACCCTCGTAGCGGACGAAGCAGGCTGCGCAGACGGCGAACCGTGGTGCGCAGGTCATGCAGCGCCTCGCTGTCGGTATGGGCATTCAAGCGGGCCTGGCAGGCCAGCAGGCGGACTTCCAGGCCCAGTATCCGGGCCACCAGCCGATCGATCATGGGCGTACTCCGTACGCAGCTTCGAGCTTCAAGCTGCAAGTGAGGAGCGGTGCGCGCCCTTCACTTGTAGCTCGCTGCTCATGGCTTGTCGCTGGTTTATCGTCCCGCGCGGGATTCGCGGATGTAGAAACGCGCCTTCTCGGCTTTCCTGGTGCAGCCTTCAAAGGCTTCGAACTGCTGCTGGGTCTTGGCCCCTGTCAGCAGCGACAGGGCTTTGGAATAACTCACGGTGCCGGCAAAACCTTCGGCCTTGGCCAGGTCGAGTTCCTTCCAGGCGGCGTCGAGCTGGCTGCCGCAGCTGTCACGGTAAGCGGTTTTGCCGGCGCAACCGGCCAGGGCCAGAACCATCAGGGAAGCCACCAAGGGCAGGCAGATCCGGGCTTTCATCGATAACACCTCAAGGTCAACAGTCGTGCTGGTAAGACGGTCCCGCCGGCAAAAAGTGCCGAGGCCGGACCGCGTTAATTCAAGTGTGGGCGAGAATACAAAAAAGCCACATCGGCGTGTCAAAAAACGACGCCTGCGCCATGACGATTGAGCCGGGCCGTCGATGAGTGCATTGTTGAAGTCTGTTCGACAAGGGGGCATGGTCATGACAAAACGTGTCGCATTGGTATTGGGCTCGGGTGGCGCACGGGGCTACGCGCATATTGGCGTGATCGAGGAAATCGAACGGCGTGGCTACGACATCGCCTGCATCGCCGGTTGTTCCATGGGCGCCGTCGTCGGCGGGATCTATGCCGCGGGCAAGCTCGACGACTATCGCAACTGGATCGAAAGCCTGGACTATCTGGATGTTCTGCGACTGGTGGATGTGAGCTTTCGCCTGGGGGCGATTCGTGGGGAAAAGGTCTTCGGACAGATCCGCAAGATCGTCGGCGAACTCAATATCGAAGATTTGCGCATTCCCTACACGGCCGTGGCCACCGACCTGACCAACCAACAGGAAATCTGGTTCCAGGAAGGTTGCCTGCATCAGGCCATGCGGGCGTCGGCGGCAATTCCCAGCCTGTTCACACCCGTGATGCAAGGCAACCGCATGCTGGTGGACGGCGGCCTGCTCAATCCATTGCCGATCGTGCCGGTGGTGTCCAGCCATTGCGACCTGATCATCGCGGTCAACCTCAATGCCACGAACCAGCGGCAATATCAGTTGCCGGTGATCCCGCGTCCCGCTGCGTTCCGGCGGCGCTTCGACACCCTGGTCAACTCCTTGGGCTCGCGCATGCCGTTCCGGCGCAAACAAGCTGAACAATTGCTGCTGCTGGAACAGGAGGCGCTGAAGGCGGAGGCGGCGGCGCTCAATCCATGGATCGAATCCGCCGAACCCGAAGGCCAGCAACCGGCCGCCGCGCCTGAGGCCGAAGGCGCACCGAAGTCCGCTACGGGCTCGTTCATCATCGATAACGTCGGCCCGGCTTCGTTGCTGGACCTGATCAACCAGAGTTTCGAGGTGATGCAGACCTCCCTGGCTCAGTACAAGATCGCCGGGTACCCGCCGGATGTGCTGATCAACGTGCCGAAACGGGTATGCCGTTTTTTCGAGTTCTACAAGGCGCCTGAACTGATCGCGCTGGGGCAGGAAATTGCCAGTGATACGCTGGATCGGTATGAGCGTGAGGAGCGATGAATGACTGAAGGATCTCTTTTGACTGTCAGGACCTGATCGCGAGCAGGCTCGCTCCCACAAGAGTTGCGCTGAACCTGCTCGCGCTGGCATCAGCTCAGACACCACTGAATGGGATCCCACCCTCCTCCAGCAACCGATACCCCACCCCCGCCTCGGTCACGATGAACCGGGGCCGCGTAGGATCATCCGCCAGCTTTTGCCGCAGGTGGCCCACCACAATCCGCAGATAATGGCTGTCTTCGACGTGGGTCGGGCCCCAGATGTCCTTGAGCAGTTGCTGCTGGGTAATGACCCGCCCGGGATGACGCGCCAGTTGCGCCAACACTGCATATTCCTTGCGGGTCAGGGACACTTCGGCGCCATCGAGCAGCACCCTCCGGTATGCCAGGTCCACCGTCAACGGACCGACTGTCACAGCCGCTTCCCGCCCCTCCGCCGCTGGCACCTGTCGCAACAGCGCGCGGATGCGGGCCAGGAACTCCTGGATGCCGAACGGCTTGGTGACGTAGTCATTGGCCCCATTGTCCAGCGCCTCGACCTTCTGCGCTTCGCTGGCCCGCACCGACAGCACCAGCACCGGTACCGCCGACCATTGACGGAACTCGCGCAGCACTTGCTGGCCGTCCATGTCCGGCAGGCCCAGGTCGAGCACCAGCAGGTCAGGCTTGTTCAACGCTGCCTGGGCCAGGCCGTCGCTGCCCGTGGCGGCCTCCAGCACCTTGTAACCCTGAGAGGCCAGGCTGATGCGCAGGAATTTGCGGATCTGCGGTTCATCGTCGATGACCAACAGTGTGGCGGTCTGGTTCATGAGGTCCGTTCAGTAAAAATAGATCGCAGGAGAATATCCCAGCCCGACTCAGGCTTCATCGTCCATGCCCGGTTGTGCCTGCGAGGGCAAGTGCAACGTGATACAGGTTCCGCGTCCGTCGAGCCCTTCGTCCACACTGATCCGCCCGCCATGGGCTCCGATCATGCCCTGGCAAATGGCCAATCCCAGCCCGGTGCCCTGTCCGCCCCGGTCGCCCCGCGCAGCCGTGTAGAACATGTCGAAGATTTTTTCCCGATCCTCTGCCGGGATTCCCGGCCCCTCATCGGCCACGGCAAAGAATACTTCGCGATCCGTCGCTCCGGCACTCAGTAACAGCCGGCCGTGCGCCGGTGAGAACCGCGCAGCGTTCTCCAGTACATTCACCAGGGCCTGCTCGATCAGCGCTGCATGGATGTGCAGCAACGGCAGTTCGGCCGGGGCCTCGACGCTGACCTCCAGCGGCGCCAGCACCGCACGCAACCGATTGAGCGCGCTGCCCACGATATCGGCCGGCGCCACCCAGTCCCGCGCCAGTTTCAGGGCGCCGTGGCCGAGACGGGTCATGTCCAGCAGGTTCTGGATGTAGCGATCCAGCCGTTCGGCTTCGTCACGCGTACCTTCGAGCAATTCACGACGATCGGCCAACGGGATCGCCTCTCCCAGCGCCAGCAGGCTGTCGATGCTGCCCCGCATCGCGGTCAGCGGTGTGCGCAGATCATGGGACACCGAGGCCAGCAAGGCGCTGCGCAGTTGCTCGGTTTCGCCGTGCAAGCGCGCCGCTTCCAGATCCTGGGCCAGTTGGGCCCTCGCCAACGCCTGGGCCAGCGGCTGACCGAGGGCGGCCAGCAGACGTCGCCGCTGACCACTCAACGGCTTGCCGTCCCTGGGGCATGCCCCCAACAATGCCAAGGGCCCACCCTCCGCCGACAATGGCCACCACCACCAACGCCCGGATGGCAGCGTCCCGGTACCTGCCCCGGCTGACTGATCATGCTGCCAGGCCCAGTCGGCGGCGGCGCGCTCGGCCTCGCTGAAGGTCAGCGGTTCGCCGGTTTCGACTTTCCAGCCCGCCTGGCCATCACGGTTGAGCAGACACAACTGCATATCGTGCCAACCGTCAAAGTGCTGCACGGCGGCACTGATCACTGCCTGTCTGTCAGTCGCCGCGGTGAGCTTTCGAGACAGGTCGAGCAACTCGCCGGTTTCCTGCTGGGTATCGCGCAGCACCTGCAACTGACGACGCTGGCGAGCGGCGAGGTTGCCAGTCAGGGCCGCCATCAGCAGGAAGAACACCAGCGTCAGCACATCCTCCTCGCGCTGGATGGTGAAGGAGAAATTCGGCGGGATGAACAGAAAGTCATAGGCCAGGAATGACAGAGCCGCGCAGGCCAGCGCAGGGCCGAGGCTGCTGCGCACAGCCACCAGCAGGACCGCCATCAGAAATACCAGGGAAATGTTGGGCAATGCCAGCAGCCCGGAGATACCCCAGGCCAGTGCGCTGGCGGCCATGGTAGCCAGCAGCGCCAACGCATAGTCGAACCCGCTGCGCGCGGCGTCTGAACGCACATGGGCGGGACGCGGCTGCTCATCGCTGTCCAACACATTGATCTCCAGCCCCCGGGCATCTCGCAGCAGACGCGACGCCAGACCGCCGCCGAACCAGCGCCGGCGCAAGCGTGGCCGGGACTGCCCCACCAACACCAGCGTGGCACGGCGCTCGGTGGCATGCTGGATCAAGGTCCTGGCCACTTCACCGGCCCGCAACAGCACCACTTCGCCGCCCAGGCGTTCCGCCAGTTGCTGGGCGGTTTGCAGGCGCTGGCGCGAGGGCTCGTCCCGTGTGCTGCCGTTATCCACATGCACGACACTCCACGGCAGATGCCGCCGCTGGGCGACGCGGCTGGCGTGGCGTACCAGACGTTCGGCCTGGATGTCACCATCCACGCCCACCAGCAGCCGTCCGCGCACCGCCGGCGCAGCCTGGCCCAGTTGCCGATAGCCCTGGGTCAGATCCTTGTCCACCTGGGCCGCGGCAGTCTGCATCGCCAGCTCGCGCAAAGCGGTCAGGTTGGTCTGGCTGAAGAACGCATCGATGGCTGCCCGGGCCTGCTCCGGGACGTAGACCTTGCCTTCGCGCAAGCGCTCCAGCAGTTCCCGGGGTGGCAGGTCGATCAACAGCAACTCGTCGGCGTCCTGCAGCACCCAGTCCGGCAACGTCTCGCGAACCTGCACACCGGTGATGCCCCGAACCTGATCGTTGAGACTTTCCAGATGCTGGACGTTCACGGTGGTATAGACGTCGATGCCGGCGGTAAGCAATTCCTGGATATCCTGCCATCGCTTGGCATGACGGCTGCCGGGGGCATTGCTGTGGGCCAGTTCGTCCACTAGCACCAGGGCCGGACGTGCCGCGAGCAGGCCGTCGAGGTCCATTTCTTCAAGCGTCACACCACGGTACTCCGAGCGCACCAATGGTTGCTGCGCCAGGCCACCGAGCAGCGCCTCGGTTTCGGTTCGACCATGCGTCTCCACCACGCCAGCGAGCACCTGCACACCCTGGCGCAGTTGGGCATGGGCCGCCTGCAACATGGCGTAAGTCTTGCCGACCCCGGGGGCCGCCCCCAGGAAAACCTTGAGCCGACCACGGCCAGTGCGGGGCAAGTTGGCTAACAGTGCGTCGGCACGGTCGGAGTCGCTCATGCGATGGGGCTCTCTCGTTTCAGTTTTTGATGCGTTGGATGTTCCGGCGCCTGATTACAGTTTTTCCAAAGCCAGGTTCAGTGCCAGGACATTCACCACCGGCGGCCCCACCAAGGGCTGCTCGATGTGTGCATCGAGTAATTGCTGCACCGTCGAAACCGGCAGATTGCGCGCCGCGGCGACACGCGCCAGTTGATAGGCAATCGCTGCCGGAGGCAAGTGCGGATCGAGACCGCTGCCGGAGGTGGTGAGCAGCGCCAGCGGTACAGGCCCTTGCTCGGTCACCTGAAGCTTGCGAGCGTCTTCGACCACTCGGGTGGCCAGGGCCGGGTTGCTCGGGGCCAGGTTACTGGCGCCGCTGGCGACCGTGGCGAAGGCACCAGCCGATGGCCGTGAATGGAACCACGCATCACCCTGGAAATCCTGGGCGATCAGCATCGAACCGCGCACCTTGCCGTCGGCATCCTGGACCAGACTGCCGTTGGCCTGGGCGGGAAACGCCATTTGCGCGACTCCCGTCACCCCCAACGGATAAGCAACACCTGTGATCAGGGTCATCAGCAACAACAGGCTCAAGGCAGGGCGTAACAGTGTGGACATCTCAGAATCCTCGAATTGGAACAACAACCGCTAGCGACGGATAGGCCGGTTGGCCGGCATCAGGCTCAGACCAGGTTCAACGCTGTCAGCAACATATCGATTGCCTTGATGCCTGCGAATGGCACCACGATCCCACCCAGGCCGTAGATCAACAGGTTGCGCCGCAGCAGTGCCGCCGCGCTCGCCGCCTGCACACGCACGCCCCGCAGGGCCAGGGGAATCAGCACCACGATGATCAGCGCATTGAAAACGATGGCCGAGACAATCGCGCTTTGCGGGCTGCTCAGGTGCATCACGTTCAACACACCGAGCTGTGGATAGATCGAAGCGAACAACGCCGGCAGGATTGCGAAGTATTTGGCGACGTCATTGGCCACGGAGAATGTGGTCAACGCGCCCCGGGTGACCAGCAGCTCCTTGCCGATCTGCACCACGTCCAGCAATTTGGTCGGGTCACTGTCGAGGTCGACCATGTTGGCCGCTTCCCGCGCCGCCTGCGTGCCGTCATTCATTGCCATGCCGACATCGGCCTGGGCCAGGGCCGGCGCGTCGTTGGCGCCGTCGCCGCACATGGCGACCAATCGACCGTCATTCTGCTCGTGACGAATACGCGCCAGTTTCTTTTCCGGCGTGGCTTCGGCCAGCACGTCATCGACACCGGCCTCGGCAGCAATCGCGGCGGCCGTCAGCGGGTTGTCGCCGGTGACCATCACAGTGCGGATTCCCAACTTGCGCAGTTCGGCAAACCGTTCGCGAATACCGGGCTTGACCACATCCTTGAGATGGATGGCGCCCAACAACTTGCCGTCGACGCACACCAGCAGAGGCGTGCCACCACTCTGGGCGATCCTGTCGACCTCCCGGGCGAGCACCGGAGGCAACTCATCGCGTGGCAGACCAACGAATGCCAGCAGCGAATCGACGGCCCCCTTGCGATATTTGCGTCCTTGATAATCGACACCGGACAAACGGGTCTCAGCGCTGAAGGGGACGACAGTCAGCAAGTCGACAGCGGGCTCGGGCTGCGGATGCAGGCCGCGCAGGTATTCGACGATGGACTTGCCTTCGGCGGTTTCGTCGGCCAACGAGGCGAACAGCGTGCCTTCAGCCAGCTCCCTGGCGCTGACGCCCGGAGCGGCATACACCGCGGCACAACGCCGATTGCCAAAGGTGATGGTGCCGGTCTTGTCCAGCATCAGCACATGGACGTCCCCCGCCGCCTCCACCGCACGACCGGACTTGGCGATCACATTCAGGCGCACCAACCGGTCCATCCCGGCGATGCCAATGGCCGACAGCAGTCCGCCGATGGTGGTGGGAATCAGCGTGACCAACAGCGCCACCAGGAACACCAACGGCAGGCTGCCATTGGCGAAATGGGCGAACGGTTGCAACGTGACGACCACCAGCAAGAAGATCAGGGTCAGGCCGATCAGCAGGATATCCAACGCCACTTCGTTGGGGGTCTTCTGGCGTTTGGCGCCTTCGACCAGGGCGATCATGCGGTCCAGCGTGGACTCACCGGGGTTGCTGGTGATACGCACCAGCAACCAGTCGGAAACCAGCCGAGTGTTGCCGGTGACGGCCGAACGATCCCCACCGGATTCCCGGATCACCGGTGCCGACTCTCCCGTGATGGCGGCCTCGTTGACGGCGGCGATCCCTTCGATCACTTCACCATCGCCCGGAATCATCTCCCCCGCCTCGACGCGAACCACATCGCCCTTGCTCAAGGCGCTGGCGGGGACCGATTCAAACCCTCCAGCTGTCTGACGGCGTGCAGTGAGGCCTTCGCTACCGGCCTTGAGGCTGTCGGCCCGGGCCTTGCCACGCCCCTCGGCCAAGGCTTCGGCGAAATTGGCGAACAGCACGGTGAACCACAGCCAGAGCGCAATCTGCGCCGCCACGAAGACTGGTACAACGCTGTCAGGAATGAAGCACAACACCGTGGTGAAAATCGCGGTCAATTCCACCACCAGCATCACCGGCGCCCGATACAACTGCCGCGGATCGAGCTTGACGAAGGCTTGCTTCAGCGCGGGCCGCCACAGGGTAGAAATCGAAGTCTTCGGTGACTGGGAGGCCTTGGTGGCGACCGTTTCGGTTGCAGACATATTCATCATCGGTTCCTCAGAAGCCCATGCTCAGGTGTTCGGCAATCGGGCCCAGGGCCAGGGTCGGCAGGAAGCTCAGGCCGCCTACCAATAGAATGGTCACGGTCAGCAGGGTCACGAATAACGGACCGTGGGTGGGGAAGCTGTTCTGGCCGATCGGCGCGCGTTTCTTCAGCGCCAGGCTGCCGGCCAATGCCAGCACTGGCAGGATGTAGCCGAAACGACCGATCAACATGCCCAGGCCCAACATCAGGTTATGGAAAAGCGTATTGGCGCCGAAGCCGGCGAAAGCCGAACCGTTGTTCGCCCCCGCCGAGGTATAGGCGTAGAGCAGTTGGCTGAAACCATGGGCGCCGGGGTTGCTCACCGCCGCGGCCGGTCCGGGCAGGATCGCGGCGACGGCACCGAGCACCAGGACGCTCACCGGCATGACCAGCAAGGTCACCACGAGCAACTGCACTTCCCTGGCACCAAGCTTCTTGCCCAGGTATTCCGGAGTTCGACCGATCATCAAGCCTGCCAGAAACACCGCGATCAGCACGTTCAACAGCATCCCGTAGAGCCCGGCACCCACGCCGCCGAAGATCACTTCGCCGACCATCATGTTGACCAGCGCCACCATGCCGCTGAGCGGGTTCAGGCTGTCGTGCATCGCGTTGACCGAGCCATTGGACGCCGACGTGGTAGTCACCGACCACAGCACCGTGGCGGTGGTACCGAACCGTGATTCCTTGCCTTCCAGTGGCGCGGTTTGCTCCACCGCCGCGTTGATCAGGGCCGGATTGGGCTGGTATTCCGCCCATAACGAGGTAGCGCCGCCAATCAAGAACAGCACGAGCATGCAGACAATGATCGCCCGGCTCTGGCGCAGGTCCTTGACGTAATGGCCGAAAGTGAACACCAGCGCGGCGGGAATCAGGATGATCGAGGCGACTTCGAACAGATTGCTCAAGGCCGTCGGGTTTTCGAAGGGATGCGCCGAGTTGACACCAAAGAACCCACCACCGTTGGTGCCCAGTTGCTTGATCGCGATCTGGCTGGCGGCCGGACCCAGCGGGATCACCTGGTCCGCGCCCTGCATCGTCACGGCGTGGACGTAATGGGCGAAGGTCTGCGGTACGCCCTGCCACACCAGGAACAAGGCCAGTAACAGGCACAACGGCAAGAGTCCATAAAGAGTGGCACGGGTCATGTCGACCCAGAAGTTACCCAGCGTCGCGGCGGATCTGCGTCCAATGCCGCGACACAGCGCCACCAACACAGCCAGGCCAGTGGCGGCGCTGACGAAGTTTTGCACGGTCAGGCCAACCATCTGGCTCAAGTAGCTCAGGGATGCCTCGCCACTGTAGGACTGCCAGTTGGTATTGGTCATGAAACTGACGGCCGTGTTGAAGGCCTGGGTCCACTCCATGCCAGGCAGTTGCTCGGTATTGAGGGGCAGGTATCCCTGTAGCAGCAACATTGCGAACAGCAACACGAACCCCGCCAGGTTGAAAGCAAGCAAGGCCAGGGCATATTTTTGCCAGCTCTGCTCGATAGCAGGATCGACACCAGCCAGGCGATAACAGCCACGCTCCATCGGGCCGAGAATGATTGAAAGCCAGGTGCGCTGGCCCTCCATGACCCTGTAGTAGAACCGTCCCAGAAACGGTGCCGGAATCAGCACCAACGCGAAAAAGGCAAGTATCAATCCGTAGTCATAACCGTGCATGGCCGCTCCTAGCTCCGATCCGCGCGCAACAGCGCAACCAGCAGATAAATGAACAGCGCCACTGCCAAGAGCAATGACACCCCGTCCAGAACACTCATGGGATTTCTCCGTATTACGGCGTCGTGCCGTGTTGGAGCGATTGTCCTCAGGCAGGCTGTAAAGGAGCGAGATCGAGAGCGAGCGTGGGGATAAAAAATGCGTAAAGAATGAGCCAGGGTTTCGTTATGACAGCGATAGTGCGCAGCAGGGGTAGTATTGAACCACTGCGAACGACTTTCGCTCAAAACTGTAACGACGGCTGAGGCAAGCGCGCCTCACCGCCGAGCCTCTAGGAGAGCCCTATGCCCTGGTATGCCTGGTTGATTCTGATTATTGCGATCGGCTCGATCGTCGGCGGCTTGATGCTATTGCGCGACACCGCCAACAAGGTCGAACTGACTGAAGAACAACGCAAGCGCGTTGCCGAAAGGAACGCCGAGATGGATGCGAAAGAAGCCAAGGATCGCTGACTGGAGTTAGTGTGGCGAGGGAATTCAGAAAGGCCAGTCGTCAGGACCGGCCCTCTTATTGTCACACCTTAGTTCACTTCCAGCTTGTCGCGGTTCCGGTCCAGGATCGCCTTGCCGATCCCCTTGACTTCCAACAGTTCTTCGACCGACGAAAACGGCCCATTACTATCACGGTAGGCAATAATCGCCTTGGCCTTGGCCTCACCAATTCCCGACAAGTCGCGTTGGAGGGTAGCGGCATCCGCCGCGTTGAGATCAACCTTTGTACTCTGCGGTTTCGTCGACAGTTCCGTTGCCTGCGGTGCAGCCGTCGACTCTGTTTTTACCGCAGGTGCAGCGATCACGGCAATGGACGCGCTGGTCAGGAGAGCGAAAACGAGGGAGTAAAAGTAGCCTTTACGCATGAGTGAAGCTCCATCACATCGTTAAGAGAGGAAGCAGCTTTTCCGAAGCTGCCTGTCAAACTTAGGCCATCATGAAGCGGTGTCAAAAACAGGCAAGTTACAGCATGTGTAACAATCAGGGCTCAAGGCGACGCTGTTGGTAAATCCAGTCGACGATCTCACCATCCGGGGCGTAACCACTGACAGTGTCTCGAAGCAACTGGCGGACTCGTGCGTAGTCATCCCGCTCAATCGCGGCCAACAACCCAGCGAGCCTGGTCTTGAGCACTTCCCACGAGAGAAAATCCTCGTTGGCGCTCATGATCATCGGGTGCTGGGTCGAAACAACGTTGTCACCAATCAGTAACTCTTCGTAAAGCTTCTCGCCAGGGCGCAGGCCCGTGAACTCGATCGCAATGTCGCCATGGGGGTTCTTTTCAGAGCGCACGCTCAAGCCAGAAAGGTGGATCATCTTTTCCGCCAGCTCGACAATCTTCACCGGCTCGCCCATGTCCAGCACGAAAACATCCCCGCCCAAGCCCATGGAACCGGCCTGGATCACGAGTTGAGCCGCTTCGGGAATGGTCATGAAATAGCGCGTGATCTTGGGATGCGTAACGGTCAATGGACCGCCGGACTTGATCTGCTTATGAAACAGGGGAATAACCGAACCGGACGAGCCGAGTACGTTGCCGAACCTGACCATGGTGAAGCGGGTTTTATTGACACGCGAAACGTTGGCCTGATCGCCGAACAACACGGGCGCCAACTCACGGCTGAGGGCCTGCAAGGTCAATTCCGCAAGCCGCTTGGTGCTGCCCATCACGTTGGTAGGTCGCACGGCCTTGTCCGTCGAAATCAGCACAAAGTTCGACACGCCCGCCTGCAACGCAGCCTGCGCCGTGTTCAGCGTGCCAATCACATTATTCAGGACACCTTCGGCGATATTGTGCTCGACCATTGGTACATGTTTGTAGGCTGCGGCGTGATAGACCGTGTCGACGCTCCAGGTCTTCATCACATCCAGCAGCTTGTTCTGGTCCCGTACCGATCCCAGGATAGGCAACAGGCGAACGGACAGGGACTCCCGGGCAATCCTGGGTTCCAGCTCGGACAGGATACTGTAGAGATTGAATTCGCTGTGCTCGAAAAGCAGCAGCGTCGTTGGCTTGAGCGCCAGAATCTGTCGGCACAGTTCGGAGCCGATAGAACCGCCCGCCCCGGTAACGAGCACCGACTGGCCCACAATGCAATGTTCGAGCAAATCAGCTTGCGCAGGCACCGAGTCACGCCCCAGGAGGTCCGCGATATCCACCTCTTGGATGTCATCGACCTTGACCCGTCCACTGGCCAGGTCCATGAAACCGGGGACGCTGCGCACATGCAGCGGAAACCGTTCGAGCAACGCCAGTATTTCCCGACGACGCCCGCGGGATGAAGACGGGATAGCCAGCAAAATCTCCTGGGCGCCGGTGGTATCGATCATCTTCTGGATATTCTTCGGCTCGTAGACCTGCAATCCGGCGATGACTCGGTCGGCAATACTGCTGTCATCGTCGATGAATGCAACCGGTCGCATGACACGTCCCATACGTAAGGCGGCCACGAGTTGATTACCGGCAGCCCCTGCGCCATAGATTGCAACCTTGGGCAGGCCATCTGCGCGATTGGTAAAGGGGACATGCTGCGCAGCAGAGAACCAGTCCCCCAGGAAATACTGCCGCATCATCAGACGCAGGCCGCCAATCATGATCAGGCTGAGCCACCAATAATTGAAAATGATGGAGCGCGGTACGACGGTCTTGTGGTTGCTGTACCAATACACCACGAGAGCCAGCAATAATGCCGAAAGGCTGACGGCCTTGCAGATTGTAATCAGCGCGTCGTTACCGAAATAACGCATGACAGCGCGGTACATGCCAAAGCGGATGAAAATCGGAACAGCAACCAGCGGTGCGGAGCCGAATAACCACAAATGCGTCTCAATCGGGCTGGCCAATGCGTCGATACCGAGCCGAACGACGAACGCCAGCCAAAGGGCGAGCCAGACAAGGACGATGTCAGTCGCCACCTGGATCGCCCGCTTATGGCGCCTTGGCAATCCGAGCAGGGTTATTCTCAACTTGTCCATGAACCCCTTACCCACCTTGGGCTACTCCCGTCGCGAATGCACTCGCATTGAACGCATAGGCGCCGTGCATCATCGATAAAACGTTCATCAGAAAACGTACCCGTACCTAGTACTAGAAAATAGACCCGATCCAGCGCTCCGGCCTGTTCAGCAGTCCTTATGTTTGGGTATCAAGCGCCGCTGTTGGAATATCCAATCGACAATTTCTCCCTCTGGGGTATAACCGCTGACCACTTCACGCAAGAGCACGCGGACTCGTGAATATTCGTCCCTGGCAACGGCAGCCATCAACTCGTCCAACTTTATCTTGAGTTGCTCCCACGGCAGATGGTCCTCATTGGCACTCATGATCATCGGATGCGGGGTCGCGACTACATTATCCCCGATCAGCAACTCCTCATAGAGTTTTTCACCTGGCCGCAGTCCGGTAAATTCGATCGCGATATCACCGTGTGGGTTTTTTTCGGAGCGCACGCTCAAGCCTGACAGATGGACCATCTTCTGCGCCAACTCGGCGATCTTCACCGGCTCGCCCATGTCCAATACGAACACGTCCCCTCCTCGCCCCATCGAACCCGCTTGGATCACCAACTGAGCGGCCTCCGGGATGGTCATGAAATAACGCGTGATATTGGGATGGGTAACGGTGATGGGCCCGCCGGACTTGATCTGCAAGCGAAAGCGCGGGATAACCGAGCCGGACGATCCCAGCACATTACCGAAGCGCACCATGACGAAACGGGTTTTGTTGACCCGCGCGACATTCCCGCTGTCGCCGAACAGCACCGGGGCAACCTCTTGGCTCAAGGCCTGCAAGACCATTTCCGCCAAACGCTTGGTACTGCCCATGACATTGGTCGGGCGCACGGCCTTGTCCGTGGAAATGAGCACGAAATTTTCAACCTGAGCCTTCAGCGCCGCTTGTGCAGTATTTAACGTACCGATGACATTGTTGAGCATCCCTTCGGCGATGTTGTGTTCGACCAGGGGCACATGCTTGTAGGCTGCGGCGTGATAGACCGTCTCGACCTTCCAGGAAGTCATGGTGTCGAACAATTTATTCGCGTTGCGCACCGATCCCAGAATTGGCAATACATTTACCGGGATCGATTGTCGGGCAATGGTTTCTTCCAGCTCGCTCAAGATACTGTAAAGGTTGAACTCACTGTGGTCGAACAGTAGCAACGTGGAAGGCTCCAGGGCGAGGATCTGGCGGCAGAGCTCGGAACCGATCGACCCGCCCGCACCCGTGACCAGGACCACCTTGCCCCGAATGCAACGCGACAGCAGCGCAGGTTGTGCAGGGACCGCATCCCGTCCCAGCAAGTCCGCGATGTCCACCTCCTGGATGTCGTCGACTTTCACACGACCGCTGGCCAGGTCCATGAAACCCGGAACACTGCGGACGTGCAGCGGAAAACCTTCGAGATACCCCAGAATTTCACGTCGCCGCGCACGGCTCGCCGAAGGAACGGCCAACAGCACTTCCTGGGCCCCGGTGAGTTCAATCATCTTCTGGATGTGTTTTGGCTTGAACACCTGCAAGCCGGCAATCATGCGATTCGCGATACTGACATCGTCATCAATGAATGCCACCGGTTGCATGTCTCGACCAATGCGCAAGGCAGCCACCAACTGATTACCGGCGGCACCGGCACCATAGACCGCTACCTTGGTAAGACCGGTGTTACGGTTTACAAAAGGCACGTGATGGGCCGGGATGAACCAATCGCCCATGAAGTACTGTCGCATGAGCAGTCTCAGGCCGCCGATCATCACCAGGCTGAGCCACCAGTAATTGAAAATGACCGAACGTGGCACGGGTGCCATGTAGGAAGCCCCCCAATACACCACGAGCGCCAATAGAAGCGCGCTCAGGCTGACCGCCTTGATGATCGCGACCAGGGCATCGTTCCCCAGGTAACGCATGACCGCCCGATACATCCCGCATCGTACGAACAAGGGAATGGCAATCAACGAAGCGCTGACCATTAGCCATGGATGATGGATGAATGGATTGACCATGTCGTCGAAGCCAAGGCGCACCACAAATGCCAACCACAAGGCGAGCCAGACCAACAGCACATCGGTCACGACCTGAAGCAGGCGTTTTTGCCGACGTGGCAGCTTCAGCAATGCGACGCGAAGTCTATCCATGAATGTTTCCAACACCTTGTCCTTCCTACCCATTCTCGTGAAGGCTGTACGGCTACAGTCTTCCCTTACCATTATCTGCTCTCTCTACTCGAGGACTCAGGCGCTCTCCAATTGACCGGCCTTGAACTTGAGGGCCAACAACACCAGCGGCACGTAAGCCAGCAACAGACCTGTCAACCCATCGAGCTTCAACATCACGACGCACCACGCCACGGGGAACAACCACAGCACGTTGATTGCAGCCACTGCCAGTGTGACCGGACGATGGCGACCATAGCGGCGCGAGGCAAACTGATAAGCATGACTGCGGTGTGCCTCGTAGACCTTGTCACCCCGTAAGAATCGACGAATCAGCGTGACCGTCGCATCGACGATAAACACCCCCAACAGAATCAGCCAAGCCCAAAACAAGGCTGGTGAAACCCAGGCCGCTTGCAGCGACATTATCCCAAGCGCGATGCCCAGGAAGCCACTGCCCGCATCCCCCATGAAAATTTTTGCCGGTGGAAAATTCCAGAACAGAAAACCCAGCACCGCAGCAGCCAGTATCAACGGGGGCCAGATCAGGTCGGCGAAACCCGACAAAACGTAGAGCACGCTTGCTCCAACACAGGCCAGCACCGCCTCTATACTGGCGATACCGTCAATGCCATCCATGAAGTTATACAGGTTGAGAAGCCAGACTAGATAAAAAGCAGCCAGAACATGCCCCACCCAGGAGAGGTCGAAGTGGACGCCAAACAGGTCCAGTGGCGCCAGGCCCTCAAGCCATACCAGCGCCCAAACAGCCGCACTGAAATGCCCGAGCAATCGCCAACGTGCGGCAATGTGACCATGATCATCCATGAACCCCACGATGGCCACCAACGCACCGCTCCCACCCAACGCCACCAGATAGTCGAGCGACACCAGGCCCAGTTGTCCCAGCAACGGCAATGTCACCAGGAACGCAACCACGATCGCGACGCCCCCTCCCCTAGGGGTCGGGATGCTATGTGAGCTGCGTGCGTTCGGGATATCGATGATGCTGCGTGCCAAGGCATAGCGACGAAGGCCAGCCGTCATGAGCAGCGACGCCATCGCGACAGAGAAAAACAACCAGAAGTACATCATTTCGTTTGATTCATCCTGAAGTGCCGTGCGGTCCTGGCCAAGGCATCATCGACACTCACGGGCGGGATCCAATTCAAAAGTGTCCGGGTTTTCTCAATATCGACTTGCAACGAACCACACAGGCGCTGAGACAGCGCTTTTTTACCCAACAGGCCGGCTCCACGTTCGAGCATCCAGCTTGGGACCGGTATCAATCGGGCCGACTTGCCCAGTGCACGAGCCATTCGACTGAGCAACGCCGTTGTCGATAAGTCTTCACCATCACTGACCAGAAACGTTTGGTTCGCCGCCGCCGGATGGTCGATGCACGTGACAATCAGGTCGACCAGATTATCGATACTTACCAGGCTACGCCGGTTTTCAATGGCACCGAATGGCAATGGCACACCTTTGTCCAGCCAACGCATCATGCTCAGGAAGTTCGCCTTCACCCCCGGGCCATACACCAGAACAGGCCTGATGATAACCACTTCCATTCCCGTCGCTTGCGCAAGCTGGCGCAGACCTTCCTCGGCCTCCTGCTTGGACACGCCATACGGGTCGGCCGGCGCAGGGAGATCGTCCGCATGATAAGGGCGGCCGGGCGAGGTGCCTTCCCCATTGACCTTGATGGAACTGATGAAAATAAAGCGGCGCACTCCGGCTTGCGCCGCCTGCCGCGCAAAGTTGAGCGTGCCCACCACGTTAACCTGCCGAAAAGCAGCCAGTGGATCGGCTTCCTTATCATTCATCACATGCACGCGCGCGGCGCAATGAATGACGGTATCCACATTGGTCAGGTGCGATAGCCATTCGGTCTGCGGGGAAAATGCCTCGATCCGTACCGTGTTTACGGGAGCTGGTAAACGCTTGTCACCACGCACCACCGCAATCACCGACTTCTCGGGCTCCGCTTGCAGGCGCTCGAGCAATGCACCGCCGACAAACCCGCTCGCTCCGGTCATAAGAATACTGTGCTGCATCAGCGGTCTACCTTCCGTAGCGTGGCATTTCTGAAGATCTCTTCCAAACGCGCCAGTAAACGCTGCTTGGAGTAGTGCTGGAGATAATAGTTGCGACCACTCTCGCCCATCACCTTGAGCTGAAGAGGCGCCGTTTCGGCCAGGGCCTCAGTGATGCGGGCCAGCCCCTCTGCGTCACCGGATGCACATGTGAAACCCGCACCCGACTCATTGATGACGCGTGCGGCTTCACCATTGATCATGCCCAGCAGGGGCCTGCCCGAAGCCAGGTAGGCCTGGACCTTGCCGGGAATGGTCTTTTCAAATACATCATTGGTTTTTAATGAGACCAACAGCGCATCGGCGTTGGCGAACAGCGCAGGCATGGCTTCCAGTGGATGTCTGCCCAACAGCAATACGTTGTCCAGGCCGCGTGCGCTGACCTGTTGCCCCAGCCACTCACTCATTCGACCATCCCCCACGATGGCCCAACGCACAGCGACTTTCCCACGCAGTCGTTCAGCCGCGTCCAGCACGGCAGGGAAATCCTGGGCTTCGCCCAGATTCCCGGCAAACACCACCGTAAACACTGACTCGTCACGTGCAAGTATCGCGGTCGATGGGTCCGCCGTCGTCGAGAAATCGTCCTCAGCCCAACTGGGGAAATAGACCAGGCGCTCCAGATCCATAGGCCGGGTACAGTAGCCTTTGACGTTTTCAAGGAAGCCATTGGATTGCAGCAGCAAATAGTCCGCGCGGTTGTAGATCCACGACACCATTCGTCCCACCAGAGCCAATAACGCCGGTTTTTTCAATACACCTACCGCCCGCAGCGTTTCCGGCCACAGATCCAAGACCCAGATGAATACCGGGGCTTTCTTCAGGCGACCGATGACCAAGGCAGGAATCGCCGCCATGATGGGGGACACGGCGTAGACAAATACGGCATCGAAAGCACGCCCCCGCAGTGCATAAGTACCGACGGTCGAAGCGCTGGTAAAAAAACTGAGGTAGTTGAGGATCAACTGGATGCTGCGCTTTCCACGCGGGATCATGGGAACCCTGACAATGTTCGCACCATGATAGTCGTCGAACTGATGCGGTGCGGACTTGTAGGCTTCGAATACCCTCCCTTCCGGATAATTGGGTACCCCGGTGAGCACCGTCACCGAATGCCCTTTTTCGGTGAAATCACGCACAAGATCGTTGATCCGCATGTTTTCCGGCCAGAAATACTGCGTGACCACCAAGATGTTCAGCTTGCTCTCAGGCATATTCACAACTCGACTCAATACCGCTTCCAGACGACACGGTTCACGTAGTCGGTGTAGCTGTGCACGATCCTGGCAACCTTTTCAGAAACGTTGGGCATGCTGTAATCCGCCACCAGACGCAGGCTGCGCTCGGTGCCTGATAGCTGTGCCTGGAGAATATTCAGCCCCTGCAGAACACGCTCGACTTCCAGGCCCACCATCATTACCGCCGCTTCTTCCATCCCTTCAGGCCGCTCATGAGCTTCACGCAAGTTCAAGGCAGGAAAATTGAGGATGGAAGATTCTTCGTTGATGGTGCCGCTATCGGATAGAACAGCACGGGATTCGAGTTGCAGCTTGTTGTAGTCCATAAAGCCCAGGGGCTTGAGCAGTCGAACGTTCTCATGGAAGACGATACCCATGGCATCCACGCGTTTCTGAGTACGCGGATGGGTAGAAACAATCACGGGCTGGCCGAACGTGCTGGCAATGGTATTGAGTACCTCGACCATCTTGAGGAAGTTCTTGTCCGAGTCGACGTTCTCTTCCCGGTGTGCGCTGACCACGAAGAACTTGCCCGCTTCCAGGCCAAGCCGTTCCAGGACGTCTGACGCCAGGATGCGATCACGGTAATGGTTGAGCACCTCGAACATCGGGCTGCCCGTCTTGATCACCCGATCGGCAGGTAACCCCTCGCCCAGCAAATAATCACGGGCGATGGTGCTGTAGGTCAGGTTGATGTCTGCAGTGTGATCGACGATGCGTCGATTGATTTCCTCGGGAACACGCATGTCAAAACAGCGGTTCCCGGCTTCCATGTGGAAAGTTGGGATCTTGCGACGCTTGGCAGCAATGACCGCCATGCAGCTGTTGGTATCGCCCAACACCAGCAAGGCCTCCGGCTGGATAGTCGCCAATACCCGATCCACTGCGATGATCACATTACCGATGGTTTCAGCACCGGTACTCCCAGCGGCATTCAGGAAGTGATCAGGCTTGCGAATGCCCAGGTCCTGGAAAAAAATCTCGTTCAGTTCATAGTCGTAGTTCTGTCCTGTATGCACCAATACGTGCTCACAGTACTTATCCAACGCAGCCATGACCCGGGACAAACGGATGATTTCCGGACGCGTTCCTACGACGGTGACGATTTTCAATTTTTTCACTGCAGTGTTCATTACTAATCCTTCAGGCCTGGGTGCCAACAGCCATGGTGTAGGTATCTGGCCGCTCACGATCAAAGATCTCGTTGGCCCACAGCATTACGATCATTTCGGTTTCGCCAATGTTGGTGATGTCATGCGTCCAACCTGGCACCGTCTCGACCACTCGTGGGGTATCGCCGTCCGTGTAGAGTTCGTAGAACTCACCGCTGACGATATGCCGGAAACGGAAGCAGGCACGGCCCTTGATAACCAGGAACTTTTCGGTTTTGCTGTGATGGTAATGCCCCCCCCGCGTAATACCTGGATGGGCAGTGAAATAGGAAAATTGACCCGCATCCGGGGTTTTGAGCATCTCGACGAATACGCCCCGCGCATCACCATGCTTGGGCAATTCGTAGGTGAATACTTCAGGGGGAAAGTAACTTAGATAGGTCGAGTACAGCGCACGGACCAAACCGGTTCCGACCCGTTCGGTCACCATGGTCTCCCGGCTGCGCTTGAACGCCTGCAATTGCTCCGCCAACGCTCCGACCGTAGTGTCGTAGATCGGCTGGACATCCAGATAAGGGCCCTGAGCGGCATTGCCATCCATCACGTCGATGAAGCTTTTGATCACATCGTCGATATACACCAACTGCAAGGGAGCAACCGGGTTATTGACGGTAATCGGCAAGTCACGAACGATGTTATGGCAGAACGTCGCTACAGCCGAGTTGTAGTCAGGCCGTGCCCATTTTCCGAAAACGTTGGGCAAACGATAGAGATAGACCGGTGAGCCCTGCTGTTCTGAAAGCTCGAGCAATGCGCGCTCTGCCTCTCGCTTGCTCGCTCCATAGGGATTGTCCACTTCGGCTTGTATGGACGAGGTGTAGATCACGGGAATCGACCGACCAGTGGTTCTGATTGCTGCGCACAATGTTGCGGTGAGGCCGCTATTACCTTCGCTGAACTCCTCGACACGCTGCGGTCGGTTGACGCCGGCCAGATGAAAAACAAAGTCCACGCCGTCCAGCATCGACACCAAATCGCACGCAGCTTGCTCGCGACCAAATCGCACGACCTGAACATCTCGGCGCTCCTGCAGATGCGCAACAAGATTCTTGCCGACGAAACCGTTGGCGCCGGTAATAAGGACTTTCATAGGTCTCATTCCTCTGGAGTGGCATGCTCGCCACGCTGGATGGCCCGCATGAATTCCAGCTTCAACAACAACTTCTGCATGCCTTCGACGTCCAGGCGCTCAGTGTTATGCGAGTTGTAATCCTCTGTATGGGAAATCTTCTCCTCGCCTTGCTCTACGAACTTGCTGTAGTTCAAGTCACGCAAGTCCGGCGGGACACGGAAATAGGCGCCCATATCTTCCGCAGAGGCCATTTCCTCACGACTGAGCAATGCTTCATAAAGCTTTTCGCCGTGGCGTGTGCCAATGATCTGGATCGGGTGATCGGGCAGGCCGAGCATGGCCGTCAACGCCCGCGCCAGGGTCTCCACCGTAGCCGCGGGCGCTTTCTGTACAAAAAGATCACCATTGTTGCCATGTTCGAAGGCATAGAGCACAAGATCCACCGCATCGGACAAGGTCATCATGAACCGAGTCATGTTCGGGTCGGTGATCGACAATGACTTGCCTTCACGAATCTGCTCGATGAAGAGCGGGATGACCGATCCCCGAGAAGCCATGACGTTGCCATAACGCGTACCGCAGATAACCGTCTTGCTCTCGTCGACATTACGCGACTTGGCGACCATGACCTTTTCCATCATAGCCTTGGAAATGCCCATCGCATTGATGGGGTAGACAGCCTTGTCGGTACTCAGGCAAACCACGCGCCGGACGCCATTCTGAATAGCGGCCTCGAGCACGTTATCAGTGCCGATAACGTTGGTTTTCACCGCTTCCATGGGATGGAATTCGCAGGACGGAACCTGTTTGAGGGCTGCGGCATGGAAGATATAGTCAATACCGCGAGTGGCATTCAGCACGCTTTGGTAATCACGCACATCACCGATGTAAAACTTCAGCTTGGCGTTACTGTAACGCTTGCGCATGTCGTCTTGTTTTTTTTC
Organism: Pseudomonas sp. AF32; assembly: GCF_022342325.2. Classification (NCBI taxonomy): domain Bacteria; kingdom Pseudomonadati; phylum Pseudomonadota; class Gammaproteobacteria; order Pseudomonadales; family Pseudomonadaceae; genus Pseudomonas; species Pseudomonas sp. AF32. Next base: position 160,337 of record NZ_RQJK02000012.1, on the reverse strand, counting down.
ATCGCGGCTGAAAATGCGTATCTCAGCGATGTCGGTATCCAGGAAACGTTTGAGCACTGCATTACCGAAAGAACCAGTACCGCCGGTAATAAGAAGTTTCTTGCCGTTGAACATATGACCTGACCCTTGCCGCGAACCCGGAGAACTACCGAGCCCGTAGAGCTGAATAAATAATTTCGTTTTTCTGCTGAGCACTCGGGTAGCTGATCAGCACAGCCCGGTATGCGCCCTTGAACACAAAGAAGCTGCCCGCCGCTACACCGACCACACCACAAGCTGCCACGACGTCGCGCATGTCCTCAAGCGAACCGCCGCCACCCAGGATGGTAATGGGGATGCGCAGGGTCTCCCGGAGCTTAACGGCAAGCTCCACATTGTAGCCTTTCATCCTGCCGTCGTTTTCGATGGAATTGAGCACGATTTCTCCGGCTCCGAGTCTTTCAAACTCTTGAGCCGCTTCAAGAACGCTGCGCTTGGTGTTCCGCGTGCCGTTGTGCGTCCAAACCTCCTGCTGCTTACTCAACAGGCGGGCTTTATGGTCCAGGACCACCACAACGCTTTGACTGCCGATCTCTTCAGCGATCTGACTGATCAACTGAGGGGTCTCAAAGGCCGCCGAGCTGATGGCGACCTTCTCAACGCCCAACGCGATAATGTCCTTGGCTTGCTGCGCGGTACGAATGCCCCCGCCATAGCACAACGGCATGCGGCACTCCGCTGCCAGTTTGGCAATCTGAGCGTAATTAGGTTCGACAGCGTTCACCGTGGCGTCGATGTCGATCACAATCAATTCGTCGGCTTCTTTCTCGTTGAAGATTTTCACCGCGTTGATCGGGTCCCCAACGTACTTGGGATCCTTGAACTTCACTGTCTTCACCAGCCCGCCGTCTTGAATCAGCAAGCAAGGAATGATCCTGGGTCTCAACATGTCATAGTTCCGCGAAGTTTTTCAGCAATCCGACGCCGAAATGGTGGCTTTTTTCGGGATGAAACTGAACGCCATACACGTTTTCAGCGCGCACGGCGCAACTGAACGCCAAGCCGTAGGAAGATGTTGCCTCGCTGTGCCGGGCCTCTTCACATTCAAAAAAGAACGAATGCAGGAAATAAAAACGCGCATCGTTCTCAAAGCCGTTGAATAACGCGGAGTTCGCAGTCGGACTGACATCGTTCCAGCCCATGTGCGGCAGAGGTAGCTCGGTCAGGCCCGGAACAGACTTGAATGACCGAACACAACCGGGCACCCAGCCAAGGCCAGGCAGGGAGCCCTCGTCACTACGGTTCGCCAGTATTTGCATGCCTACGCAAACACCCAGTACCGGGACATTGTGCCCCAAGACCAATTCTTCCAGCGCGGGACGCATGCCCGAGGCGCCAAGCCGTTGAACGGCATGGTCGAACGCGCCGACCCCAGGCAGGATCAATTTGGTCGCACCGTCCAATTGCGCAGTTGTCTGAGCGACGGTAACCGGGATGTGCAAACGTCGATAAACGTTCACGAAAGCCTGGATATTTCCCAGACCATAATCAATGATGGTAATCATCTGAACAGTCGTTTTTCCAATCCGATTGCACTGAGTATCCGGGCACCTATTCCGATCAGGAAGCGCTTGTTTTTGTAGTCACGGTAGGTTTTATTTTCACCCTCGAAAATGCGCTGAAGTTCAGGCACAGTCAAGTCCAACTTATGCGCGACATATTCAAACTCAGACGTCAGAAAATTTTCATCCAGTTCTGGCTTGGCGATGCGCTCCAGGGCGGACTCACGAGTCATCTGTCCGGTCATGATGAGACTGGAGAAATGAGCACGGCGCTTTTCATATCCGAACTTACGCGGCATCCAGTAATCTTCGTAGAAACGTGTGAACCGGGATTCATGATGTTTGTGTTGAAAACGCTTCCAGCCAAACAAGCGCTCCAGCGTATCTTCCGCATCACTCTTTATATAAGGCAACAGGTTTAACGGGCGCACAACCTGCATACCCAAGACATAGCGGTAATACAACTTATAGGACAATATATCGACGAGAGGGAACGTCTTGAGCTTGCGAGTCCCAAATTTGCCGTGGATATCATTGATCAGTATTTTGTCGATCCCCGGATAGCCGCCCCACTCCTCCGGTTCACGGCAACACTCCGTAGAGTAGTTGGCGCCTGTCAATACGTACTTTATTTTGTTGGCTTTTGCAAACCGATAAAGCCCGGAAAAGAAAGCAGCATCTTGCGGAATATCCTGGTCCGGAATTTGCGCTTTTAAGAAAGCCACTTGCAAACTCTTCATTTCTTCCCAGTTGACAACGTCGGTATATAGCTCCAAGCCAAGACCATCAACCAGCTTTTCGATATTCCCCACAGCCTGGTCAGTATTCCAACCTGCGTCAACATGAAACAGGAGCGGCCGCAAGCCCATGATTTCCTTGGCGACATAGCACAAGTAAGAACTGTCAAGACCACCGCTAAGACCTATGATACAGTCGAAATCGCGACCAACGCCGTCAGCTTTAATTTTATTAGCCAACGCCTCAAGCTCAGCTTGGCCACGAGCATCAGTGTGCCAACTGGGCTTGATAACCTTCTCAAAATTATTGCAATACTCGCAAACGCCCTGCTCATCAAATTTTATATTAGGATCACTGGTATCCATAATACATCTAGAGCAAATAGTGTACTCTCCAGCGCGGCTCATCCCCCCCCCTCCCACTCAACTTTACTTCGCTGACTGCAGCTTATTGGTTATTTTCGACAAAACCGATTCGTATTCCTCGGGCTGAATCGCCAACGGGTGCAAAATCGCACCTATTCCGCTGCCCTCATACTCAGCCACCAAGGTAGAGGGGTAAGATATTAACAAATCGACCTTGGGAAAGAAATCAGCCTGCTCGATCATATGCCACCCCCTGGCCCTGATCTCCTTGCTCGGAGACACCGTCGGGTGCGGCTTGTAAAAAAAGTCAATAGAGGAATCCGACATTATCCGGTCATACAGAAATATGTGAAAGTTTTCACATATGGCATGTCCGACAATCAGCACGCTAAAACCCGAAGACACAGGGGTCAATGAAATTCTTGGTTTGAAACACTCAATATCCAGATCACGCTTGAGGTTGCCGCGAAATATAATATATTTGCGAAACACCTCGGCAGACGCCTCATTGTATACATACAACTTATCCACATTTCTCAACCGGGTAGGAATTTTTACGGAGAAAGTGGTTTCCATACTTGTTGAAGATAACCCTACAAGCGAACCATGCTGGACAATTGTCAGGCTTGACTGCGTCTTCTTTTCGGCGACCAGACGATCAATAAGAACCGCCCATCGATCATAATGATCAGTGATGACAAATTTATGAGAAGGTATTTTTTCGATAGCCAAATAAAATGCAATCCATTTGAATGCCGTATAACTTTGCAGCCTCCAAACTTTAAAAGCAGCCTTATGCCCCATCCGACTGGAAATAAAAAAGGAAAGTCTTAGCGCCTGAGCGCAATCCCACCAGGTCAGAAGAGACGAATAATCCAAAACTGTTAACTTTGAATTAACCACCAATCCCTCGCTGCCTGGCCCTCTAATCAGACAACTGGAATAACTCAACGCATCAACCGACTCGAGTACACCCAAAGCCCGCGGAGAGAAGGCAAGCGCAACAGGCTTATTCGAAGGCAAATCCAAGAACTTTAAATCAAACTTTTCCTTCCCGATCAACAACCTTAAGAAGTCAAATAGAAACCAACATTTATCGAACCCCATGCGCCACAGCAAGCTTACGATCTGAATAAAAAAGCGAGCGGATAAAAAACCTGACCCTATGACACTTAAAAATTTTGCGGGACGAGGCGCATATGCCAGCTTACTCGGATCACACGCGCACAGCGAATAAACACTCTCATCAACGGCAATTTCATTTTTTGTAGCGGCAAGATAGTGGGCAAGCAACTTAAATCGTCTGCGCATTTTATTATCCATTATATTCGCTCCCCCTCGACTCTCTGAAAAAAGCGCCTCTATCAGGCAAAAACATCTGATCACGGGAAGAAATTCAGTGCATTCTCAAATACAGCACAAACGAGGCAATACAAAATCATCGCGACCATCCCAGGATATCTCGTAAAAGCACATGAAACATCGAGGAAACCAGACACTTTGATGTCGCTTTAGTGAAAAAACATGACAATCTTGAATCGCCCCTTTCATGGAACGTTCCGTTAGGCTTTAGCATCACAACCTTCCTTCTTAATCAAGCGAAAGCCAAAACCATAAGCCAGAGATTTCCATATAAATATCGTCGCAAAAGCATTACACATGCCCCAGAGTACAGCCGAGACCCCATCAACGTCTGCCATGCGCATCGCAAAATAAGACACGAGAAAAACCACAAGCCCGCCGACTTGACTCAAAAATATGTGCGAATCTTTATGAAGCGCATAGAGTCCCACGTGGGGAATCATGCTTAAGGCATATAGAGCCATCGCTAAAATCAGCCACTTCAAAATATAAAAATACTCTACATAAACAACCTTATCCAACCATAGCGCCATGCCCCAACCAAAAAAGTAACAGGCAACAGACAGAAACAGGGTAAATCCAATTACGTTAAAACTAAGTCCACGCATACTGACCGAGAATTGATGGTGATCGTGAGACTTGGCGGCAAGAATAAGTTTTGGTAAAAAAAACACTATTACGGCCGCATCCAAAAATGAAAGAACAGCTGTCGCCATACCTATGTACAAAACATACGCACCCAAGACGTCCAGACCAGCCACCCGCTCTATCCAATAACGATCAATTGTAAAAATACCACGAATACAAAGGCTGGCGATCAGCAACGGCCACACCAACCTTAGCCCTCTTTTTATCCACAGCCAATTCACCGGCGTAAAAAAAGAACGGCCGTTGTACGTTCTCAAACCCCAGAGCCCCATAAACAGCGCTAATACGCATCCCGAAAACCAGAGCGCAAAGACAAAGTTCAAATTTCGCGAGGAGGGCGATATAAACATGACCAATATGGCAAGCAGCCCCCAGACACCACTGCGGACAAACAGGACCGCACTGGCCAGCATCTGCTGCGAAACAGCGACCAGAACTCGGTTTAGCTCTTGAGCCAGATGCTCGACGATCAAAAGAAAACCAAACCAATAAATATATTTTATGGCTATGAATCCACTCGAAAAGAAAACCACCATTAGTGGAAAAGCCAGAAGATAAGCCAGAGCATAAAGCACTACTTGATCTTTAAGATAGCCAAATAAAAGATCTGGATCGGAACCTATGATCTCCCGGGTTGAGTAATTATAAAACTCAAAGCCAACCAGATAAATTGCATACCCAATGGTGGCCGCTACCAGACCGTAGACACCGACATCTTTAGCATCGAGGTACTTGGCCATAAAAAAAATCAGAGCGAACTTACTAACCAGCGTAGCCGCCCTTATATTTAAATTGATAACACGCTTAATTTTCTCGCGCCCCACCAACGTTAGAATTCTATTTAACAACCGAACCAACACTCCTAAACAAAAACAGCTGCTTTGGACAGAAGAATCATGCGACCAGATTCTCCTGTCGCGAGGTAGCGTATTGTATACGGCAAATCAATACACATACTTCAGCATTAAGCGTCTAGGTCCTTGTTCAGATTTTCATCATGAACGAACATTTCAGCCATCTTAAAATCATAGATATCATCCACATCGACAGCGCGCATCCGCGGGATCACAACAGATTTCAACCGTCCATCAAAAAGCCCTGTCGACGCTTTGATATAGGAAGGCCGCGTCACATAAGCAACCCCGGTCATATCATAGACAGCCGGAGCATCCTGCCTACGAGTAATGGTGCCATCTCCACACACCAACTTGCTAAACCCAGCATCATCCCGAATCAACATTGCAAAGTACGGATTAGTTGCCGCGGGAGTCACAGTCACAACGACATCAGCGTCTTTAATTGAATCCAGGCATTTGCGTACATCACCGGCATTTCGTAATGGACTGGTAGCAGGGAGGCTTAAGAAAATATCAAAACGATCACCGCGCTGCTCCAAAGTTTCGACGGCATGCTGCCAGGATTTCCACTCGGCCGATGTATCCGCCGCCAAATCTTCTGGTCGATCAATCACCTCTGCGCCATACTGTTTCGCAATGGCAGCTATCTGGGGACAATCCGTTGACACAAATACCTTCTCTATACTTTCTACCTGCTTGGCCACATTGATTGAGTAGGCCAGCAAAGGCTGACCTGCCAAGTTTCTAATATTCTTACCAGGCAGCCCCTTAGAGCCACCTCTTGCAAATATAAAAGCGTACGTTTTCATGAACCCCCCGATGACGCAAAAAGATCAGACAAGCAAAAAATCACAAACTTAAAAAATCACTTTGAGCACGCTGGAAGTCCTCCATACGACCTATATCAAGCCAATACTCGTGAACAGGAAACATATTCACATTTCGATTGAGCCCGATCTCTCTTTCCAATAGCGTAGGCATATCAATGCGCTCACCGGCCGGAACGCTTTTCACCAGTTCTGGTGACAGCAAATAAATACCAGCGTTGATGAAAAAGTGTTGGATCGGCTTTTCGACCATAGAGATTATTCTGTGCCCTTCGCTCTGAATAACGCCATAGGGGACGCGATATTCAAACTCTCTCACGCACATGGTGGCAACGCCGTTGTGTGTTTCATGAAATTCCAACAGATTGAGGAAATTCAAGGTAGTCAACAAATCTCCGTTCATCATGAACAGCGGCATATCTATCTCATCATGAGGAAGCAGTCCTAGCGCCCCCCCCGTGCCCAGCGGGGCCTCTTCATGGATATAGGTAATGCTGACACCCCATTGACTTCCGTTGCCAAAATAATCTCGGATCATCTCCGGCATGTAATGAGTGGAAATGTAAAACCGATGAAAACCAGAGCTGATGAAGCGCTCTAAAATCAGTTCCAGAATTGGCTTATCCCCAACCTTGAGCAAAGGCTTGGGACAGTTATGGGTCAGCGGCCTCAATCGTGTTCCAAAACCACCAGCCATGAGAAATACAGGATTATCACGGCGCGGCTTATCTAGAAGATTATGCAAGGTCTCAAGGCCAATCACCTTGCCTTGGTCATCCAGGATCGGAAGTTGAAGAAGTTTATATTGTTCCATTATGGAAAGGATACGCGCCTTCGTCCAACCCGTTCGGGCAGTCTTCGGCGACAAGCACATGATATCCCTGATAGGACCGTTGAGCGGCAGCTTTTTCAGTAGTGCCCGCCGAATATCTCCGTCAGTCACTGTACCTAAGAGTTTTTGTTGGTCATCGACCACTAGTACTATACGCATCGCAACGCGATCCAGCGTAGCGATAGCTTCTTCCATAGCGATATCTGGACTAACAAGGGTTAACTGCCACTGTTTCATTCTTGCCTCTTAATTCTTTAGCCGTTGGGTAATGTGAGGTTTGGCACCTAACGATATGCGATTAGCTGGTAACGATCTCACCAGTACCGAACCGGCTCCAATCACAGCGTCCTTTCCCACGGTCAATGACTGAACGACGGTCGCACCAGCACCAACGAAAGCCCCTTCGCAAATAGTACAGTCCCCACAAACCACCGCACCGGGGGCAATATGCACGTTAGCGTGGACATTACAGTCATGATCAATGCTCGCGCGGGTATTGATAATTGTATTTTCACCGATGTCACAGTCAGCCTGTATGATAGCACCCGCCATGACTTGAACGCCTTGCCCAAGGTTCGCAGTGGAGTCGACTGAAGCACGGGGATGAACCAATACAGGAAAATTAAATCCCTTGGCTCGGTAGCACTTGAATATTTTTTTTCGAATATTATTGTGAGTGACTTGACCAATCCCATTGATAAGGCCAACTTCTGTGGGATCTAATTGCTCAATAAAACTATCATCACCAAGCACATCGACGCCACGCCATTCCTTCACTTCTTTTGATTTAAACTCAGGAGCACATACGCCGATGACATCAAAACCCGCCGATGTCGCTAATGAAAGAAGAACCTTGGCATGGCCTCCCGCACCGATTAGCACTACTGACTTTACAGTCTTTACGAGTTTCACTTCTCGAGAGCCTCGCCCACGGCATATTCGCGCGGGCTGACTTTTCCGACCAAACTCCATAGTTCAACAGCCGGCACGCCACCGCCACTGCGCGCCGTTGTAAGGTCCTCACGGGACAACACAGTTCCTTTTGCTATTTGACGACTTGCTACAACCTGCTGCCGGGCGGCCTTGCGTGTATCCCACTCGCTTGCTTGCGGAGCCTTGCACGCACTACCAATGGCTTGTTCTAAGGCTCGGATATCATTGATCATGCCTTTAAGCTCATTCGGCTCAAGGGATGCTTTGTGATCAGGCCCTGGCAGAGTCCGATCAAGCGTAAAATGCTTTTCAATGACCTTGGCTCCCCGTGCCACAGCAGCAATGGAGACCAACGCACCTTCCGTATGGTCCGAATAACCAACCTCAAGACCAAAAGCATTTGCGAGCGTATCCATCGCCTTCAAATTGACCTCAGACCAAGGGGTGGGATATTGCGATGTGCAGTGAAGCAAGGTCACGTGTCCAAGCAATTTATGTCTGTTTTCTGCAACGCTCCAGGAACGCCAAACCTCATCCATATTCTCTGGCTCACGCTCATGGACCAAGGCATGAGCAACAATAGCCAAACCCTGCTCAACCTCACTGAGCGTGGCCATTCCTGTGGACAGCACCAGGGGCTTTTGTGTCCGCGCAAATTGCCAAAGCAATGGACCGTTGGTCAATTCACCGGAGGGCACCTTGAAAAAAGGCATATCCAAGCGACATAGAAAGTCCAAGCTCTCCGCGTCAAAAGCGGTTGAAAGGAACTCGATTCCAAGATCTCGAGCGTGTCGTTGGATATCCTGATGCCATTCCTTTGGCAACTCGAGCCTCTTCAACATTGCAAGCTGAGACTCAGCATTGTCGGTATTTGTGACTTGGTAGGCAGCCTTGGGGGCGCTCTTGGAAGCCAGCTTGGCAGCATCAAACGTCTGGAACTTCACCGCATCAGCGCCAGACGCTGCTGCTGCTTCAACAAGTGCCAACGCCATGTCCCGTTGACCGTTATGGTTAACACCTGCTTCTGCAATTACGTACACACCTTGCGAGCTACTTTTCATAGTAAATCCAGGTCATAGAATTTTTTTGAAGTATTGCCGTCGAAACCTATCAACTGCTGTACGATTTTCTGACTGGCATCACCTTGCCCATAGGGATTCTCTGCATGTTTGCACATATTGGAGAATCCTTCCGAAAGCGCGAGGGAAATAGCTTGGCGAATTGAGTTGGCGCCAGGTTCACAAGGAATGACAGTTTCAGCAGCCAGTCGGCCCTTCTGACGCGAGCCAATATTGACAGTCGGCAAGCCAAATGAAGGTACTTCGATAATTCCGCTTGACGAGTTACCAACTACGACACTCGCAAATTGCAATATACTTAAATAGCGTTTGAACCCAAGCGATGGCACGGCGAGCACCCTGCCAGGATTGAGTGCCGCATATTTTTCAATCAACGATATTATGCTACGGCCGCCGTTGTCTGCGTTGGGGTAAGTAATAATCACCTGATGATCTGGAAATGAGTCCAACGCATCCAGCAATGCACAGAAGCTCCGCTCAGGATCCTCTTCAGCAAGGGTGACCGGATGATAGGTCACCAACATGAAGGGCCTTTTTATGTTGAAATCGAGGCTTTGAGACAACGCCTCGAGAGATAAAAACTCTCCCCGTTTTACATGATCCAAGCCTACGGCACCCACGTTAAATACTCGTGTAGGATCTTCACCCATCTGAATGACGCGTTGCCTATAGGGTTCGGCAGCCACAAAATGCAGCGCGGCCATCTTGGTTATGGCATGCCGAATAGCATCGTCATAGGCCCCTTCCGTTATTTCTCCACCATGGATATGAGCCACTGGAATTTTCATGATGAGTGCAGCTTGCACTACCGCTAGCGCCTCGAACCGATCCCCGAGCACTACCAGTACATCTGGCGCTAGCCGCTCCAAGGCTTCGGCAAATCCTAATAGTCCCAAGCCCATGGATTTGACAACGCCAACCGCCGTATCAGAGGACAATAGCATCTCGACTTTTGCATCGATCTCAAATCCATCATGAACGATCTGTTTCCAAGTTTCCCCGAACTCAGGGGACAGGTGCATACCGCTCACAATGACTTTAAGGTCCAACGAAGGATTATTTTCTATATCCTTCATCAACCAATACAAAAGGCCATATTCAGCCCTGGTACCGGTAAAAACTGCGACCTTACTGACCACGCTGAAACTCCGGCAACACGCTGCTCGGCAAATTCACTACTCGGGCCTCCAGCCACAGCGAGTTGGTCAAATCGCCTTTAATGCATTTATTGTAAAGCGGGAGGTGACACATCAACTTCCAGATGGGACGAGTCATCACGCCTTTATCGTTAGTTGCTTTAAGAAGAGCATCACGGCGCTCAACAGACTCGCAAATGACTGTATTCAGCCAGTAATTCGAGCGGCATTCGGGAGGCTCTTTAAAAAAGGTCAGCTCGCTATTAGCCAACAACGAGGCGTAGCGGGACGCCAACTCACGTTTGGCTGAAACAAATGTGTCGATCTGTTCCAGCTGCGCACAACCCAAAGCTGCATTCAGGTTGGGTAATCTATAATTGAAACCCAATTCGTCATGAACGTATTCGTAGGGATGAGGTTGCTTCGCCGTTGTCGTCAGGTGCTTGGCTTTTACACCAAGAGTCTCATTGGAAAGAATAGCGCCCCCGCCACCCGTCGTAATTATTTTATTACCATTGAAGCTGAGTACTCCCAGAGCACCAAATGTTCCAGTGTGCTGCCCTTTATAGAGGCTTCCGAGCGACTCCGCCGCATCCTCGACCAAGGTTATATTCCAAAGCCGACAAACTTCCACCAAGTGATCGATATCTACTGGATGCCCAAATGTGTGCATCGGCAAACAGGCCCGGATAACCTGATGCGTCGTTTTGTTGCGACAAAGCCCACTATCATCTAGATAAGCATGCTCTTGAAGCCACGCATTCATCGCCGACGGGGAAAATCCAAGTGTGTGCAGATCAACGTCAATAAACACTGGCATGGCGCCGCAATAAGCGATTGCGTTGCAGGTCGCGACAAAAGTTAACGCCTGGGTCAAGACCAGATCGCCCTCCTTTACCTCAGCCAAAACAAGCGCCGTGTGAAGAGCTGCCGTGCCGTTCACCGTCGCCGTCGCCCGAGGGCTCCCCGTATAGGAAGCCATGTCTTTTTCGAAACGATCGACAAAGGCACCCACGCTCGATACATATGTAGATTCGATTGTTTCCACTACATAATCACGTTCACGACCGTTGAAGATCGGTGCATGCAGCGGAATGAAGTCATTGGTAGCGTATTCGTCACGCACGAATTTAATTAATGAATCGAACATAGCTCCCCCTCTCAGACGTTATAAATATCAGCTTTATACTTAGCCAAATTTTGGGGAACGAGAAGCCAGTCGATTGTTTGTTGCAGGCCTTCAGAAATAGAATAACTCGGCACAAAACCGGTCAGTTTATTTATTTTGGTATTGTCGCACCACAACCTGAACACTTCCGATTTTCCTGGGCGCATGCGCTGATCATCAGTCAAGAATTCTACGTCACTGTTCATCAGCTTTTTGATGAGCTCAAGCGTATCACGTACAGATATTTCGTAGTTTGAACCAATATTTACCGTTTCACCAATGGCTTCCTGGCACCGCGCCAGCTGCAAGAACCCCCGGCAGGTATCAGCTACGTAATTGAAATCTCGGGTTGGGGAGACATCGCCTAGTTTGATCTGCTTCTGGCCGCTTGCAATTTGAGTGATGATGGTTGGAATAACCGCTCTGGCCGATTGCCTAGGTCCGTAGGTATTGAACGGCCTGGCGATGGTCAACGGCAAATCGAAAGCATTGAAGAAGCTCATGGCCATCGCGTCGGCGCCAATTTTCGAAGCACTGTAAGGCGATTGAGCTTGTAAAGGGTGCTTTTCGTCGATAGGCACATACTGAGCGGTGCCATAAACTTCACTAGTAGAAGTATGGATCACCCTTCTTACATTATTTTCAAGGGCTGCCTGACAGATATTCAGCGTACCTTTTACATTGGTGTCTACGTAGCTATCTGGAGCAACATACGAGTATGGAATGGCGATCAATGCCGCGAGATGGAAAACAACATCAACTCCCTTGGTGATGTGCTTGCAAAAATGTGGATCCCTGACATCACCGCTAACGACTTCAACTTGATCAAGACAGTTGATATTCTCTAGCCAACCCCAATAATTAAATGAATTGTATTGGGACAGTGCTTTTACTTGATAACCTTCCTTCACCAACAACTCAACCAAATGGGAACCAATAAATCCGTCGGCACCCGTTACTAAAACTTTATTCAATTTCCACCTCAGTACTGGTTGAGTTTTTTTTAAATTCGAACTGGCAATTTCAAGCTCGCCAGCTCTATTAATTCGTTAGTCAAAGTCACACCAATGGGTATGTCACCGACCCAGAGATTCATATTTCTCTCAAATGGCACATTGATATGACACTTCGCGTCACTCACCATAAAATGAGATTGAGCCACCTCAATAGTCTTCGGGGGCAAAATGAAAGCACAGATCCTTTGCGGAGCGCTGGGAACTGCCAGAATTTTCTCAGTATTCATGATGCAACTCCCTGCGCTTTGCAGCCTATCCATTGCTTTGGAAAATTTGTACCTATGTCCACCCTACCTAGCAGCGCCCCAGCAGTCGATGAGTGAGCCAATAAGCCCAAATGGAACCAACTGGCTTTTCAAGTCTACGCAAAAAATTAGCCTAGTCCGCCCAGCGCAGCAGCGCTCATGAGCTCTCGGTGCGCTCCTTACGCGACATGAGTCCCTCAAAGTGATTCATTAGAGGTAGGCGAGCCAGGAGCAATTTTGATTTTGTCATCCCGCAGCCAGCCCTGCTCAATGCATGTCGCTCATTGCGGCATTACTCGCCGGCAGCTCTAATGATAGCGAGGCCAAGCCACCGGGGAAAATGGTTTTTACCAGCCCCTCCTCCAGACCCACCTGAAAACTATCCCAGGGGCGGAAAGAGAATCGACGGATGGCCGAGGTTGCCCGACGGGAGGATGCTGCTGAATGCCCTGCCTGCCTCGCTCAAGCGAGCCGGTGCCAAAGGATGTGTGGTGGCGATCGACTCCAAACACCCAGCCGACATTTAGTCGGAGAAAATGAAATCCGCGACCGCCGCTAATGTGATCGAGGATGACATGCCCAGCGCTCTGGACGTCATGCAGAACCGACGACATGCGCCGCACGCGCCGAACCGAGTGTAGTCCTGAGACATTACGTATCTGCCATCTTCGTTATAGAGCAAGCACTACTGACGAAGCGATTCACCCTGAAGGTTCCGAGCAAATACATCATATATATTGGATCGAATAGGGCTTCAGCTCGAGGCTTTCCCCCGTCCGTAATTCAACTCACCCGTACCGCTCTGAGTAAACAGAAATGATAAAAGCTTACTTAATAGACTTGTAAGGAACGCAAAAGCAGCTGCACTGATAAAAGCCAGAAAATCTTGGGCAGTGATCCTTACCAAGATTACTGGGTTCACACATCAATTATTTGAGGCGTCGACGCCCCCGCATGAACCAAGTGAGCAACGGTCCGAGCATCATGCCAGCGAGCAGCGCCAGGAGCACGCAAACCGAAACAGGTAGCTCCGGGGCAGGCCACCCCAGGAACAACAGCGTGGCAGGCTGATTATTTTCCAGCACAAACAGAATAATCGCCAAGGCCACGAATAGCGCAGCTACGACAAACGCCAGGCGCCTAAAGTTCCGCATTTATCCCCCTCCCCTTGTCAAAGTTCACCCCCCTCCTCTTCGTTAACACGATCCCTGAGCTCTTTACCCGGTTTGAAATGAGGAACGAATTTGCCGTCCAGGCTTACCGACTGCCCGGTCTTGGGGTTACGCCCCACCCGCGGAGCACGGTAATGCAGGGAAAAACTGCCAAAGCCACGGATCTCGATACGATCTCCGGTCGCCAGGCACTGGGACATTTGTTCAAGCATGGTCTTGATGGCCAGCTCCACATCTTTGGATGAGAGTAGCCCTTGATGGGTGACAATTCGTTCGATCAACTCCGACTTCGTCATATTTTTCCCTTCTTTATCAAGCAGCTAGATCAGTGCTTCAAAAGGTTTTAGCATGCCCGAAGGGATTTGAACAGCCCGAGTATTGACAAATCTTTTGTTTATCTGGCTATCCCTTTTTTGGTGCATACACGAGAGCTCTTATGACTATCGGCATATAACCAGCATCGTTCGGGTCAGGTACCCAGCAGGGTTGAAGCCCAAAGGATACCAATCCTCATCCTTTGCATCGTCAGACCGGGTTATCACCTTATAACCCGCCCCCTTGCACTCCCTGGCAGCACGCTTGTGGCATTTCTCCCACCCGGAACCCAATCCCGAGCAATCAATCTCGATGCCGCTGACGCCGCGCACTGCATGTGTCTTAGCACTGGTAGAACACCCCACCAGCACCAGAACAGCCAAGACTGGAAAAAGCTTCTTCATTCGACTCCTTGAGCCAAGAACCCGACCAAATCATGCGCGCCAGGCTCGGCCCCACTCTTATAGATGATCGGTCCACCTGATAAAAAGACAATTTGAATTGGAGGTTGGTTTCGCGTAACCGCACCGGCGAATCCGCCCCCCCTCTGTACACCACGAAACGCAGAATATCCGCAGGCACAAAAAAGGGCGACCGAAGTCGCCCTTTTCTACAGAAACCCAGAACTCAGTTCTGTTTTTCCATTTGCGCACGCAGCAGGTCACCCAGGGTGGTGGCTACCGGAGCATCCGTAGCTGGCTTGTCGCGCAGGCTTTGGATAGCTTCTTTCTCTTCTTCAACGTCTTTCGACTTGATCGAGAGCTGGATTACGCGGCTCTTGCGGTCAACGCTGATGATCTTGGCTTCTACTTCTTCGCCTTCTTTCAGCACGTTGCGAGCGTCTTCAACGCGGTCACGGCTGATTTCGGAGGCTTTCAGAGTCGCTTCGATATCATCGGCCAGAGTGATGATGGCGCCCTTGGCGTCAACTTCCTTCACAGTGCCCTTGACGATGGCGCCCTTGTCGTTTTCCGAGACGTATTCGGAGAACGGATCGCTTTCCAGCTGCTTGATACCCAGGGAGATACGCTCGCGCTCTGGGTCAACCGACAGGATAACGGTGTCCAGCTCGTCGCCCTTCTTGAAACGACGTACGGCTTCTTCGCCCACTTCGTTCCAGGAGATGTCGGACAGGTGAACCAGACCGTCGATGCCGCCGTCCAGACCAATGAAGATACCGAAATCGGTGATCGACTTGATGGTACCGGAGATCTTGTCGCCCTTGTTGAACTGGCCAGAGAAGTCTTCCCATGGGTTCGACTTGCACTGCTTGATGCCTAGGGAGATACGACGACGCTCTTCGTCGATGTCCAGAACCATGACCTCCACTTCGTCGCCGACTTGTACGACTTTCGAAGGGTGGATGTTCTTGTTGGTCCAGTCCATTTCGGAAACGTGCACCAGACCTTCAACGCCTTCTTCCAGCTCAGCGAAGCAGCCGTAGTCGGTCAGGTTGGTTACACGAGCGGTGACGCGGGTGCCTTCTGGGTAACGGGCTTTGATAGCGACCCATGGATCTTCACCCAGTTGCTTCAGGCCCAGGGAAACACGATTGCGCTCACGATCGTACTTCAGAACCTTGACATCGATCTCGTCGCCAACGTTGACGATTTCCGAAGGATGCTTGATACGCTTCCAGGCCATGTCGGTGATGTGCAGCAGGCCATCGACACCACCCAGATCGACGAATGCGCCGTAATCGGTGAGGTTCTTGACGATACCTTTGACCTGCTGGCCTTCCTGCAGCGATTCCAGCAGAGCTTCACGCTCGGCGGAGTTCTCGGCTTCCAGGACGCTGCGACGGGAAACGACAACGTTGTTGCGCTTCTGGTCCAGCTTGATGACCTTGAATTCCAGCTCTTTGCCTTCCAGGTGCGTGGTGTCGCGCACTGGACGGACGTCAACCAGGGAACCTGGCAGGAACGCACGGATGCCGTTAACGTCGACAGTGAAGCCGCCTTTAACCTTACCGTTGATAACGCCCTTGACCACTTCCTCAGCTGCGAAAGCCGCTTCCAGAACGATCCAGCATTCAGCGCGCTTGGCTTTCTCACGGGACAGCTTGGTTTCACCAAAGCCATCTTCAACCGAGTCCAGAGCAACGTGAACTTCGTCACCGACGTTGATGTTCAGCTCGCCAGCGTCATTGTAGAACTGTTCCAGCGGGATGAGGGCTTCAGACTTCAGGCCAGCGTGAACGGTTACCCAGCGAGCCTGGTAGTCGATATCAACGATAACACCGGTGATGATGGAGCCTGTCTGAAGGTTCAGGGTTTTCAGGCTTTCTTCAAAGAGTTCCGCAAAGCTTTCGCTCATTTTAATTCCTGTTGATGAGGGCGAAGAATACGCCCGGCTCCACGCCCCAGACGACGTGGGTTAGTTTCATATAAAAGAAGACCGCAGGACTATGACTGGTCCCCTGCGGAGCTTCCTGGTCACCCGGCGATATCGCGAATGGCGATCTCGCTCATGATGCGTTGCAACACCTGATCGATGGACAACTCCGTGGAATCCAGCTGAATCGCATCGGCCGCCGGCTTGAGCGGGGCTACTGCACGCTGGGTATCACGCTCATCGCGCGCACGAATCTCATCTAGCAGACTCGACAGACTAACATCCTCGCCTTTGCCCTTCAACTGCAAATATCGACGGCGAGCCCGCTCCTCGGCACTGGCGGTCAGGAAAATCTTCAAGGGCGCGTCCGGAAACACTACCGTTCCCATGTCCCGACCATCGGCCACCAACCCTGGCGCCTCCTGAAATGCACGCTGGCGCTGCAGCAACGCCTCGCGCACCGCTGGCAGCGCGGCAACCTGGGAAGCGCCGGCGCCGACACTCTCCGTGCGGATGACATCGCTGACTTCGTCACCCTCCAGAATGATGCGTTGCAGTTGGCCCTCGGTGGCGGCAATGAACTGCACATCCAGATGCGCCGCCAGGGCCTTCAGCAGCTCTTCGTTGGTGAGATCCACGCCATGGTTGCCGGCCGCGAAAGCCAGCAATCGATACAGAGCCCCCGAATCGAGCAGGTTCCAGCCCAGCTGCCGGGCCAGGATCCCGGCCACGGTGCCCTTGCCCGAACCGCTTGGGCCATCGATGGTGATGACCGGTGTCTTGATCTTCACGACTGCGCCTCTTGTGCTACTCGAATACCGACCTGCGCGCACAGCGCCAGGAAGTTCGGAAACGACGTCGCGACGTTGGCACAGTCATGGATGCGGATCGGTGCGCTGGCACGCAGGGACGCAACACTGAATGCCATGGCAATACGGTGATCGCCATGCCCATGGACTTCGCCGCCGCCGATCTGGCCGCCATCGATGATGATGCCATCCGGGGTTGGTTCGCATTTGACGCCAAGCGCCAGCAAGCCATCCGCCATGACCTGGATACGGTCCGATTCCTTGACCCGCAGCTCTTCGGCGCCCGTCAATACGGTACGCCCTTCTGCACAGGCAGCCGCCACGAACAGCACCGGGAACTCGTCGATCGCCAGCGGAACCAGCGCTTCCGGAATCTCGATGCCCTTGAGTTTAGCCGCTCTTACGCGAAGGTCCGCAACCGGTTCACCGCCGACTTCACGCTGATTCTCCAGGGTGATGTCGGCGCCCATCAGGCGCAGGATGTCGATCACGCCGGTACGGGTCGGGTTGATCCCGACATGCTCGAGGACCAGGTCGGAACCTTCGGCGATCGACGCCGCCACCAGGAAGAACGCGGACGAAGAGATATCGCCAGGTACTTCAATATGGGTCGCGGTCAATTGGCTGCCGGACTCGACCGAAGCCGTGGCGCCATTCACCGTGACCGGATAGCCGAAGCCGCGCAGCATGCGCTCGGTATGGTCGCGGGTCGGGGCCGGTTCGGTGACGGTGGTCTTGCCTTCGGCATAGAGACCGGCCAGCAGCAGGCAGGACTTCACCTGGGCGCTGGCCATCGGCATGGTATAGGTCAACCCCTTGAGCTTGTTGCCGCCACGAATGGTCATCGGCGGACGACCGTCGGCGGCGGTCTCGATGACAGCGCCCATTTCGCGCAACGGATTGGCGACGCGATTCATCGGACGCTTGGACAGCGATGCGTCACCGGTCAGGACACTGTCGAAGTCCTGGGCCGCCAGCAGGCCGGACAACAGGCGCATCGAAGTACCGGAGTTGCCCAGATAGATCGGGCCCGGGGCAGGCTTGAGTCCATGCAGGCCAACGCCATGGATGGTCACGCGACCGTGGTGCGGCCCCTCGATGACCACGCCCATGTCACGAAACGCCTGCAGCGTCGCCAGGGCATCTTCGCCCTCGAGGAAGCCTTCCACCTCGGTCACGCCTTCAGCCAGGGAGCCGAGCATGATCGAGCGGTGGGAAATCGATTTATCGCCCGGTACACGAATACGCCCGCTCAGGGAGCCACCAGGTTGTGCCAGGAAAATCAGATCGTTGGAATTCATAGCGTCCACATAGGCCCGACGGGCCAGGATTTTACTGAAATGCTCGCGGGCTACCCTGGCGCGTGTGAAAACGCCCAGCAATTGGTGCCCGTCCCCTGCATCGACCGCGTCGCGCAAGGCGTCGAGGTCGCTGCGAAATGTATCGAGTGTGCGCAGGACAGCTTCGCGGTTGGCGAGGAAGATGTCGTGCCACATGACCGGGTCGCTACCCGCGATTCTCGTGAAATCGCGGAAACCGCCGGCAGCGTAACGGAAGATTTCAAGATTTTCATTGCGTTTGGCCAATGAATCCACCAGGCCGAACGCCAACAGGTGCGGCAAATGGCTGGTGGCAGCCAATACTTCATCGTGACGCTCGACTTGCATGTGCTCGACATCGGCACCCAGTTCACGCCACAGACGGTCTACTACCGCCAACGCGGCCGGATCGGTCTGATCCAGCGGCGTCAATATGACCTTGTGGCGGCGAAACAGCTCGGCATTGGAAGCTTCCACCCCACTCTGCTCGGAACCGGCAATCGGGTGACCGGGCACGAAACGCGCCGGCATACCATCGAAAGCTTCGGTGGCTGCGCGCACGACGTTGCCTTTGGCACTGCCGACATCAGTCAGGATCGCCTGCCCAAGTTCCATGGTCGCCAAGCGTGCAAGTAGTTTTTCCATGGCCAGGATCGGCACTGCCAGCTGGATCACGTCCGCGCCCTGGCAAGCGATGGCCAGGTCATCTTCGCAACGGTCCACTACCCCTAGCTCCACCGCCAGCTTGCGCGACTGCGAATCCAGGTCGACACCGACCACCTCACGGCACAGGCCGCTTTCACGCAGCCCCTTGGCAAACGAACCACCGATCAGCCCAAGGCCGATCACCACCAGGCGACCGATCATAGGGACGGCAGGTTGCAGTGAAGTGACATCAACCACGTGCCAGGACCTTGCTCAGCGCCTCGAGGAAACGGCTGTTTTCCGCCGGCAGGCCAATCGTGACGCGCAAGTGGTTCGGCATGCCATAGTTGGCCACCGGACGGACGATCACGCCCTCGCGCAGCAAGCCCTGGAACACTGGCGCGGCAACACGACCGACGTCAACGCAGATGAAGTTGCCCTTGGATGGAATCCAGTTGAGGCCCAATTCACGGAACCCGGCCTCCAGTTGCCCCATGCCCGCCTCGTTCAAGCGACGGCTTTCGGCCAGGTAGGCTTCATCTTGCAGGGCGGCACAGGCAGCGGCCAGGGCCAGGCTGTTGACGTTGAATGGCTGACGCACGCGGTTCAGCACGTCGGCCACCACTGCCGTGGACAAGCCATAGCCGACCCGCAGCGACGCCAGGCCATAGGCCTTGGAAAAGGTGCGCGAGACCAGCAGGTTCGGATAGGCCGCGAGGAAATCCAGGCCATCCGGCAAGTCGCTGCCTTCGGCGTATTCGATATAGGCCTCGTCCAGTACCACCAGCACATGCTCGGGCACGTCCTGCAGGAAGTCATCCAGGGCGTGGGCGTCGAACCAGGTGCCGGTCGGATTGTTCGGGTTGGCGATGAATACCACTCGGGTGTTGGCATCGATGGCCGCCAGCATCGCCGGGAGATCATGTCCCCAGTCCTTGGCAGGCACCACGTGGGCGTCGGCGCCGACGGCCTGGGTGGCGATCGGGTAGACCGCGAAGGCGTGCTCACTGAAAACGGCATTGAGGCCCGGCGCCAGGTAGGCACGCGCCACCAGTTCGAGGATATCGTTGGAACCGTTGCCCAACGTCACCTGGTTCAATTCAACACCGCAGCGTTCGGCCAGCAGGCTTTTCAATGCAAAGCCGTTGCCGTCGGGATAGCGGGTCAGCTCGGCCACCGCACCGCGGATCGCCTCCAGCGCCTTGGGGCTCGCCCCCAGCGGATTTTCGTTGCTCGCCAACTTGACGATGCTGGCCGGGTCCAGGTCCAGCTCGCGAGCCAGTTCATCCACAGGCTTGCCCGGAACGTAAGGCGAAAGTTGTTGCACGCCTGGCTGAGCCAGCGCGAGGAAGTTGCCACTCATTTGCTATCCGCCCTTAAAGAACTGCCTTTGGGTAGGAACCCAGCACCTTGAGTGCCACTGCTTCCTGACTGATTTTCTCCAGCACACCTTTGACCAGCGGATCGCGGTGATGGCCGACGAAATCGATGAAGAACACGTAGGTCCATTTACCGCTGCGCGAAGGACGGGTCTCAATCCGGGTCAGGTCGATACCGTTATCGTGGAACGGAACCAGCAATTCGTGAAGCGCGCCGGGCTTGTTGCTCATGGAGACAATGATCGAGGTCTTGTCGTCGCCGGTCGGAGGCACTTCCTGATTGCCGATCATCAGGAACCGGGTGGAGTTGTCCGGACGGTCCTCGATCTTTTCGGCCAATCGGGTCAAGCCGTAGAGGCCCGCCGCCATATCCCCGGCGATCGCGGCGGAGTTCCACTCGCCCTTCACCCGCTTGGCCGCTTCGGCGTTGCTCGACACCGCCACGCGCTCGACATTCGGGTAATGGGCATCCAGCCACTTGCGGCACTGGGCAAGGGACTGGGCGTGGGAATAGATCCGGCTGATGCTGTCGGTCTTGGTGTTCTCCCCCACCAGCAAATGATGGTGAATACGCAGCTCGACTTCGCCACAGATCACCATGTCGTGTTCGAGGAAGCTGTCCAGCGTGTGGTTGACCGCGCCTTCGGTGGAGTTTTCCACCGGCACCACGCCAAAATTCACCGCACCGGCCGCCACTTCGCGGAACACTTCGTCGATGGCCGCCATCGGTTTGCTGATCACCGCGTGACCGAAGTGTTTCAAGGCCGCGGCCTGGGTGAAGGTGCCTTCCGGCCCCAGGTACGCGACTTTCAGTGGTTGCTCGAGAGCCAGGCACGAGGACATGACTTCACGGAACAGCCGTGCCATTTCTTCGTTGCTCAGCGGCCCCTTGTTGCGCTCCATGACCCGCTTGAGCACCTGAGCCTCACGCTCGGGACGATAGAACACGGGCACTTCACCTTCAGCCAGGGATGCCATTTTTACCCGGGCAACTTCCTGGGCACAGCGCGCGCGCTCACTGATCAACTCCAGGACCTTTTCGTCCAGGGCGTCGATGCGCAGGCGCAGCGCCTTGAGTTCTTGCTCTGACATCAGCCGTGTTCCTTCTCGAACTCCGCCATGTAGGCCACCAGCGCATTGACGGCGTTGATGTCCACGGCGTTGTAGATCGAAGCGCGCATGCCGCCCACCGAGCGGTGCCCCTTGAGATTCAGCAGGCCGCGTTCGTCGGCACCGGCCAGGAACGGCTTGTCCAGACGGTCGTCGGCCAGGCGGAACGGCACGTTCATCCACGAACGATCGGTCTTGTTGATCGGGTTGCTGTAGAGGTCGCTGGCATCGATGAAGTCATAGAGGGTGCGCTGCTTCACTTCGTTGAGCTTGCCGATGGCCTCGACGCCACCCTGCTCTTTCAGCCACTCGAATACCAGGCCGGACAGGTACCAGGCCAGGGTCGGCGGGGTGTTGTACATCGAGCCGTTGTCGGCCGCGACCTTGTAGTTGAGCATGGTCGGGCACAGGGAGCGGGCGCGACCCAACAGGTCTTCACGGATGATGGCGACCAGGATGCCGCTCGGGCCGATGTTCTTCTGGGCACCGGCGTAGATCATGCCGAAGCGGGAGACATCCACAGGGCGCGAAAGAATGTCCGAGGACATGTCGGCCACCAGCGGCACGTCGCCGGTTTCCGGGATCCAGTTGAATTCCAGGCCGCCGATGGTTTCGTTCGGTGCGTAGTGAACATAGGCCGCGTCCTTGGACAGGTTCCATTCGTTCTGGCCGGGAATGGCGAAGTAGTCGTATGGCTTGGCGGTGCCGGCAATATTGACGCGACCGTAGCGCGAGGCCTCTTCGATGGCCTTCTGTGACCAGATGCCGGTGTCGATGTAGTCGGCGTGGCCGTTTTCCGGCAGCAGGTTCAGCGGAATCTGGGCAAACTGCTGGCTGGCGCCGCCTTGCAGGAACAGCACCTTGTAGTTGGACGGGATGTTCAGCAGATCACGCAGGTCCTGCTCGGCCTTGGTGGCAATGGACACGAACTCATCGCTGCGATGGCTCATTTCCATGACGGACAGGCCCTTGCCATGCCAGTCGAGAAGTTCACCCTGGGCGCGCTTCAGGACCGCTTCAGGAAGCGCCGCCGGGCCGGCACAGAAGTTATAGGCTCTCTTGCTCACATCCAATCTCGCTCTGATCTGGTGGTCACACATTTAATACGGTATCAGCGGGTGCTCACTGTGGGAGCAAGGCTCGCTTACACAGTTTGCAGTGTCGCAAATTTTCAAAAGGGACAAACAACAAGGGGGCGAATCTTCATCCGCCCCCTGCGTGTCTGCTTAGTCCTGCGGTTCTTCTTCATCTGCGACAGCGTCGAGCGACTGGTCGCCGGCCATGTCATCGACGTCGGCCCCAAGGGCGCCGTCGAAGGTCACGTTCTCGTCGCCTTCCAGCTCCTCGCCTTCGACTTCCGATGGTTCCTGGACCCGCTCGAGTCCCACCAGCGTTTCGTCGTTGGCCAGCTTGATCAGCGTCACGCCCTGGGTGTTACGGCCCAGGCTGGACACTTCGTCGACCCGCGTACGGACCAGCGTGCCCTGGTCGGAAATCAACATGATCTCCTCGCCATCGAGCACCTGGACAGCCCCCACCAGGCGGCCGTTACGCTCGTTGCTGACCATGGCGATCACGCCCTGGCCGCCACGCTTGTACTCCGGGAACTCGCTGATAGGCGTACGCTTGCCATAGCCACGCTCGGAAGCAGTGAGGATCTGGCTGCCTTCTTCGGGGATCAACATGGAAATCAGCTTCTGCCCTTCCGGCAGGCGCATGCCGCGCACGCCGCGGGCGGTACGGCCCATGGCGCGAACGTCGGATTCCTTGAAGCGGGTCACCTTGCCACCGTCGGAGAACAGCATCACTTCACGCTCGCCGTCGGTGATGGCAGCGGAGATCAGCACGTCGCCTTCGTCCAGCTCCAGGGCGATCAGACCCACGCTGCGCTGGCGACTGAACGATTCGAGCGGGGTCTTCTTCACGGTACCGTTGGCGGTCGCCATGAAGATGTAGTGACCTTCGGTGTATTCCTCGACCGGCAGCATGGTGGTGATGTACTCGCCATCGTCCAGCGGCAACAGGTTGACCAGCGGACGGCCACGCGCCGCACGAGACGCCTCGGGGATTTCATAGGTCTTGAGCCAGTACACCTTGCCCTTGCTGGAGAACAACAGCAGCGTGGTGTGGCTATTGGCGACCAGCAGGTGAGCGATGTAGTCCTCGTCCTTGACTCCGGTAGCCGACTTGCCTTTGCCGCCGCGACGCTGGGCCTGGTAGGCGGCCAGCGGCTGAGTCTTGGCGTAGCCGCCGTGGGAAATGGTCACCACGCGGTCTTCTTCCGGGATCATGTCGCCCAGGGTCAGGTCCAGGCGCGCATCGAGAATCTCGGTGCGACGCACATCGCCGTATTCGGCGCGGATCACTTCCAGCTCTTCGCGGATCACTTCCATCAGCCGGGTGGCGCTGTTGAGGATGCGGATCAGCTCGCCGATCTGGTTGAGGATTTCCTGGTACTCGGCCAGCAGCTTCTCGTGCTCCAGGCCGGTCAGGCGGTGCAGACGCAGCTCCAGAATGGCCTGGGCCTGTTCCGGGGACAGGAAATATTTGCCGTCGCGCAACCCGTATTGCGGGTCGAGGTTCTCCGGACGGCACGAGTCGGCACCGGCACGCTCGACCATGGTCATCACAGCGCTGGATTCCCACGGGGTGCTGACCAGCGCTTCCTTGGCCTCGGACGGGGTCGGCGAGGCCTTGATCAGGGCGATCACCGGGTCGATGTTCGACAAGGCAACGGCCTGACCTTCGAGGATATGCCCACGCTCGCGAGCCTTGCGCAGCTCGAACACAGTACGACGGGTCACCACTTCGCGACGGTGACGCACGAAGGCTTCCAGCAGGTCCTTGAGGTTCAGGATCCGCGGACGGCCATCGATCAGCGCCACGATGTTGATGCCGAACACGCTTTGCAGCTGGGTCTGGGCATAGAGATTGTTGAGGATCACCTCGGGCACTTCGCCACGACGCAGCTCGATCACTACCCGCATACCGTCCTTGTCGGACTCGTCACGCAGCTCGGTGATGCCTTCGAGTTTCTTCTCTTTTACCAGCTCGGCGATCTTCTCGATCAGGCGGGCCTTGTTCAGCTGGTACGGCAGTTCGGTGATGACGATCTGCTGGCGGCCGCCAACCTTGTCGATGTCTTCAACAGTGGAGCGGGCGCGCATGTAGATGCGGCCACGACCCGTGCGGTAGGCCTCGATGATGCCGGCGCGACCATTGATGATCGCGGCGGTCGGGAAGTCCGGGCCGGGAATGTACTGCATCAGCTCGTCGACGGTCAGCTCGGGATTGTCGATCAGGGCCAGGCAGCCGTCGATGACTTCACCGAGGTTGTGCGGCGGGATGTTGGTGGCCATGCCCACCGCGATACCACTGGAGCCGTTGACCAGCAGGTTCGGGATACGGGTCGGCATCACCGCCGGGATCATCTCGGTGCCGTCGTAGTTCGGCACCCAGTCCACGGTTTCCTTGTGCAGGTCGGCCAGCAGCTCGTGGGCCAGCTTGGTCATGCGCACTTCGGTGTATCGCATGGCCGCAGCGTTGTCGCCGTCCACGGAACCGAAGTTGCCCTGGCCGTCTACCAGCAGGTAGCGCAGGGAAAAGGGCTGCGCCATCCGGACGATGGTGTCGTACACGGCGGTGTCACCGTGGGGGTGATACTTACCGATCACGTCGCCGACGACACGGGCGGATTTCTTGTACGGCTTGTTGAAGTCGTTGCCCAGCTCGCTCATTGCGTACAGCACGCGCCGATGCACGGGCTTCAAGCCATCGCGCGCATCCGGCAGCGCCCGCCCGACGATCACGCTCATCGCGTAGTCGAGGTAGGACTGTTTCAGCTCGTCTTCGATATTGACCGGGAGGATTTCTTTGGCCAGTTCGCCCATGAGAAGCCTGATTCCTTTTTCTGGTGAAACCCCGTGCGTCCAGATGGGACGAACGAAGCTCGCCGCTGCAGAACAAGTGCCATGCAACGACTTACGACAAATCAACGAGTTATGCCATGGATCTGCGCAGTAGAGACTGCCTCGAGAGGCAGCCCTGGAAACCGCCGGATGTTATCACAAGAGCCGCCACGCACCTATCCCCCAGATGCGCATGGTGAGTAGTTAGTTGACCGGTGACAGGCTGATATCGGAGCAGAGGGGCTTAGAGGCTTGCCGGATGCAAAATTGTGGGGGTGGTTCTGGCTATTCCACTGACTTCAAGGGCCCTATCGCGAGCAGGCTCGCTCCCACAGGAACTGCGCACGCTTGATAGTCAGCGCAACACCGAGCCAATGTGGGAGCGAGCCTGCTCGCGATAGCGATTTCCTGGCCTATATCGGTTTCAATGCAACCGCTTGCGACACATCAATTGCGCCAGTTTCGCGGTATCCGGGCGCTCAACGATGCCCTTTTCCGTGACGATGGCGTCGATCAGGTCTGCCGGCGTCACGTCGAACACCGGATTGAAGGTTTCCACCTCCGCCCCGACGCGCTTGCCGTCGACTTCCAACAGTTCGCACCCGTCGCGCTCCTCGATGGGAATGTCCTCGCCACTGGCCAGGCTCATGTCGATGGTCGAACTCGGCGCCACCACCATGAAGCGCACGCCGTGGTGCATGGCGCAGACCGCCAGTTGGTAAGTGCCGATCTTGTTCGCCACGTCACCATTGGCGGCGATGCGGTCGGCACCAACGATCAACCAGGTGACGCCCTTGGTTTTCATGATGTGGGCGGCGGCGGAGTCTGCGTTGAGGGTTACCGGGATGCCTTCGTTGAGCAATTCCCAGGCGGTCAGGCGCGAGCCCTGCAGCCACGGACGGGTTTCGCCGACATAGACGCGCTCGACCATGCCTTCGAGAAACGCGCCACGGATCACGCCCAGGGCCGTACCAAAACCACCAGTAGCCAGGGCGCCCGTGTTGCAGTGAGTGAGGATGGCCTGGGCGTTGCCCTGGTGCCTGCGAATCAGATCGACACCGAGCTGAGCCATGGTCAGATTGGCTTCGCGGTCGCTTTCATGGATGGCAATGGCCTCGGCTTCGAGCGCCGCCAGCGGCTCGACATGTTCCTTCAGGCGCGCCAGCCGGTCGCGCATGCGGTCCAGGGCCCAGAACAGGTTCACCGCCGTCGGCCGGGATTCGGCCAACAGCGCAAAGTCGGTCTCCAGCGCGGCCCGCCAGTCACCGCCTTCGGCAAATCGCGCGCGAGCGGCCAACACCACGCCATAGGCCGCACTGATGCCGATAGCCGGCGCACCGCGCACCACCATCGAACGGATGGCTTCGGCCACGCCGACCGCACTGTCATAGGCGATCCAGCACTCCTCGAACGGCAAAAGACGCTGATCCAGCAAGTGCAGGTAGCCATTGCGCCAGTCGATGGCCTTCACCTTCTCCGCTGCCAGCAGACGATCGCGCATCCCTCACCCCGCACTCATGAACAAAAGCCGCCGATTATAGCGATCCCTCCGCGAAGACGCTCGGGTATACTTCGCCATCCTTTATATCCGATGGAACCGATCCACGATGCCCAGGACCGCCGTTGCGCTCGACTTATTATTGCTGCCGACCTGGTTGGTGCCTGTCGAACCCGCCGGCGTGGTACTCAAGGATCATGGTCTGGGCGTGCGCGACGGCTGCATTGTCTTCATCGGCCCACGGGCAGAAGCCCTCCAGTGCAACGCCGCCGAAGTCCGCGAGCTGCCGGGCATGCTGCTCAGCCCTGGGCTGATCAACGCTCACGGCCATGCGGCAATGACCCTGTTCCGCGGCTTGGCGGACGACCTGCCGTTGATGACCTGGCTCGAACAGCATATCTGGCCAGCCGAGGGCAAATGGGTCGATGAGGCATTCGTCCGCGATGGCACCGACCTGGCAATCGCCGAGCAGATCAAGGGCGGCATCACTTGTTTCTCTGACATGTATTTCTATCCCAAGGTTGCCAGCGAACGCGTTCATAACAGCGGTATCCGCGCACAAATCGCCCTTCCGATCCTTGATTTCCCGATTCCCGGTGCCTCCAACGCCGACGAAGCCATTCGTCAGGGCATCGAATTGTTTGGCGACCTCAAGCACCATCCCCGGATCAAAGTTGCATTCGGGCCGCATGCGCCCTACACCGTCGGCGACGACAACCTGGAAAAAATCCGCGTCATCGCCGAAGAACTGGACGCAGCGATCCATATGCACGTCCACGAAACCGCCTTCGAAGTGCAGCAGGCATTGGATAACACTGCTGAGCGGCCCTTGGCGCGCCTGGGTCGACAGGGTCTGTTGGGCCCGCGATTTCAGGCCGTGCACATGACTCAGGTCAGCGAT
This sequence comes from Pseudomonas sp. AF32, assembly GCF_022342325.2. Taxonomy (NCBI): domain Bacteria; kingdom Pseudomonadati; phylum Pseudomonadota; class Gammaproteobacteria; order Pseudomonadales; family Pseudomonadaceae; genus Pseudomonas; species Pseudomonas sp. AF32. The sequence goes on along the minus strand of NZ_RQJK02000012.1, from coordinate 132,200 downwards.
GAAGACCTGGCGTTGCTGGTAGAAAGCAATTGCAGCGTGATTCATTGCCCCGAATCGAACCTCAAGCTGGCCAGCGGCTTTTGTCCGGTGGAGCGTCTGTGGCAAGCCGGGGTCAATGTCGCGATCGGCACCGACGGCGCGGCGAGCAACAACGACCTGGACCTGCTGAGCGAAACCCGCACCGCGGCGCTACTGGCCAAGGCTGTCGCCGGCTCGGCCACCGCCCTCGACGCCCACCGGGCGCTGCGCATGGCCACGCTCAATGGCGCCCGGGCACTGGGCCTCGAAGCGACGGTTGGCTCGCTGGAAGTCGGCAAGGCGGCCGACCTGGTGGCCTTCGACCTGTCGGGACTGGCGCAGCAACCGATCTACGATCCGGTGTCACAACTGATTTATGCCACAGGCCGCGACTGCGCGAAGCACCTGTGGGTGGCCGGCAAACCATTGCTGGAGGACGGCCGGCTGACTCGCCTGGACGAATCGCAACTGATCGCCACGGCCCAGGCCTGGGGACGTCGTATCGGCGGCCATGACGAATGACCCTGCCCCTCGAGCCACGGCTCGGGGCCCTGATTTTTTTTAAGTTTTTCGAGGATCTGCACATGAGTAACGTCGACCACGCCGAAATCGCCAAATTCGAAGCCCTGGCCCATCGTTGGTGGGACCGTGAAAGCGAATTCAAACCGCTGCACGACATTAACCCGCTGCGGGTCAACTGGATTGACGAACGGGTCAATCTGGCCGGCAAGAAAGTGCTCGACGTCGGCTGCGGCGGCGGGATCCTCAGCGAAGCCATGGCCCTGCGCGGGGCAACGGTGATGGGCATCGACATGGGCGAAGCGCCCCTCGCGGTCGCGCAATTGCATCAACTGGAATCCGGCGTCAGCGTCGAATACCGGCAGATCACCGCCGAGGCCCTGGCCGAGGAAATGCCCGGCCAGTTCGACGTGGTCACCTGCCTGGAAATGCTTGAACACGTGCCAGACCCCTCGTCGGTCATCCGTGCCTGCTTCCGCATGGTCAAACCCGGCGGCCAGGTGTTCTTCTCCACCATCAACCGCAACCCGAAGGCGTACCTGTTCGCCATCATCGGTGCCGAATACATCATGAAGCTGCTGCCGCGCGGCACCCATGACTTCAAGAAATTCATCCGTCCATCCGAGCTCGGCGCCTGGAGCCGCATGGCCGGGCTGACCGTCAAGGACATCATCGGCCTGACCTACAACCCGCTGACCAAGCACTACAAACTGGCCTCGGACGTTGATGTCAACTACATGATCCAGACCCTGCGCGAGGAGTAAGTCGATGCGTCTCAAAGCAGTTCTCTTCGACATGGATGGCACGCTGCTCGACACGGCACCGGACTTCATCGCCATCTGCCAGGCCATGCGCGCCGACCGCGGCTTGCCGCCCATGAACACGCAGCATATCCGCGACGAGATTTCCGGCGGCGCCCGGGCGATGGTCGCGGTGACCTTTTCCATGGACCCGGAATCCCCCGGGTTCGAAGAACTGCGCCAGGAGTTCCTGGATCGCTACCTCAAGGGTTGCGCGGTCCACAGTCACTTGTTCGACGGCATGGCCGAGGTGCTGGCCGACATTGAAGCCGCCAACCTGATCTGGGGCGTGGTCACCAACAAACCCGTGCGCTTCGCCGAACCGATCATGCAGCAACTGGGGCTGGCCGAGCGCTCGAAGGTGTTGATCTGCCCGGATCATGTGAAGAACAGCAAGCCCGATCCGGAGCCGTTGATCCTGGCCTGCAAAATGCTCGATCTGGACCCGGCCAGCGTACTGTTCGTGGGCGACGACCTGCGGGACATCGAGTCCGGCCGCAGCGCCGGTACCCGGACCTGTGCGGTGACCTACGGCTACATCCATCCGGACGACAACCCCAGGCATTGGGGGGCGGATGTGGTGATCGATCACCCGTCGGCGCTGCGGGAAGTATTGGATAACGCGTTGTGCAGTTGCTGAGCTGAAAGTCGCAGTCATGACAAGGGGATGAATCCCCTCGCCACAACAATGCATCACCACGCATCGTTTTGTTTCGTGAGGTTCTCTATGTTTGATTACACCGCCCGCCCCAACCTGCTCGATGGCCGGGTCATCCTGGTGACCGGTGCCGGTCGCGGCATCGGCGCCGCCGCCGCCAAGGCCTACGCCGCCCATGGCGCCACCGTGTTGCTGTTGGGCAAGACCGAAGCCAACCTGACCCAGGTCTACGATGAAATCGAAGCGGCCGGCCATCCACAGCCGGCGGTGATCCCGTTCAACCTCGAAACGGCCCTGCCCCACCAGTACGATGAATTGGCGGCCATGATCGAAACCGAATTCGGGCACCTGGACGGCTTGCTGCACAACGCCTCGATCATCGGCCCGCGCACACCACTTGAACAACTCTCCGGCGAAAACTTCATGCGCGTGATGCACGTGAACGTCAACGCCATGTTCATGCTCACCAGCACGCTGCTGCCTTTGCTGAAGCTGTCCAAGGATGCATCGGTGGTGTTCACCTCCAGCAGTGTTGGACGCAAGGGCCGGGCATACTGGGGTGCGTATGGCGTGTCCAAGTTCGCGACCGAAGGGTTGATGCAGACCCTGGCCGACGAGGTCGACTCCGTTTCGGCGGTTCGCGCCAACAGCATCAACCCGGGGGCCACCCGCACCAGCATGCGTGCCCAGGCCTATCCAGGAGAAAATCCACTCAACAATCCGACTCCTGAAGAGATCATGCCGGTCTATCTGTACTTGATGGGTCCGGACAGCACAGGCGTCAACGGCCAAGCCTTCAACGCCCAATAAGTCCCCACCTCCCGTCGCGGCGGTTTACCGTCGCGGCGCTGCCTACGGCAACGCCAAGCGAGGCGAATCGCCGGGTCTTTGTCGCTCAACGTCAGCGCGATGCTCGAATCTTTATTCCAACACCTTGATTCCCAAGTGATTTTCACGAGCCGAAGGGACTGGCACGACTTTCGCTCTGATTCCCTCAGACATCCATGTCCGGCAGACGACAGGCGCTACAGACGAGACCTGCATCCATCAAGGAAGCGGACTAAACTCAGCTCAATGCCTCACGGGGACGATGGACCACTGTCGGGACAGATTTTGCTCAGGGGCTCACGCCATATGAAAACGCCCACCCAGACCAATACGATTGACTTCGACAGTGCCAAGTTGCAGCGCCTGGGGCTCGGCCAGCCGTCACCGTTGTCGGCGCGGCCTGTCACTCTTGAGCAATTGCGCCAACAACTGAGCCAGCAATTGCAGACGAGCCTGGAACCGCAGCGGGTCCTGGGCCTGTTTTTTCGTGAAGTCCAGCGACTGGTGCCATTGGATGCACTGGCTTATCAACACAAGCCCAGCGACCTGCGCCTGGAATTCGGCCAGCGCGGTCACCACCTGCTCAGCTACAACCTCAGCCATGAAGGCGACGATCTGGGCGAACTGGTGTTTCGGCGCAATCAGCGCTTTACCGACCCGGAGCAGGGTGACCTTGAGGCAGCAATGTCGACAATGCTGTTTCCGCTGCGTAACGCCCTGCTCTACCGTGCCGCAACGCAGGATGCCCTGCGCGATCCATTGACCGGCACCGGTAACCGCATTGCGATGGAACAGACCTTGAATCGGGAAATCGACATGTCCCGGCGTCATATGCAGCCGCTGTCGCTGCTGATGCTCGATATCGATCATTTCAAGCGCATCAACGACACCTACGGCCATGGCGCCGGCGATGTAGTGCTCAAGACGGTCGCCGAGTCGATCAAACAGCAATTGCGCAACGTGGACATGGTGTTCAGGTTCGGTGGCGAGGAATTCCTGATCCTGCTTTCCAATACCAGCCGAGAGGCCGCAGCCCTGGTCGGTGAAAGGCTGCGCCATGCCGCTCAGTTGCAGGATTATTTTGCAGCGCAAACGAGGATCGACCTGACGGTCAGCCTCGGTTGCGCGACCCTGCTGCCGGGAGAGTCCGTCGAGAGCGTGCTCAGAAGGGTCGACAGCGCGCTGTATGTCGCCAAGCGAGAAGGACGGAACCGGCTGGCGATGGCGGGCTGAAATGTTTTTCAGGCAGGTCCGCCGCTCTCGCGAGCGGGCTCGCTCCCACAGGGCTCGGTGGCGATCACTAATCCCATGATCATCCGGAGCGTTGCGGGAGCGAGCCTGTTCGCAATGAAGTCCGACAGCCAACCTCCCCGTTGGCCGTCAGACTGACTCACAGGCGATCAGCTCCCGGCCAGGGCCAGACGCTCGCGAGTGGATGAGATTTTCTCCTGTTCCAGTTGCATGCAGCGCTCCAGGAACAGGTACATGTAGTCATAGCTCTTGCAAATGGCCTGGCGCAGCTCGGCTTGCAAAGCCTTGCTCGGGTTCATGCCCGCCAGGGTGCAGATGATTTCCAGCGCTTCCCATGGGTGGGCGTCGTCGTACTGGGCATGCATCTTCAGCCATTTCATGGCCCGCTTGCGGTCTTCCTCGGCAAAGGCTGCCGCGTAGACGCCACTGGAACATACCAGCGCCGACCACTCCCCGGTCGCACCTTCGATGGCATAGTTGGTCGCCGCAATTGCCACTACCAGCGAATCCGATGAACTGGTGTGCCAGCACCAATGACTCAATGCATGCAGTTCAGGTGGCACCTGCTGTGCTTGCAGGTCTTCCAGCGTCACGCCATGGGCGGCGCTCCAGTTCACCCAGTAATCGGCATGGTTGAGTTCGACACGAATGTTGCGCATCAGCCAACGACGGGCCATGTCTTCGCCAGGATGGCGAGCAAAGCGGGTCTTGGTGAGGTTCTGCGCCATGTATAAGGCGAACTGTTCGACGACCGGCCAACCACCGATAAGGTAGTGGCGCATGGTCCTGGTGCTGAGCTTGTTATCACGCATGCGCTGATACAGCTCGTGCTCGACAACCCGGCGCTTGCTCTCGCTGCAATCGGCAATGAGCATTTGTGCCCATTTCGGATAGCTTGTGGCGTCCATGAGCGGGCCTGTTCGGTTGAATGTGTCGATCACTGTCTGGCTCCTTTTGATTGTGATTTTTACGGATCAACAAGAGGTTCAGCGGAACGTGCCGGGGGCCTTGAATAACAACGGCTGGGGCCGGGCCGGCCTACACTGCAACGTGTCACAGGTAAACAATTGCGGGCGCTCGATCACATACCCTTGAGCGTAATCCACGCCGATTTCCAGCAAGGCCTGCTCGATCTGGGCGGTTTCAACAAACTCGGCAATGGTGCGCTTACCCATGACGTGGCCGATGTGGTTGATCACTTCGACCATTGCACGGTTAATCGGGTCGTCCAGCATATCCTTTACGAAACTCCCATCGATCTTCAGGAAGTCTACAGGTAAATGTTTCAGGTAAGCGAACGAAGACATTCCGGCACAAAAGTCATCCAGGGAGAAATAACAACCCAAGCCCTTGAGTTCGTTAATAAAGCGGATCGCACTGCCTAAATTCGAAATAGCGCTGGTTTCGGTTATTTCAAAACAAATCATTTCTGGCGGAACCGAATAGACCGCAAACTGTTTACGCAAGAAATCGAGAAACGCCTGATCTCCGATAGTCGTGCCTGACAGATTAATCGCACACATGGCCAGCGGTCCCTGGCCCGATTCATTCAGGCATTGGCGAATGATCTTGAAGACGTTCTCCACCACCCAACGGTCCAGGGAGGTCATCAGGCCATAGCGCTCCGCCGCGGGAATGAAGCTGTCAGGCAATATCATCCGGCCGGCTTCGTCATGCAGGCGCAGCAGGATCTCGATATGCCCGCCGCCATGGTCACCCGGCCCGAGCGCGGCAATTTCCTGGGCATAAAGACAGAAGCGGTTTTCCTCCAGGGCCATGTGCAAGCGCTGCACCCAAGCCATTTCGCCAAAACGCAGGGACAGCTCCGAATCGTCGGCGTGATAGACCTGCACGCGGTTGCGGCCCTTCTCCTTGGCCATGTAGCAGGCCATGTCGGCGGCACGCAGGGACGCTTCCAGGGTCGCCGGGTTCTGAGCGATATGCACCAGCCCGATACTGACGGTGGTCACGAAGGGCCGGCCTTTCCATACGAAGTGCAGATTCTGCACGGTCTGGCGCAGCCCCTCGGCGATCTTTTCCGCCGCGTCTGGCGCACAGTTCTCCAGCAGGATACCGAACTCATCCCCTCCCAGCCGGGCGAGGGTATCGTTTTCCCGCAACCCGGATTGCAACAAGGCGCAGATATGGCGCAGCAGTTCATCACCCGCCGCGTGGCCGCAGGTATCGTTAACCAGCTTGAACTGGTCCAGGTCGAGAAACATCAAGGCATGACGACCGCTCTGACGCGTCAGGCTGTGCAAGGCCTGCTCCAGGCGGTACTCGAATTCCCGACGGTTAGCCAGGCCGGTCAGGGCGTCATGGGTGGCCTGCCACGATAGGTTGGCGATGTATTGACGCTCCTGGGTCATGTCGTGCAGTACCAGCACGGCACCACTGACCTTGCCGCCATGGCGGATCGGCGCACCCACGAGCGTCACTGAAACGGTGCTGCCGTCCAGACGCTGGATCAGTTTCGAATGCTCACTGCCGCCACCGAGCCGACCGCTGAGGATATGCTCGATCAGGGTCAAGCCCTCGGTCTGGGCGTTATCGTCGAGTAAATTGAACAGCGCGGCCAGGGGCAGGCCGGTGGCATGCTCGGCCTTCCAGTGGGTCATCGCCTCGGCCGCAGGGTTCATATAGGCAATGGCACCCTCGACGTCGGTGGTAATGACACCGTCGCCAATAGACTGCAGCGTGATCTGCGCACGCTCTTTTTCCACTTGCAGCGCATTGGCAAAAATCTGTCGCTGGGCCAGAAGTTTATGGGTACGCAACAATGCCAGGACAATCAGACCCAGGGCGGTGGCGAAGTTGGTCACGAGTAACAGGCGCAGGATAAAGCGAGACCCCTCGCCCAGCGCATCACTGAAGGCCTTCGCGGCAGGTGTGACGGAGTCGTTGATGGCAAAGATCCGCGCCTTCCAGCCGCGGATATCGGGGTCCGTGGCCTTGCCTTGGGAAATGCTCTCGTGCATCTGCCGGGCGACGCTATTGAGCTCGGTCAGATAGCTGTCCCCCACCGTCCACAGATTGATGGCTTCTTCCAGATAACTGAAGTGACGGAAATTCAGGTAGAGCCAGATCAGGCTGGCGACGTCGTCCGGGTGATTGCCACCCTTGAGGATGCCCGCCCGTGCCGCTTCCAGGTCCGGCGGCTGGCGATCCAGCGCCACTCGCAGTTCATGACCGCCTTCGGGCACGGCGATGGCTTGCTGGTACTTGTGAAAAATCGCCTCGTCGCGGCTATCGGCGTAAAGGTTGAGGTAATAGATCGCATCTTTCTGTCCCTTCGACCAGAGACTTTCCCCCGCCACATAGCCACGAACCGCCGACAATACATAAAGACTGACGCCCCCCAACAAGGCCTGAAACAGGACAACGGCTATAAAAGGCCAGACGATGCCCAACAACCGGGGAGTTCCGAGAGTCCGCGCTTGATTCATGAGGTCCCTGTCTAGTGGCCTGTCAGGCTCGTCGACCAGCCTTCAGACCGATCATTCCAGCAAGACTAGGAGCAGCGGGAGTTCCTCGCAAGAGGGCACACATTATTTAACGTTGCTCCCTCTCGAACACCCGAGCCACGACTGGCGACGAGTGAGGGTAACTACCGAAAAAGTTACAACATGCCGGCACGCTATATCTATCTACCGCCCCGGACTTTCCCTGGACTGATTGGATACGAGGGCTCTCTATTTCGCACTTTTGAGGCCTAGTAGAGAACCTTTCGTTAATTATCAGGGAACCCCACTATGCCGTCCTTGCCCGCTTCTGACCTTTCAGCACCGAACCCATGGCCGTCCCATGCCCAAGCGCACCAGGGTCTGCTGGATGAATATGACGCACTGCTGGCAGTGATTCGAAGCAATGAAACACCATCCGACAGGCTTATCGACAGATTGCTGATCCCCAGGCCCTGCTCGCCCATGGCCCTGGAAAATGAAGTCGGTCAACGGGCATTACGAGCGCTGATCGAAGACAAGGCTTATCAAGCGCTGTGCGACACGCAGGATGCCTCGCCCGACAAGCTGACGGTCACACTGAAGGAAGGCAAAGCCTTCTACTCGACACGCCGGAATAGCGGTCCCGATGTCATCCAGCTTGAACTCGACAAGCAGCCTGGCTGCCAGGACTTATTGGTGAACATTGAAAAATCCGCTCTAAGGCTGGGTGGAAAGATCCGCTTCGACAGTCAGTTTTCCCTGATCAGAATGATCCGTTTCTATGGTTTCATCCCTTGGGACCCGCAAGACGCCGGACAACGCGAAGCCACGATCGATGCTCTGGAAGAAAAGCGCGCTCGTCATTCACTCGGACTGTGGCATGGAATAAATCTCGACGAAGCAAGTCAGGAGCCGACACCCGAACAGGTGCTGACCAATGGCCGGATCATCGACACAGTGCGCCAGTTCCTGCCCACACCAAAAACCTCCCTGCTGGCCTGTCTCGATGCTGTCGACATCGACAAGCTGACGACGGCGAAACTCCGTGCGAAACCGTCGATGTACCTCGAAACAATCCTGCGATCGGCACAAGCGCAGACCTTGGCGAACAAACTGTTGCAAGCCCTGGGCTGGTTCGGCGGCGGAGCCGGCGAAGAAACCGCTCCAGGAATTCGCATCCAGTTGGTAATCAAAGCCCTTCGCCTGTGGATCGCCTCGGCAGGTGGCGAAAATCCGGAGGGCGTTGCCGGCTATCTTTGGCAAAAGTCGTCCTATTGGGGGAAGAGCTACCAGGAAATCCAGACGGGGTTCGAGGAGCATCTGCTCGCGTCCAAGCGCGCCTCCTCCGAAAATGAAGCCATTCTGATTGCGGGGCTTTTCCACCCCTTGTTCCCGGCGGAGTTCCAAGTCCGCGATATACCGCCGCAATTGGCTTACCGAAGCTCCACGGTCTGGGTGAATTTTGTCCATGGCGTCCATCTCGCCAATGCCATTGACCCTTTGTTATTGCATCGCCTGAACTTCCAGCAATTGGTCGATCTGCCGATACGGCAGGCCGGCGAAGCAACCTCTGAAGACTTGAAGTTAATTACGCTGACCCGATTGAAACCGATGCTGGAATGGGCAGTGACGAATGGAATGGTTTCTTACAACGCTGACGCCAACTATTCGACGCAAGATCTACAGGGCACCGCGCAAAAGCTCGATACGACCGTCGAGAGTTTGAATAACGCTATTCGCTGGCTCGACACTGCCCCTCCAGAAAGACTGAACATTGCCAGGCTCAAGATGGCCAAACTTTTTGGCGATGGCGGTTTCGTGTCGGATGGCAGGAAACTGGTCAGGCAAGCCAATGCTCTTTACACCGCTCCCCAATTTCGACTGATGGCCCCCATGGGCAGGCCTGCACCTGACGCCTATTCATTCATTGACGTGTATGCCTCTGGCCAGCTCGCCGAACGAAAATGGTTTATCACTGAAACCGACGGAAAACACTCAACCGACATTTGGTTGAAAATCGGCAGTGATCGAACAGTACAAACGAACCTGTCGTGGCCGTCCTTGTCCGCAATCCCGCTCGAGGACAGGACGCTGCCGGATATCGAGAAGACCTTTTCGATTCACTTCAAGATCTACATCAATCAGCTCAGAAGTGCCTACAGGACACTGATCAGCCACCAACTCGCCTCCTTGCCCCTGGCTGACCGTCACGCCCTGGAATATGGATCGATCAGGGTGTACTCCTTGAGAAAAGCAACCACGGGGGTCGAAGCGGCAAATGAGACACCTGCCATGACACTTCCCCTTCGGGCACGTAATGGTTTCATTCTGGGAGCGACCCGCGGTGAAAAAACGTCCTGGTACGAACTGCTGCCCCGGGCCGGAATCATTCGGCGCCGCGCAGACATCTCCTCGCAGCATGTCGATGGCGAACGGAAAACGGAGAAATGGAGAGTCAGCCGTGGTTCAGCCGTGAGCGTGACCGTGATACGTCACAAGCGCCTCCCTTTCGATTGGGATGCCCATGTAAAAGGAACGGCTCCAGGCGCTGATGCCCACTGCGACGCGATCCTGGATCAACTGGGTGGCACACTTGCACCGATTGAAAGAAACGACAACAACGCCCTGCCGCATACATTGGCGTCGAAGACCACTCAACGGATCACCCAGCACATTGCCCAACATCTGCTTTTCGTCGATGAAAAAGCGCTGTACGACAGCTGCTATGGAAAAACCGAATTCGATCATGAAGAAGCCAGGCGCAAGAAGGTCATCGACGTGGCAAAAATGCTGGTGCCTTTCTGGAGCAGCATAGAAGACCTGAGCTCAGGCGATCGTGACCGACTGGCAAGCGGTGCCTTTGGCCTGTTCATTGATTTTGCATCGTTCGTCCTGCCCATCGGAAAATTCGCCTCGGGCTCATTGAAGCTGGTCAGGACGGTGGGGAAATGGAGTATCCGCGAAGCCCTCCCCGCCTTTGCGAAACTTTCGGGCACCTTGCTTAACGCCACCCTGAACCCCCTCGATGGCATTCCATCCTTGCTGCAGGCCGGTAGTCAAAGCGCCTACCGGCTCGGTAAAAAAGGTTATCTGAGCCTCAAGACCTTGAGCGGCAGAGCGGGACAATATGATTTCGTGAACGGCATGGGCCAGGTCACCGACCCTGGACGATGGCGCCCCCTGCTGCCAAATGACCACCTCGGTGCGGTGCGCGGGGTCGATGATGTGCCTGTGCGCAACATCGGCGTGCTGGACAATGCCGACTACCGCCTGATTGACCCTCTGACGTCCAAACCTTACGGTCCGTCATTGATCGACAATTCAACAGAACTGTCCTTGGGACGCTCCCACTACAGTGCGCTGGCCAGGACCGACACCCATGTCATCGTCCAGGTGCCGGAAAAAACCCGCGTACGAGAATTGCTTGAAGTCGACGGCAACCGGACCTTTTATCTGGATGACGTGCCCTATCGGTTGCACCATGAACACCTGCGTCGGGCCAGCCAACTGGACGCCAGCGAACGACTCAGGCAACGCCCATGCCGTGTGCGTCGTACACCCGATGAGTTTTGCAAGACCCGGTATGTGTTGCCGGGCAAGCCCGCCGAACGGCCGCCTGCCGGTGAGTTCGACCCAGAACCGAGCTGGGCCCCCTGGTTCGGCGATACGACGCTTTATCCCTCCCTGCCGAAAACCGTCAATGACCGCGCCCTGCTGGCCTTCGAAGGGAAGATCTATGAACTCAAGGGCGGCAAGCTCAACACTTATAAAGGCCGACCGGAATGGATTGGCCTCACCAGCAAAATCCCCATCCCTCGGGAAACCATTTCGGCGACACTGCAATTCCAGACCGGTCTGTATGGGGGAATCAAAGTCACGGGTACAGCACAGAACATCGACGATGTACATGAGACGGGCGCGTTGATCATCCGCTCTCTCGACGAGAAATCCACGTATGTCTTCACTCGCTTGAACTTCGATGATTACTACATGACGACACTGTCCTCTACCGACAGTGTCGAGTCTGCGCTGACCCTGAAGAAATTGAGCGCCGATGACCTGGCGCCAGGCACGGTGGGTGAGGAACTGCGACGGGTGTACATCGGCTCGCTGAATGCGAACAATGCCGCCAGGGTCTACGGCAGAGACCAGATCGAACTGGCGCTGGACAAGATCGATGAAATTTCGATTCCCATTGGCGCGCCTGTCCACCCGCCTTCGAACATGAAGTGGGTGAAAGTCAATACCTACTCCGCTGAAGCCGTGTTGTTCGACCGCAGGACGAGAATGATCGTCTCCGAGTTACCCAATGGCGCGGCCGTCTGGAAGCCTTCCACGCAAGCGCCCGAAGCCCTGCAAAAATCTACAGGCGACGTGTTCAACGCGCTTTTTACACATCCATCCACCCCCGATACGACTCAATCGACAAGCCGGGTCATCACCATCAACGACGCCATGCAGGAACTGCAAAAAATCCTGCCGACGCAAAACCAGAAGAACATCGCCTTCGCCAGCGTGACCACCGCGTCGGGCCAGAACGAAGTCTATGTCAGCGTTTCCGGAATCGAGGATTACACCCGACATCTGCCACTGTTCAAATCCAGCGGTGGACTGACCGAGATTACACAGGGTGACGTCACTTACTTCAATGTCGACGGGCTCCGGCCCCCCATCGATCCAGCCGCGCTTAGCCTGAGCTCTGAAGGGAAACTGCTGGCCATCCCCCACCTCATGGACGCCCCAGGCAGTTCGGACAGGCTGAGCCGCGTCACTTCGGGTGACAGCGAAAGCAAACTGATCGCCTATCTCAGTGAAAAATACCCGGATCCGGAAGACATCAAGTCGATCACAGTGGCGACGACCCTGCCGCCCTGCGAATCCTGCTCGATTGTCATGAAGGAGTTCGGCCATGAACGCGGCGCCGATGCGCTGAACGTCATCTGGGGACAACGGCGCAAGCGCCCGGCCACGGAGATGGACACGTCAACCGATTCGGAATGACCCCGCGTCATCAATGCTGTTGCAGATGACCGTAGAGCTTGGCGTAGAGGCCACCATCAGCCATCAGTTGCTGGTGACCGCCATCTTCGGCAATTTGCCCGCCATCGAACACCAGCACCCGGTCAGCCTGTTTCACGGCCGACAACCGGTGCGCAATGATCAGGGTTGTTCGGTTACTCAGGAACCGGGCCAGCGCCTGGTGCAGGTTGTATTCGGTGGCGGCGTCCAGGGCGGACGTCGCCTCGTCGAGGATCACCACCTTCGGCTCGGCCAGTACCATGCGGGCAATGGCCAGGCGCTGGCGTTGCCCACCGGACAAACGTACGCCAGAACGCCCGACGATGCTGTCCAGTCCGTTGGGCAGTTCGCGGACCGTGCTGTGCAACTGGGCAATTTCCAGTGCTCGCCAGCAGGCCTCGTCGCTGCGTTCGCGGCCCATGGTCAGGTTGGCCCGCACCGTATCGTTGAACAGTGCCGGGTGTTGCAGCACCACTGCGACATTTTCCCGGATGGTTTCCAGGCCGATCTCCTGTTGCGTGGCATCGCCGAAGCGGATGCTGCCCGACTGCGGTGTATAGAGTCCCAGCAATAGCTGCACCAGGGTGCTTTTGCCACCGCCACTGGCACCGACGATGGCGACTTTTTCCCCCGGCGAAATGGACAGGTTCAACTGGTTGAGCACCAGTTCCTCACCATAACCGAAGCTCAGCCCCTGAATATCGATCCCCACGGTGTCGTTCCCTTCGAAGGGGTCGATGTCACCGTTGTACTGGGGCTCGTCGTTGCGCGCCAGCAACTCGTTGATGCGGCTCAGGGCACCGCCCGCCGCGTAATAGGCGTACTGCAGGTTCAACAGTTGCTCCACCGGGCCGATCATGAACCACAGGTAGCTGAACACTGCCAGCATCTGGCCAATGGACAGGTCGGAGAACAGTACGGTGAGCATCGCCGCGGCACGAAAGATATCGATACCGAACTGGAAAAGCAGGCCACTGGCTCGGCCCGATGCGTCGCTTTTCCATTGGGAGTTGACAGCGTAGTCACGTACTTCCCGAGCACGCAGCCCCAGTCGCCCGAGGAAGAAACCCTGGCGATTACCGGCGCGTACCTCCTGGATGGCATCCAGGGTTTCGGTCAAGGCTTGAGTGAAACGCGAGGTGCTGTCGTTCTCCAACTTCTTGAGGTGCTTGACCCGTTTACCCAACTGCACCGTGGCGTAGATCACCAATGGGTTGAACAGCAGGATCAACAGCGCCAGTTTCCAGTGCATCCACATCAGGATGCCCGCAGTGCCCACCAACGTCAGCATCGCCACCAGGAACCGGCTGAGGGTTTCGCCGACGAACTTGTCGAGGGTATCCAGGTCGGTGACCAGGTGAGCCGCCACGGTGCCGCTGCCCAGGCTTTCGTATTCACCCAGGGAGATGCGCTTGAGGCGGTCGATCAAGCGGATGCGAATGCGATAGACAATATCCTTGGCCAATCTTGCGAACAGGCGCGCCTGCAAAACGTTGAACAGCAACGCGCCGCAGCGCAGCACCAGGGTCGCCAGCAGCATCAGCCCGATGTAACCGGCCGCGCTCTGCCAACCTGTCGGCAAGGCGTGGTTCATCACTTTCAGTGCCGCATCGCCACGGCCCAGCAGCACTTCGTCCACCAGCAATGGCAACAGCAAGGGAATCGGTACGCTGCACAAAGTCGCCAACACGGCCACGCCATTGGCGATCCACAGGGCTTTTTTGTGCTTGAGGGCCAGGCGACGGATTTCTGCCCAGGTCAATCGATCGGTGCGTTGCGGGACCGCAGCCCCCTCCGGCAGGTCAGGCACAGGCCGCGCGCTCCAGCCAACGACCCAGCAATGGAGACAACTGGCTCAGAGGCTGGTAGCCGTTGGTGAGCAAGGCCAATTGGCCGTCACGCTCGGCGAGCAGCGTGGGGAACCCGGCAATACCGAGGTCCTGCACCCACGTGAAATCCGCAGCGGTGGCCGCCTGTTGGTCGGCACGGTCGAACGCTTCGGCGAACTCGATGCGCGGTAGCCCGGCCTGCTCGGCCAGTTCCACCAGAATGCTGGCATGGGTCACGTCGCGCCCTTGCACATAGAACGCCTGTTGGATCAGCTTCACCAGCTTCCAGGACAGGTCGGGCGCCAGGCTGCGAGCCGTCACTATCGCCCGGCAGGCAGGTTCGGTGTCATAGACGAAACCGTCCGGCAATGCCCCTTCGAACTTGAATGGCTGGCCGGTGGCCTGGGTCACGGCCTGCCAATGCTCGAGGATGTAGCGTCGGGTCGTCGGCTCCAGCGCCGAACCGCTGCCGGTACGCAGACCACCCATGACCAGATGCAGTTCGACGCCAGCGGCGTGCGCCTGCTCGACCAATGCATCGGCTACCGGCGCGAAGCCCCAGCACCAGGAACACATCGGGTCCATCACATAGAGCAGGCGCGACGCCATGGTTCAAGCCTCGGAAGCTGATTGCTTGTAGTTGTAGCCGATCGGGTGCGGCATGTTACGGGCCTTCGCCAGCTCGATCTGCTTCTGCCGGTCGATGGCACTGCGCCGGGTCTTCTCGCTCAGCGTGTCCCAGCAATGCGGACAACTGATACCCGGTACGTAATGCTCCGACGCACGATCTTCGACGCTGACCGGCGTACGGCAGGCATGACATTGATCATAGTCGCCCTCGCTGAGGTCGTGGCGAACCGTCACGCGGTTATCGAACACGAAGCAGTCACCGCGCCACTTGGTTTCTTCCTGAGGCACTTCTTCGAGGTATTTCAGGATCCCGCCCTTGAGGTGATAAACCTCATCGAACCCTTGCCCAAGCATGTAGCTGGAGGCTTTTTCGCAACGAATGCCGCCGGTGCAGAACATCGCCACTTTCTTGTGCCTGGCCGGATCGAAGTTGGCTTTGATGTAGTCGGGGAATTCGCGAAAACTGGTGGTCTTCGGGTCAATGGCGCCTTCGAAGGTGCCGATGGACACTTCGTAGTCGTTGCGGGTATCGATCAGCAACACTTCCGGATCGCTGATCAGTGCGTTCCAGTCCTTGGGCTCGACATAGGTGCCGACCTGCTTGTTCGGGTCCACGCCTTCGACGCCAAGGGTGACGATTTCTTTCTTGAGTTTGACCTTGGTGCGATAGAACGGCTGTTCATCGCAGTACGACTCTTTATGGTCGATGTCGACCATGCGTGGATCGCTGCGCAGCCAGGCCAGCAGACCGTCGATGCCTTCGCGAGTGCCGGAAACCGTACCGTTGATGCCTTCCAGGGCAATCAGCAAGGTGCCTTTGATGCCATTATCGAGCATGGCCTTGAGCAATGGCTCACGCAACTCGACGTAATCTTCCAGGGTGACGAACTTATACAGTGCCGCCACGACAATGGGTGGTGTCATGGGTATTTCTCCAGGTGGCTACCCTCGTAAAGGGTGAACCGGATACGAAAAAAAACGCGCCGGGTAAGCGGCGCGCTGCGGATTCTAACAAAAACAATGGCATTACAGGATGGGGATTCCGAGACTGAACACAGATCCTTTGTGGCGAGGGGATTTATCCCCGCTGGGTTGCAAAGCAACCCCAAAAAGAAACCCAGTGTGCCTGATACGCTGAGCTCGGGTCTCAGGGCTGCTGCGCAGCCCAGCGGGGATAAATCCCCTCGCCACAAATAATTCCTCTGCCACTCACCTCGCCATCACGGCAGGCTATCTAAATCAGTGCTTGCTGCCACCGGCACAGGTCGGCGAAGCCGGGGCCGCGTCGATCTGCGCCCACTCTTCGGGGGTGTAGGTGTGCAGCGCCAACGCATGGAATTCGCCCATCAGCTCGCCGAGGGTGCCGTAGACCTTCTGGTGGCGCTTGACCCGATTGAGGCCTTCGAATTGCCGGCTGACCACCACCGCCTTGAAATGGGTCTGCTGCCCGCGGCTGTGCATGTGGCTTTCATCCAGCACTTGCAGATGCTCGGGCTGCAGCAGCCCGAGCGTCGATTCGATGCGTTGTTGCATGCTCATATCAGGCTCCGCTTACGGCTTTTTCTTGGCCGGGGCGGCGGCTTTCGGTTCGAGCTCAGCGGTCATGTCCGCCAGCAGCTTGTTGACCACCGGCACGGCGCTTTCCAGCTTGGCCTGGGTCAGCTGGGCCGACTGCTGGGTCAGCTGCGGCATTTTTTCCAGGACTTTCTTGCCCAGGGGCGATTGGTAGAAGGCTACCAGGTCCTTGAGCTCCGACTCGCTGAAGTTGGTGGTGTAGAGCTTGACCATGTCCGGCTTGAGCTTGTTCCAGCCGATGGCCTGGTCCAGCGCAGCGTTGGCCTTGGCCTGGTAGGTTTCCAGGGTGGCTTTCTTCGACTCGGGCGCCTTGGTCTGCTCGAAGCGTTGGGCAAACATCTGCTGCACTTGCATGTACACCGGGGTGCCCAGTTTGTCAGCATGCGCCAGGGTCAGGAACGCTTCGGCACTGGCGTTGTGGCTGGCGGTATCGGCGAGAACAGGGCCGCTGGCACACACCAGAGCAACTGCGGTACAGATGGCACGAAGACGGGTCATCGAGTTTCCTTTTCTAGCTGGCGAGGTAAAACCCCAGGGGCGACCATTCTGCGCCTAAAAAACGCCTCGCCTCAACCCCGTCCCCAGCCGGGTCCGATTGACGGACCGAACCGGGCGCTCCTACATTGACGGAACCGGTGCCGCCCGCCAGGGCCTAAACAGCGCATTCAGACCTACAGGAGTTTGACCCGATGAGCCGTATTGAAACCGACAGCCTTGGCCAGGTTGAAGTCCCGGATGAAGCCTACTGGGGAGCCCAGACCCAGCGCTCCATGATCAACTTTGCCATCGGCAACGAACGCATGCCGCTGTCGGTGTTGCACGCCTTGGCACTGATCAAGAAAGCCGCCGCGCGGGTCAACGACCGCAATGGCGACCTGCCCGCCGACATCGCCCGCCTGATCGAACAGGCCGCCGACGAGGTGCTGGACGGCCAGCACGACGATCAGTTCCCGCTGGTGGTCTGGCAGACTGGCAGCGGCACCCAGAGCAACATGAACGTCAACGAAGTGATCGCCGGTCGCGCCAACGAGCTGGCGGGCAATCCCCGTGGCGGCAAGAGCCCGGTGCATCCTAACGATCACGTCAACCGTTCCCAGAGTTCCAACGACTGCTTCCCGACCGCCATGCACATCGCCGCCGCCCAGGCCGTCCATCAGCAACTGCTGCCGGCCATCGCCGAGTTGTCAGGCGGGCTGGCGGAACTGGCGGCGCGGCACATGAAACTGGTCAAGACCGGTCGTACCCACATGATGGACGCCACGCCCATCACGTTTGGCCAGGAGCTGTCGGCTTTCATCGCCCAACTGGACTATGCCGAACGGGCGATCCGTGCCGCGTTGCCAGCGGTGTGCGAACTGGCCCAGGGCGGCACCGCAGTGGGCACCGGATTGAATTCGCCCCATGGTTTCGGCGAAGCGATTGCCGCTGAGCTGGCGGCGCTGTCCGGCCTGCCGTTCGTCACCGCGCCGAACAAGTTCGCGGCCCTGGCGGGCCATGAGCCGCTGACTACTCTGTCCGGCGCGCTGAAGACCCTTGCCGTGACCCTGATGAAAATCGCCAACGACTTGCGCCTGCTCGGTTCCGGGCCTCGTGCGGGGTTCGCCGAGGTGAAGCTGCCAGCCAACGAGCCGGGCAGTTCCATCATGCCCGGCAAGGTCAACCCGACCCAGTGCGAAGCATTGTCGATGCTGGCCTGCCAAGTCCTGGGCAACGACGTGACCATCGGCTTCGCCGCCAGCCAGGGTCATTTGCAACTGAACGTGTTCAAACCGGTGATCATCCACAACCTGCTTCAATCGATCCGCCTGCTGGCCGACGGTTGCAGCAACTTCCAGGCGCATTGCATCGCCGGGCTGGAGCCCGACGGCGAACAGATGGCGGCGCACCTGGAACGCGGCCTGATGCTGGTCACTGCCCTGAACCCGCACATTGGCTACGACAAATCCGCTGAAATCGCCAAGAAGGCTTATAGCGAAGGGCTGACCTTGCGCGAATCGGCCTTGCAGCTGGGGTATTTGACCGACGAAGAGTTCGATGCCTGGGTACGGCCGGAGAACATGCTGGAGGCGGGAAGCCAGGGCTGAGTCGTGTGTGACTGACAGCCCTCATCGCGACCAGGCTCGCTCCCACAATTTGATCTTTATTGCGCACCCAGGTTATGTCAGACCGGAAGCCCTTGTGGGAGCGAGCCTGCTCGCGATGAGGCCAGTGGGCTCGACATCTTCTCCGCCTGCCATGCCGCCATCGCGAGCAGGCTCGCTCCCACAGGGGAATGAGCCCCTATCGCTCTACAACCATCCGATCACGCCGGGCCCTGAGGCCGGCCATCAGCGAAGGCCCCAACGCCACCAGCGCCGAACCCAGCACCACCAGCACGGCCCCACCATAGCCCAGCAGATTGATCTGCTCGGCATGAACGTAATCGGGCCACCACCAGGCGGCCAGCGCCACCGCAGCGAAGGTCACCAGCGGCGTGATCGCCAGGGTCGCACTCACCCGCGAGGCTTCCCAGTGAGCCAGGGCCTCGGCAAACGCACCATAGGCAATCAAGGTGTTGAGGCAGCAGGCCAACAGCAGCCAGCCTTGCAAGGGACTCAGTTGCAAGGCCTCCAGTGGATGCACCCACGGCGTGAGTAACAAGGCGCAGAACAGGTAGATCACCATCATCACCTGCAAGGAATTCCAGACCGTCAACAATTGCTTCTGGCCCAGGGCGTAGAAGGTCCAGACCGTCGAAGCCAGCAGCACCATAAGAACCCCGGCGGTGTAGTCGCTCAAGGAAGTCAGCAATTCCGCGAGGCGCTGGTTGAAGAACAGCGTGAAACCGATCAACAACACCAGCAGGCCGATCCCCTGCCCCAGGCTGAAACGCTCCTTGAACACAAACAGACTGGCCACCAGCAACATGATCGGCCCCATCTGCACCACCAGTTGCGCGGTGCCGGGGCTCAAGCGATTGAGGCCCATCAGGTACAGGACGTAGTTACCCACCAGCCCCAACACTGCCATCGCTACCAACCAGCCGCCACGCGGGCCAAGCACCTTGCGGCTGGGCAAGCGTCGCGTCGCCGCCAGGTAGATGAACAGCAGTCCACCGGACACCAGCAAGCGAAACCAGGTCACGGTGATCGGATCCATCACTTGCAGCACTTGCTTGAGCTTGATCGGCAGGATGCCCCATAACAGCGCGGTCAATAAGGCGAGCAGCAGGCCGTAGACCCAACGACCGGACGAAATGTGCATGCAATCCCCGAGGCTCAAGAAAAGAACGACTATTCTAGTTGGAGAATGCTTTGGCGACACAGAGACAGTTGGGTATTAACAGTTCGAGCAAAGGGTATGGCACATTGCCGCCTATCGGCTGGCCAAGCGCCATCGAACGGCAACTCATAGAATGCCCCCTTCGTTCGACGCTTTTTTTGGAGCCTTCCATGCTTGGCAAACGCGCCCAAGACATCGTCCCGGCGATGGTCTTCCCCAGTGACCGGATTTGCCGGATAAACGGTGAGTTCTATTTCAGTACCCGGGAAGGCACCCAGGAAGGTCCGTTCGTCAGCCGCGAGGTTGCCTTGCTCGAAGTCGAGGCCTATATCAAGCGAATGCTGCAGGTGGATAAGGTCGCCAGCTGACGACCTTATATGATATATGAATTGTCTTCTCGAAACAGCAGACAAAAGCATTCCGCGACTAAATGAGGGCTGCTACGCAGCCCAACGGGGATAAATCCCCTCGCCACAACAGCTCGCGGCTCGATTACCTCACCGCCTCGAACAACCCCGTCGCCCCCATACCGCCGCCCACGCACATGGTCACCACGCCATAACGCAAACTGCGCCGTTGCAGTTCACGCACCAAGTGCCCCACCTGGCGCGAGCCGGTCATGCCGAACGGATGGCCAATGGCGATCGAGCCGCCGTTGACGTTGTATTTCTCGTTGTCGATCTCCAGGCGATTGCGGCTGTACAGGCACTGGGACGCGAACGCCTCGTTGAGCTCCCACAGGTCGATGTCAGCGATCTGCAAACCCTTGGCCTTGAGCAGTTTCGGCACCGAGAACACCGGGCCGATGCCCATTTCGTCCGGCTCGCAACCGGCCACGGTAAAGCCACGGAAAAACGCCTTGGGCCTGAGCCCCAGGGCCAGGGCTTTTTCCAGGCTCATCACCAGGGTCATCGAGGCACCGTCGGAGAGTTGCGACGAGTTGCCCGCCGTGACCGATCCGTCCTCGGCGAATACCGGCTTCAGGCCGGCCAGGCTCTCATAGGTCGTGTCCGGGCGATTGCAATCGTCGCGATCGACTACCCCATCGAGGATCTGCACCGCACCGGTGTGCTTGTCCTCGACCTTGTACTTGACCGCCATTGGCACGATCTCATCCTGAAACAAGCCCGCCGCCTGGGCGCGGGCGGTGCGTTGCTGGCTCTGCAAGGCGTAGCGATCCTGCTCCTCGCGGCTGACCTGATAACGGCGCGCGACGATCTCGGCAGTCTGGCCCATGGGAAAATAGATCCCCGGTACCTGTTCCTTGAGCAACGGATTGATCAGGTTGTCGGTGTTGACGCTTTTCAGCGTCAGGCTGATGGACTCCACGCCGCCGGCCACGATGATCTCGCTGCAACCGGAGGCGATCTGGTTGGCGGCGATGGCGATGGCTTGCAGGCCGGAAGAACAGAAACGGTTGAGGGTCATGCCGGCGGTGCCGGTACCCAGGTGGGACAGCACCGCCACGTTACGACCGATGTTGTAACCCTGGGCTCCCTCGTTGGAGCCCGCGCCGACAATGCAGTCTTCGACGCTGGCGGGGTCGATATCATTGCGCGTCAGCAGCGCGTTGACGCAATGGGCCGCCATGTCATCCGGCCGAGTCATGTTGAACTTGCCACGAAAGGACTTGGCCAGGCCAGTCCGGACGCTGTCGACGATCACCACTTCACGCATGGCGCTACCTCATTGTCGTTATTGGATTAAGTGACAACGAGCATAGATCCGACACATAACCCACCGCGACGATCATTCACCTCGCGTATGCAGCGCCATCGTCGGCTATTTCTTGTTCTTGCGCGCCTGCCTTGCACTGCGTTCGAACGCTGCCTCCAGCGCCTCATTGAGAGTGCGCAACACCTTGACCCGTGCCCAGCGCTTGTCGTTGGCCTCCACCAGGGTCCAGGGGGAAATCTCCGTGCTGGTGCGATCCACCATGTCGCACACCGCTGACCGGTAGGCGTCCCACTTGTCCCGATTGCGCCAGTCGTCCTCGGTGATCTTGAAGCGTTTGAATGGAATTTCTTCGCGCTCCTGGAAACGTTCGAGCTGGGTTTGTTTGTCGATCGCCAGCCAGAACTTGACCACCACCACACCCGCATCGGCGATCTGCTCCTCGAAATCATTGATTTCGCCATAGGCTCGCAGCCAATCGGCCCGGCTGCAAAAACCTTCGACCCGCTCCACCAAAACCCGTCCATACCAGGAGCGATCGAACATGGTGAACTTGCCCCGTGCCGGAATGTGCCGCCAGAACCGCCACATGTAGGGATGGGCGCGCTCTTCTTCGGTGGGCGCAGCGATCGGCACGATGCTGTACTGGCGCGGGTCGAGAGCCGCCGCCACCCGTCGGATCGCCCCACCCTTGCCCGCCGCATCGTTGCCCTCGAACACGGCCACCAGGGCATGCCGGCGCATCCGTTTATCCCGCAACAAACCGGCGAACCGTGCCTGTTCGGTAATTAACTGCTCGTTGTAGTCGGCCTTGTCCAGACGCAGGGTCATGTCCAGGCTGTCGATCAGGGTGATCGGGTGGTCCAGTGCCGGTAACGGCGCCACGCTGACTTTCTCCGGCTTGACCTTCGGCCGATCCAGCGCCTGGCGCAGCCCCTGGAGCAGAATCCGGCCAACCGTGAGGCTGCGGTAACAGGCGTCCATGCCTTCGATGACATGCCACGGCGCGTAATCGCGACTGGTCCGGCGCAGCACCCGCTCGCCATACTTGACGAACTTGTCGTAGGTCTCGGATTGCTGCCAGTCCAGCGGGCTGATGCGCCAACTGTGCAACGGATCATCCTTGAGGCTCTTGAGCCGGGCCTTCATTTGTTTTTTGGACAGATGGAACCAGAATTTGATGATCAACGCGCCCTCGTCGCAGAGCATTTTCTCCAGGCGCTCGGCCGCGTTGATCGCCTGATCCAGTCGAGGATCCTTGAACTCGCCATGCACCCGTCCCTGGAGCATCTGGCTGTACCAGTTGCCGAAAAAAATCCCCATGCGCCCCTTGGCCGGCAGCATGCGCCAATAGCGCCAGGCCGGTGGCCGCGCCAGTTCCTCATCGGTCTGCTGGTCGAAGGTGCGCACTTCGATCAACCGCGGGTCCATCCACTCGTTAAGCAACTTCACCGTCTCGCCCTTGCCCGCCCCTTCGATACCGTTGATCAACACGATGACCGGAAAGCGACCCTGCTGCTGCAGCTCGAACTGGGCTTCGAGCAAGGCTTCACGCAAGGCCGGCACTTCGGCTTCAAAGGTGTCTTTATCGATGACGTGGCCGATTTCGGCGGATTCGAACATGGGCAGCTCCTTCCAGGGAATGGGGCAAGACTAGCGGATTGGATACGCCGCCGTGCAGCAGATTCCATCCAGATGAGCAGTCTGTTGCGATGGATCAAGCAAGCCGATAGCGATCGGCTAGAATGGCCTCCCCGTTTCCACCGAGCCTGCCATGACGCCCATCCAGCACCACGCCCAACTCGACTGGGACGAACACGGTCGCCCACACTCGCGGGTGTTCGACGATGTGTATTTTTCCGACCACTCGGGGTTGGAAGAAACCCGCTACGTGTTCCTGGAACAGAACAATCTGGTCGAACGTTTTACCGCGTTGCCGGACAACGGGCGGCTGGTGATCGGCGAAACCGGCTTTGGCACCGGTCTGAATTTCCTCTGCGCCTGGCAGTTGTTCGAGCAATGCGCGCCGGCCGGGGCACGCTTGCACTTCGTCAGCGTCGAAAAATACCCGCTGACTCCGGCGGACCTGCAGCGCGCGCTCGCCCTGTGGCCGTCGCTCAAGGGCCAGGCCGATCAACTGCTTGAACAGTACATCGCGATCCACCAGGGCTTCCAGCGCCTGATACTGGCGGGTGGTCGCGTAACGCTGACCCTGCTGATCGGCGATGCGTTGGAACAGTTGCCGCAACTGGACGGGCAGATCGACGCCTGGTTCCTGGACGGCTTCGCGCCAGCCAGGAATCCCGACATGTGGACCGCCGAACTGTTCGCCGAGCTGGCGCGGCTGGCGGCCCCCGGCGCCACTTTGAGCACCTTCACCAGCACAGGTTGGGTGCGCCGGCTGCTGAACGCGGCCGGATTCAAGATGAAGCGCACACCGGGCATCGGCCATAAATGGGAAATTCTTCGAGGGACTTATCTCGGCTGGCCGGAGCAGACGCCGGCACCATCCCCGGCGAAACCCTGGTATGCCCGCCCCGCCCCACTGGCCGGAGAGCGCCGCGCACTGGTGATCGGTGGCGGCCTGGCCGGTTGCGCCAGTGCGGCGAGTCTCGCGGCACGAGGCTGGCAGGTCACGCTGCTGGAACGCCACGCCGGATTGGCCGAAGAAGCCTCCGGTAACCCCCAGGGCGTGCTGTATCTCAAACTTTCCGCCCACGGCACGGCGTTGTCGCAGATGATCCTCAGCGGTTTCGGCTACACCCGACGCTTGCTTGAACATCTGCAACGGGGCGTTGATTGGGACGGTTGTGGTGTCCTGCAACTGGCCTTCAATCACAAGGAAGCCGAACGCCAGGCCCAACTGGTTGAGGCGTTCCCCCATGATTTGCTCCACCGTCTGGACCGGCCCGAGGCCGAGGCGCGCGCGGGCATCGGCCTGGCCTGTGGCGGCGTGTTCTATCCCGAGGGTGGCTGGGTGCATCCGCCGGCGTTGTGCCGCTGGCAGGCTTCGGCGCCGGCCATCGACCTGCAGACTCACCATGAAGTGCTGGAGCTGCGCCGCGTCGACGGGCAATGGCAAGCCTGGGATGGCGAACGGTGCCTGGCCAGCGCACCGGTGGCGATCCTCGCCAGTGCCGCCGAAATCAAACGTTTCGAACCGGCCGCCGACCTGCCGCTCAAGCGCATCCGCGGGCAGATCACCCGCCTGCCGCAGACCGCCCGCAGCCAGGACCTGCGCACCGTGGTCTGCGCCGAAGGCTACGTGGCCCCGGCACGGCTGGGCGAGCACACCCTCGGGGCCAGTTTCGATTTCAAGAATGACGACCTGACCCCCACCGCTGCCGAACATGCCGGCAACCTGCAGATGCTGGAGGAAATTTCCGCCGATCTGGTGGATCGCCTGGAGGCCGACGCCCTGGCCCCGGAAAACCTCGAAGGCCGCGCGGCGTTCCGTTGCACCAGCCCGGACTACCTGCCCATCGTCGGCCCATTGGCCGATAGCCAAGCGTTCACCGAGGCCTATGCGGTACTGGGCAAGGATGCCCGCCAGGTACCGGACACCCCCTGCCCCTGGCTCGATGGCCTGTACATCAACAGCGGCCACGGTTCCCGGGGCCTGATCACCGCCCCGCTGTCGGGCGAATTGATCGCCGCCTGGTTGGAAAACGAACCCCTTCCCCTGCCCCGCAGCGTGGCCGAGGCCTGCCACCCGAACCGGTTTGCGTTGCGGGCACTGGTTCGTGGCAAGGCTTAACACGACTCCCCCCATAGAGCGGGCTCGCTCGCGAACCGGCGGCCCGTTCAACATTTACACAAACAGAACCAACGCCTTCGCGAGCAAGCCCGCTCGAAAACATATTGAGCAACCGCTACCAAAACTGCCCCACCCGTCGGTTTATAACGCATCACTATAAAACTCACGACAATCCTGCGGTCAGATTCGGACTACCTGCCCTTTCTTCGCGTGCGGCTTGACCCCCACCGACGGATAAACCGGTAAGGACTTATGCGGATAAGCTGGAGTATTCAAAAAGCGCTAGACAAGGGGTTTCAGCGCATTTGAGACCTCGGATAGGCCCTCAAGGAAACACCAGTGGGTACAAAAAGCAGTGCAAGATACACCCCGTCTCGCCCTTCGACATCCGACAAACCGTTCAACCCGTCTCATGTACGCCCCATTCAAAGCCGCCACGTGATCCGGTATGATCCGCCGCCAGTTACCTCCTGGAGCGCCCGCTACGATGCGATCGCTGCCGGCAATGGAATGGCTTGGAGATACCGCCTGACAAACCGAGCTGACGCGCTTGAGTGTCTGGTTTATGGAAGCTCAAAAAGGAACAAGTTTAGGTATGTATATATTTAATAATACGACGAAGAAACTGGCACTGATATTGGTTGGCCCGCTTGGATGCTATATCGCTTATCAGATGTTGTTCATCGGGCGGTATCTCGACATTGAAAAATACCCGATATTGACTTCCACCTACCTGAATGGCGCGACGATTATAGATTCGGTCTGCGCGTTTGCTGTTGCCCTACTTGGATTCCTGCTTGCTCGTCGCCTGGGTCTTCTCGACGAATTCTTGCCATCGCTTGAGCGTCTTTCGACACCGTCTCTTGCGTTGATAACGACGGGCATTCTGTGCCTTTTACTGCTGAGCATGTATCGAGTTTTTGGTACCCTCTCTCCCAACTATGTCGTTCAGAACTACCATACGTACAGCTTCATGGTAACTAACGGCGGCGCCTGGATAGTCCTCGCAATGTATTCTGCATTGCTTCTTCAGCTGATGAATATGTATTTCAGTGGCGTCACTTTGAAGAATGGCACTTTCCTGTTGCTGAGCCTACTTATCGTGTCGTTCAGTGGTGGGCGTGGAGTGCTGATTCTATTCGCGCTTATGTTCATCGTCATGCTGATGTTCCAGCGCGTAAGCCTCTTGAAATTTTTGATCGTAGCCATGCTCACAGCCGCATCGATGGGCGTGTCATACGTGATCATCACCAGCCTGCGCGCGCCCGTAGCGCCCGCTGCAATCGCCCCCGTGGCACCAGGTGAGGCCACGTCGCGCATAGATGAGATCTTCGGCAGGAAGGCTGATCGGGTCGCCAGCCCAGAGGCTGCCAAAGAATCAGTGGCAGTGGACCCCACGAACAGTTTTGAGGACCTGAATTACAACGCCGCATTCATTTCAGAGGACGTCTTGAGCGCGCTTCGGGACGAAAAAATTGAACCCAAGGCATATGCCCTTGAAGATGCGATGACACTATTCATCCCTCGCAAGCTCATGCCCAGCAAACCAATATCCACGGCCGAGACACGCGCGCTTTACCCTCACGTGGCCAAGCGCGGTACGAACATCACTTTCCCGCTCAAAGCGAACGTGCTCATGCACTTGGGAGGTTGGGCGTTCTATGCAGACTGGATCGTGGTATTGATCTGTCAGACGCTAATGATACTGGGCGTTTCCCGGCGCACCAGCGCGCCTAGCATATTCGGGTTCGCCATGCTGTTCTGCGGTATCGGATTCACGCTCATTGCTCGTGGCGGGATATTCAATGCCCGTCTACTGGTAATCGTGCTATGCGTATTCGCGGCCTATGCTGGATACCGCACTTTGCTGCGCATTCAAACCGCTTTGTATGCCAGCAGACGCGAGCGCCTTGCTGGCCCACCCTCGCCTACCTGATGACATCGGCCCATAAAAGTCGGCCCATAAAGGCAGCGGACATCCAAGGCCTTCGTGGGCCTCTGGATGTCTTATCCGCGCTAATTGCCGGCTAGTATTTGCGACTTCTCTTCCAGCCTGAAAAGGCCAGAATGACACCAACAATAATCATGATCACGCCGGGGATTTCGATCTCTTTCGATCTCAAAAAGAAGTTGATCGATATTCCTATTCCAGCCAATAAAAGCAGAACTCCAGATATAAATACTCCGCTTCTAAGTGCTTGATACATCGCAATTCCCCTTCCATGACTCCGCCCATTGTACACAAAGCCGATATGGGCGGAATGGCGCCGGAATTCGAAACAAAGCCCATCAGACCACGATGCGCAGGTCACCGGCAGCAGCCTTATAAGCGGCACCAGAACCAAGCCCGCCAGCTATAGCTGGGCGTTATCGGCGTAGGCCGGAACCGTCATGACCACGCCATTGGATCTGTTCCTCAGCTTGCTGCTACCAGCGTATCTAAGGCCGATACCGTCGGTAGCGTCAAGCATCTGAATGCCAGTAGTGAACGATGCTGTCAGGCCGTTGAAACGAAGCGAGCCCCGCGAGGCATGCCATGAATTCGCAAACCCCGATAAATTTCATCTTTAAAGGGTTTCTCAACCCTCTATGCCTACATTCGGCTTCGGGAAGCGGACGAGCTGCTCGTTAAGCTATACGAATTGACGAGCGGTCTTCAGACGATTCAAACGTGTTTTTTTGCGTTTTTTTCTATAGGCCAATGCGTCCAGGCGAGGCGATGACTCTACGATGGAGCGAGGTTGATACGTACTCACGGCACCCGAAGGTCTGCCGTATCAGGCTGTACGACAAGAGCAAGGAAAGGACGAAGACGAAGGTGTCATAGGAAGTTTTATTGAACGATCGCGCTTTGCAGGCACTCGAAAAGCCAGACTCCTTACGACGGCGCGCTCTGATTATGTTTTCGCGTCGGAAGGCTCGGATGGAAAATCAGAGCTGTACATCCGTTCCGAAACAGGGGGCTAAGCGCTATTGGTTGAAAGCGCTGCGCAACGCGGGGATTCATTATCGCCGTATGTTCGACATCAGCCACACCTACGCAATGATGTGCCTGATGTTCGTCGCCGTGCAGCTTGGGCACAGCGTCCAGATGTTGCTTTCAACCTATGCCAAGTGGATCAGTTCATCGAGCGATTTCGCTGAGCTTGAAAAGCTGGATTTACTAAAAATCGGTACAAAATGGGTACTCGATTCGAGGTAGAGGCGACTAGGCCCAGAAAATACAAGGCCTTTTGGAATATGTGCGGATTAGCTGGAGAGTTACGTTTCGATCAACAACCTGCGGACCTTGCGGCCGTAGAGCGAATCACCCATCACTTGGCCCCTCGCGGCCCCGACGCGTGGGGCTTCCATAGCCAGGGCCCGATTGCCCTGGGCCACCGTCGCCTGAAAATCATGGACCTGTCCGATGGCTCGGCCCAGCCGATGATCGACAATCAGCTGGGCTTGTCCCTGGCGTTCAACGGTGCGATCTACAACTATCCGGAACTGCGCGCCGAGCTTGAAGCGCTGGGCTATGCCTTTTACTCGGGTGGCGACACCGAAGTGCTGCTCAAGGGCTATCACGCCTGGGGTGAAGCGCTGCTGCCCAAGCTTAACGGCATGTTCGCCTTCGCCATTTGGGAACGCGACGCCAGGCGGCTGTTCCTCGCCCGCGACCGGCTCGGCGTCAAGCCTTTGTACCTGTCGCGCACCGGCCAGCGGTTGCGTTTTGCCTCTGCGCTGCCGGCACTGCTCAAGGGGGGCGACATCAGTCCGGTGCTCGACCCGGTGGCACTCAATCATTATCTGAATTTCCACGCGGTGGTCCCGGCCCCCCGCACGTTGCTGGCCGGCGTTGAAAAACTGCCTCCGGCCACCTGGATGCGCATCGAAGCCGATGGCGGCACCGAACAGAAAACCTGGTGGACCCTGCCCTACGGCCCACGGGCCGATGAACAGAACCTTAATCTGGAAGACTGGATCGACCGCGTGCTCGACAGTACTCGCGAGGCTGTCGCGATCCGTCAGCGGGCCGCCGTGGATGTCGGCGTGCTGCTGTCCGGCGGCGTGGACTCGAGCATGCTGGTGGGGCTGTTGCGGGAAGTCGGTGTGGAAAACCTGTCGACCTTCTCCATCGGTTTCCAGGATGCCGGCGGCGAGCGAGGTGACGAGTTCCAGTATTCGGACCTGATCGCCAAGCACTACGGCACCCGTCATCACCAGTTGCGCATCGACGAAAAAGAGATCATCGAGCAACTGCCGGCGGCATTCCGCGCCATGAGCGAACCGATGGTCAGCCACGACTGCATTGCGTTCTACCTGCTGTCGCGGGAAGTGTCCAAGCATTGCAAAGTGGTGCAAAGCGGTCAGGGTGCCGATGAGCTGTTCGCCGGTTACCACTGGTACCCGCAGGTGGACGGTGCCAGCGACCCTTACGCGGCCTATCGTGCGGCGTTCTTTGATCGCAGTTATGAAGAGTATGCCGCCACCGTGCAGCCCCAATGGCTGGTCGCCCACGACGCGGCCGGTGATTTCGTCAAGGACCACTTCGCCCAGCCGGGTGCAGACGCGGCGGTGGATAAGGCACTGCGCCTGGACAGCACGGTGATGCTGGTAGACGACCCGGTCAAGCGCGTCGACAACATGACCATGGCCTGGGGTCTGGAAGCTCGTACGCCGTTCCTGGATTACCGGCTGGTGGAGCTCTCGGCCCGGGTGCCAGCGAAATTCAAATTGCCCGACGGCGGCAAGCAGGTGCTCAAGGAAGCGGCCCGGCGGGTGATCCCCGGTGAAGTGATCGACCGCAAGAAGGGCTATTTCCCGGTGCCGGGTCTAAAGCACCTGGAAGGCGATACCCTCGCCTGGGTCCGCGAACTGCTGCTGGATCCGAGCCAGGATCGCGGCCTGTTCAAGCCGGCCATGCTCGACCGCCTGCTCACCGACCCCAACGGCCAGCTCACCCCATTGCGCGGCTCCCGGCTGTGGCAACTGGCAGCGCTGAACCTGTGGCTCAGCGAGCAAGGAATCTGATTGATGAAACCCAACCCTACCGTTCACAACCAACGCCTGCTGCGCGGCCAGGCCCCCTCCTACGAGCGCTTGCAGGCTCGCCTGGCCGAAGACGGCAGCGAACTGGGCGCGGCCCCCATCGCCGTGCATTGCGGCTGGGGCCGATTACTGATCGGCCACACCTTCCCGGACCCTGCCACCCTGGCCCGGGAGCTGCTCAACGAACAACCCGGCGAGCGCGACATTGCGTTGTACGTCGCCGCTCCCCAGCAAGTGCTGGGACTGGAGCCGGCGCATCTGTTCCTCGATCCCTCCGACACACTGCGCCTGTGGTTCAGCGACTACCGGCAAGCCACACGGGTGTTTCGCGGTTTCCGGATTCGCCGGGCTCAGAGCGACACCGACTGGCAAGCCATCAATCAGCTCTACCAAGCCCGGGGCATGCTGCCCATCGACGCACAACGACTGACCCCGCGCCACCAAGGAGGGCCGGTCTACTGGTTGGCGGAAGACGACGACACCGGTGCGGTGATCGGCAGCGTCATGGGCCTGAATCACCAGAAAGCCTTCAACGATCCGGAAAACGGCAGCAGCCTCTGGTGCCTGGCCGTGGACCCGCAATGTTCAAGGCCAGGGGTTGGCGAAGTGCTGGTGCGTCACCTCATCGAGCACTTCATGAGCCGGGGCTTGAGTTACCTCGACCTATCGGTGCTGCACGACAATCGCCTGGCGAAAAACCTCTATGCCAAGCTCGGCTTCCGTAACCTGTCCACTTTTGCCATCAAGCGCAAGAACGGCATCAATCAACCGCTGTTCCTGGGCCCGGGGCCCGAAGCGCAATTCAATCCCTATGCCCGAATCATCGTCGACGAGGCGCATCGCCGGGGCATCGAAGTGCAGGTCGACGACGCGGAGGCCGGATTGTTCACGCTGATCCATGGCAGTCGTCGGGTTCGTTGCCGCGAATCCCTGAGCGACCTGACCAGCGCCATCAGCATGACGTTGTGCCAGAACAAAAGCCTGACCCACAAGGTACTGAAAAACGCCGGCCTGAACCTGCCGGCCCAACAGATGGCAGGCAATGCCGACGACAACCTGGCGTTTCTCGATGAGCACGAACGGGTGGTGGTCAAGCCGCTGGACGGTGAACAGGGCCAGGGCGTGGCGGTGGACCTGCGCACCATCGAAGACGTGCAGAGCGCCATCGAAGCCGCCCGGCAATTTGACAGCCGGGTGCTGTTGGAGAGTTTCCACGAAGGCTTGGACCTGCGGATCCTGGTGATCAACTTCGAAGTGGTGGCGGCAGCGATCCGGCGTCCGGCGGAGGTGATCGGTGACGGCCAGCACACCATCGGCGCGTTGATCGAAGCCCAGAGCCGCCGTCGGCAGGCGGCTACCGGGGGCGAAAGCAAGATCCCGATGGACGCGGAGACCCAACGCACCCTGAGCGCGGCGGGTTATGACTACGACAGTGTCCTGCCGGCTGGCGAACATCTGTTCGTGCGTCGTACGGCTAACCTTCACACAGGCGGCGTGCTGGAGGATGTCACCGGCATCCTTCATCCGACCCTGGCCGATGCAGCGGTACGCGCCGCACGGGCGCTGGACATCCCCATGGTTGGCCTCGACCTTCTGGTGCCAGCGGCCGACCAGCCCGAATACGTCTTCATCGAAGCCAACGAACGCGCCGGCCTGGCCAATCATGAACCGCAACCTACCGCCGAGCGTTTTGTGGATCTGTTGTTTCCGCATAGCCAGGCGGTGGCCTAGTAGAGGTGTAGTGCCTGAGCGGGCCTCATCGCGAGCAGGCTCGCTCCCACAATACGTCAGGGCGGACAAAGGCGACCTGACCCCCACCCTTCAGAAAACAGGCCACTCATCGAAACCAACCGATCAGGAGTTTCCATGATCAGCAAAATTCCCGAACCGGATCTCGACTACCTGCAAAAGGTCCTGCTGGAAATGCTGGCCATCCCCAGCCCCACCGGCTTCACCGACACCATCGTGCGCTATGTCGCCGAGCGGCTCGAAGAACTGGGTATTCCTTTCGAAATGACCCGACGCGGCACGATCCGCGCCACCCTCAAGGGCCGCAAGAACAGCCCGGACCGGGCCGTATCCGCCCACCTGGACACCATCGGCGCCACTGTGCGGGCCATCAAGGACAACGGCCGCCTGACCCTGGCCCCGGTGGGTTGTTGGTCCAGCCGATTTGCCGAAGGTAGCCGGGTCAGCCTGTTCACCGACACCGGGGTGATTCGCGGCAGCGTGCTGCCATTGATGGCGTCCGGCCACGCGTTCAACACCGCCGTGGATGAGATGCCCATCAGTTGGGACCACATCGAACTGCGCCTGGACGCCTACTGCGCCACCCGCGCCGATTGCGAAACCCTCGGGGTGGGCGTCGGCGACTACGTCGCTTTCGATCCATTGCCGGAGTTCACCGAGAGCGGCCACATCAGCGCCAGGCACCTGGACGACAAGGCCGGCGTGGCGGCATTGCTGGCGGCACTCAAGGCCATCGTGGACAGCGGCGAGGAACTGCTGATCGACTGTCATCCGCTGTTCACCATCACCGAGGAAACCGGCACCGGTGCCGCCGCCGCGCTACCCTGGGACGTCAGTGAATTCGTCGGCATCGACATCGCGCCGGTCGCGCCGGGCCAGCACTCCAGCGAACACACGGTGAGCGTGGCGATGCAAGACTCCGGCGGCCCCTACGACTATCACCTGTCGCGGCACCTGTTGCGCCTGGCCAAGGAGAACGATCTGCCGGCCCGCCGGGACCTGTTCCGCTATTACTTCAGCGATGCCCATTCGGCCATCACCGCTGGCCACGACATCCGCACCGCCCTGCTCGCCTTCGGCTGCGATGCCACCCATGGCTACGAACGCACCCACATCGACAGCCTCGCCGCCCTCAGCCGCCTGCTGGGCGCCTATATCCTTAGCCCGCCGGTGTTCGCCAGCGACGCGCAACCGGCCCAGGGCTCCCTGGACCGCTTCAGCCACCAGATCGAGCATGATGCGCAGATGGAAAGCGATACCCGCGTGCCGTCGGTGGACAGCCTGGTGGGGCAGCGCTCGGAGAACTAGCCGGCACTTGGGTTGCCTGGGCGATCGCTATCGCGAGCAGGCTTGCTCCCACAGGGGATCTTCAGTGGATAGAAATGTCGTGTCTCATACGATCCTTGTGGGAGCGAGCCTGCTCGCGATGGCGATCGCCCGGGACCCACTCCCCCAAGGCTAGCCGCCAACGCGCATTGGTCGTAGCATCGCGACATTGTCCAGCCGAGGTAGACCATGCTGATTCCCCACGACCAACTCGAAGTCGACACGCTCACTCGCCTGATCGAGGATTTCGTGACCCGCGACGGCACCGACAACGGTGACGACACGCCCCTGGAGACGCGGGTGTTGCGGGTTCGACAAGCCCTGACGAAAGGCCAGGCGATGATCGTCTTCGACCCCGAAAGCGAACAGTGCCAGCTGATGCTCAAGCACGACGTGCCCAAACACCTATTTGACTGAACACACCCCGGGCGTGGCTCGGGCCTTCTTTTTCTGGATTTTCTCGTAGATCTCAAAGCGATGCACATCGATGTGCCGCGGCGCTTCCACGCCGAACCGCACGGTGGTGCCATTGACCGACAGCACCCGGACGGAAATGTCATCACCGATGGAAATCAGTTCACCCACAGCACGGCTTAATACGAGCATGGTCCTTGTCCTTAAGAATGTCTGGACCTTGACCATGCCCGGCCTCACGCCTGTGCACAAGACAACGACAAGAATTCAGTAAACCCCTACAAACAAGGCACTTGTGACTGACGGAAACGTCCTGCAAAACCCTGTGGAATTCTTGAATCTCAGGAAGCCGAGAATCGCGGGCCGAACAGAATAACGCTGGCGCCCAACACACAGAGCGCCACGCCGATCCAATCGGACCCCAGCGGCCTGGCGCGCTCCACCACCGCCAGCCAGCCGATCGAAGCGATGATGTAGATACCGCCATAGGCGGCATAGGCGCGACCGGCATACGTTGCCTCAATGCGAGTCAACAGCAGCGCGAACAGCGTGAGGCTGAGCAACGCCGGCGCGATCCACCAGGCGCTTTTGCCTTGGCGCAGCCACATCCAGAAGGCGTAGCAGCCAGCGATTTCAAACAGCGCGGCCAGGAAAAACCACAAGTAATTGAGCATTCGAATGTCCATCAGGAGGGCCGGATGGCGCCATCCTGAGGACACCGAGCGCCCAGGTCAACTCGAGCTTTGGCGGGCCTTGGCGCGCATTTTATCGGCCATGGCGGTCATCTCATCGTAAAGCAGCTGCGGATTCTTCTGCTTGGTCGCCCAGGCCAGGCGCCCCTGCTCATGAGGCAGGATCAGGAATTCGCCCTCAGCTACCTGACGATAAATGTAATCGGCAATGTCGGCTGCCGTAATGGGCGAACTCTCCAGCAATTTACCCACCTGGGCTTTCATCGCCGGGGTCGGGCCACGGAAGGAATCCAGCAAGTTGGTCTGGAAGAACGACGGGCAGACGACGTGCACGCCGATTTCCTGCTGCGCCAACTCCACCAGCAGGCTTTCCGACAAAGCCACCACGCCGGCCTTGGCCACGTTGTAGTTGCTCATCGCCGGCCCTTGCATCAGCGCCGCCATGGAAGCGATGTTGATAATCTTGCCACGGCTTTTTTCCAGCAACGGCAGGAACGCCTTGCAGCCCTTGACCACCCCCATCAGATTGATCGCGATCTGCCAGTCCCAGTCCTCCAGGGACAGTTCACTGAAAAAACCGCCCGACGCCACACCAGCATTGTTGACGATGATGTCGATACCACCGAACTTCTCGTCACAGGCCTGGGCTAATGCAGTCAGCTGACTGTAGTCGCGCACATCACAGCGCTGGACGAAGCCGTCGCCCCCGGCATCACGCACCAGCCTGAGCGTCTCCGTAAGCCCCGCCTCACTGACATCCGACAAGGCCAGGCGCCAACCTTCACGGGCCCAGCGCAGCGCGATTTCGCGACCCAGGCCGGAGCCGGCACCGGTGATCATCATGCGATTTTGCATAGGAAACAGCCTTGTTGTTCCGGGAGAGATGGGCCGAGTGTAGCGAAGGAGCCGACCTGCCCCATCCTCCATCAGATTGCTGAATGGCGAGGGCAAACTTGTAGAGTCCTGTGAGAGCAAGATCTGTGGGAGCAAGGCTTGCCCGCGATGCAGACACCACCGAGTTTGAACCTCACCCGCCAATTCCATCCTTAAAAACTTTGAATTTTTTACAGGACGTTACGGTCGGAATAATTAAGCCGCCCGGATTTAATGCAGCGCGCTGGCAGTTGAAAAGTTGTCTCACTCCGAAACTGACCAATAAGGAAATCAACAATGGGCACAATACTCATCATTATCCTGATCCTCCTCCTGATCGGTGGCCTGCCGGTCTTCCCACACTCCAGAAGTTGGGGTTACGGCCCATCCGGTATCATCGGCGTAGTGTTAGTGGTGCTGTTGATCCTGCTGTTACTGGGCAAGATATAAAACCCAGGCAAAAAAAAGAGGCCTTTCTCAAGGCCTCTTTTTTTTGTCGCTTATCAGTCCGGCTTGCCGTCTACCACGCCAGCGGTGTTATCCAGCAGGCTCTTGGTGGCCGTTTGCAGGAAGGACTCAAGCTGGAGCCTCATCTGCGCCGTAGCCGGTGCGTCCGGGATGACTTCCGCACGGGGATTGCTGCCCAACTCATAGCGGTACATCTTCGGCGGCATTTCCTTCTCCCTTGGCAGCACCAGGATCTGGTCGTCGCGGATGATCGCCGTGGTCTGCTCGCTTCCCGATGGCTTGATCACACCGAAACCGGTGTCGCCTTCCGGCAGGTTCAACAGGTCCCGGCCCCAGCATTGGTTGCGTACCTGGCCACCGATCCGGCCCATGATGGTCGGGACGATGTCGACCTGGGTTCCCACGGTGTGGTTGCGTTGGCCGAACTTTTCCTGGATGCCCGGGCCGATCAGCAGCATAGGCACGTTGAAACGACCCAGATCCATTTCGGTGATCTGGCGTTCGTTACCGAAACCATGGTCGCCCACCACCACAAACAGCGTCTCCTTGAAGTAAGGCTCCTTGCGCGCCTTCTCGAAGAACTGGCCCAGCGCCCAGTCGGCATAGCGCATGGCGGTCAGGTGTTCGTTGAGGCTGCCTCGGTCAGTGACCTTCTCCACCGGCAACGGCGTCGGCAGTGCATACGGCGTGTGGTTGGACAGGGTTTGCAGCAAGGCATAGAACGGCTTGCCATTTTCCCGTGCCTTGAGCTCGATCAGGCCACGATCGAACATGTCCTGGTCGGACACCCCCCAGGTCGGATCGGAAAATACCGGGTTCACGAAGTCGTTACGCCCGATGAAGTTGGTCATGCCCTGGCCGCTGAAGAACCCCGACTGGTTGTCCCAGGCAAAATCGCCGTTGTAGACGTAGACATCATCGTAATCACGGGCGCTGAGCAGTTGCGGCAAGCCCGACAGCTTGTGGCTGCCTTCCGGCGTCTGCATCAGGTATTCAAAGCCCGGCAGGTTCGGGAAGCAGGCCATGGTGGCGAACATACCCTGGTGGGTATGGGTGCCGTTGGAGAAGAAACGGTCGAACAACAGGCCTTCCTTGGACAATTTGTCCAGGTATGGCGTGATGTTGCCCGGCGCGCCCAGGGCGCCCACCGAGTGCCCCGCCATGCTTTCCATGAGGATGACGACCACGTTCTTGATCGGCAGGGTCTTGTCGACTGGTGGCGTGTAATCACGACGTACGGCGGCGGTCTCGGTATCCACCAGTTTGTCGTCGGGCATCACCAGCATGTCGCGCACGGTCTGTTGGGCCAATGGTTGTTCGAGGGTGGCCTTCCAGATGTTGTCACGGTCTTCGGACATGCGACTCTTGGCCGCCTCCACCAACGACAGCGTACCGTTGAGGCCCAACTGGTTGGCGAAATTCGAATCGGTGGTATAGACGTCACCCCAACGCATGGGTGGCCCCTGGCGCAGGGTGCCACGGGCGGCGGCGACGGCCACCAACAGGCAGACCATGAACACCGCTACACGCCCATACCACGGGGCGACCCGGCGCGTGCCGATGCTACCGCCGCTGAAAGGTCCACGCGGTCGGGTCGCACGATCGGCGCCCTTGAATGCAAAACTCAGGAGAAGGGTTCCGCCCACCCAGGCCAGCAGGTAGCGAACCACCGGGAAACCGTACCAGAGCATGCTCATCACGGTCTTAGGATCTTCCTTCACGTACTGGAAGACCAGGCCATTGAGCCGCTGGTGGAACTCGCGGTAGAAGTCCATTTCCATCAAGCCCAGGAACAGCGCGATGCTGGAGGTCACCGTCAGCCAGAAACGGAAGAATCCGCGAGCCGCCATTGCCCGGACACTGACCAGGGACAGCAGCAGCGGAATACTGAGATAGACCACCAGCCTCAGGTCGAAACGCAGACCGTTGACGAAGGCCTCGACGAAGGTCGAAGCCGGGGTATCGAGGATCATCTCGCGGTTATAGACCAGCAGCGCCAGGCGCAGCAGGCTGAACATCACCATCATCACCAGGGCACAGAGCAAGGTATAGGCCAAGTGTGATTTGACGGTCGGTTGCAGCAGGCGATGCGTACTTCGCTGTGGGCTCAGGGCGTCCGGAATTGCCATGTCTTTTGAGGACCTATTGGAATGTGTGAGACAGATGGAACAACGGCGTCCCCCTCTGTTGCCCGAGGGGTTTGCGCAGAGGGGGCAAATCTTGCACGAACGGTCGGGGCATTTCCATTAAATAACCGACGGCAATAAAAGCGCGGGGAATTGTCCTCAAGCATTTGTGAAAATTTCGTTCAATGCATATTCGGAAACACAAAAAAGCCCGGTCCGCCGATGGCATTGACCGGGCTGTCGTGGAGAGCAATTAACGGAACTGACGACCCAGGCCCGCCGGCACCCCTTCGATGGTGGTTTCCTCCCAAGGGCCGTTAGGGCTGACGGAGCGGCTCCAGCCGTTGTTCCAACGGTAGTAGGTCCGTTGGCGGTAAAAGGTGTTGGT
This sequence comes from Pseudomonas sp. AF32, assembly GCF_022342325.2. Classification (NCBI taxonomy): domain Bacteria; kingdom Pseudomonadati; phylum Pseudomonadota; class Gammaproteobacteria; order Pseudomonadales; family Pseudomonadaceae; genus Pseudomonas; species Pseudomonas sp. AF32. Next base: position 93,871 of record NZ_RQJK02000012.1, on the reverse strand, counting down.
CTGGTTATCCAGCACATAGACCCCAAGCTTTGCATCCCAGTGACTGTTGCCGCCCGGCGGCGGGGCGAAGCTGGCGGAAGTGCGAGGCAGCGGCTTGGCCGGCTTGCTCGGCGTAACCGGTTTGCCGGGGACAGTCGATGGCACCGGCTTGCTGGCGGGTCCGGAAGGCGGGATGGGTGGCAGCGGCGCCGAGGGCTCCGGCGGGCGGTGGACCGCACAAGCGCTCAGGCCCAGGACGAGCGAAAGCAGGGTGATACGAGCGAGGGCGGTCATGGTGCGGGTTCCTGTCATTGGTCCGGACTGTCGATGGTCAGTTGTTGCGGCGTCCGGGTGCTGCTCGCCAGAGGCTGGCTGCGACCAATCCATTCGCCGGCGGTCGGTTGACCGGCGCGGGAAATCCGCGCCACCAGTTGGACTTCGGGGAAGTTCGACAGTTTCAGTTGCGGCATCATTGCATCCGCATCGCCCAGTTCGACATTGGCTGGCAGGTCAGCGACCGTCAGGCGCTTGGCCGCCAGCGGCGCGGGCGGGCCGGAAGCGGCGCGGGCAAAGACGAACACGCTGTCGTCCGGCTTGACCTTGGCCTTGAGCGCCGGAGCCAGGTCGACGCGCACCGTGAGTACGGCAGCGGCTGTTGTTACGGCGGCCGGGGCCGGGGCGACCTTGCCACCACTGGCCTGAAGCTTCTCGGTGGCGCGAGCGATGCCGCCCTGCAAGGCCTCACGGGACTTGTCACCTTCCGGCAGTTGCACCAGCAGGCGTCCCCAGTAATCGATAGCGTCCTGATAACGCTCGCCCTCGAACGCAGCGATCCCCAGCAGGCCCAGGCTGGTGACTTCCTTGGGATCGACCTTCAGGGCTTCGTCGGTCAGAGCCTGGACCTTGTCGGACCATTTCTTGCCGTCGGCGAAATACTGCGCCTGAGCCCATTGCCCGAGCAGTTCAGGTTGCCGACCGGCGAGCGCCACGGTGCGCTCGAAGATCTTCGCCGCGTCCGCCGGGCGGTCCTGGGCCATGTACGTACGCCCCAGGAAATACAAGCCTTCCGCGTTTTCCGGTTGGGCCGCCACGGCCCTTTCCAGGCGCCGGGTCATTTCTTCCATCGACTGTGGTGCCTGGGCAAATTCGCGGGTCAGCTCGACTTTGTCGCTGGCGCCGAAGTGCAAGTACAACCCCAGGCCCAGCACCGGTACTAGCACGGCGGCAAGCAATGGCAGTGGCTTGCCCAATCGGGATTCCCGTGGCGCGTCGGCGCCTTCGGTGTCGGCGAGCAATTCACGGGCGGCTTCGGCGCGGCCGGTGTCCAATTGCGCGGCGTTGAGCACGCCCTCCTCCTGCTCGGCCTGCAGTTCGGCCACACGTTCCTGATACAACGCAACGTTGAGGGCCGTACGGTCCTCTTCCCGCTGGGCACGGCGCCCTCGTAACACAGGGATCAGCAGAAAACTCAGGGCAACCAGGAGAAGCAGACCTGCGGCGAGCCAGAAATCAATCATGCTTGGTGTTATCCAACAGTTGGTCGAGGCGTTGACGCTCTTCGACGGAAAGCGAGTCCGGGGCTGCGGTGCGCTGGACCCGGCGACGGCGCACGATCACAGCAATGACGACGAAACCGCCCAGCAACAGCCCGGCGGGACCGAACCAGAGCAGCGCGGTCTTGGAGGTCAGGGCCGGGTTGTAGCGCACGAACTCACCGTAGCGGTCCACCATGAAATCGATGATCTGCTGGTTGTCCTTGCCCTCACCCAGCATGCGGAAGATTTCCTTGCGCAGGTCGGCGGCAATCGGCGCATTGGAATCGGCGATGTCCTGGTTCTGGCACTTGGGGCAGCGCAGCTCCTTGGTCAGCTCGCGAAACCGCTCGCGCTCGGCATCGTTGGCAAATTCATAAGTATCGATGGCGGCATGCGCCACACCGGCGAGGCTCAAGCCGAGGATGACAGCGGCTAACCAACGCTTCATGGCTTGGCCTCATCCACCAGCGCCTGATACTTGGCAGCGAGTTTCTCGCGCCAGACCTGCTCGTCGATCACGCCGACGAACTTGTCGCGGATGATGCCCTTGGCGTCGATGAAAAAGGTTTCCGGCGCGCCATAGACCCCCAGATTCAGGCCCAGGGTGCCTTCCTCATCGCGAATGTCCAGTTGGTAGGGGTTATGGAATTCGGCCAGCCACTTCAAGGCATCGGCGTTGACGTCCTTGTAGTTGACGCCGTAGATCACCACACCGTTCCGGGCCAGCTTATTCAGCACCGGGTGCTCGACCCGGCAGGAAATGCACCATGTTCCCCACACGTTGACCAGTGCCGGTTTGCCCAACACATCGGCGCGGGTCAAGGTCTTGTCGCCCTGCACAGAAGGCAGGGTGAACTCCGGGAACGGCTTGCCGATCATCGCCGAGGGTAAATCGGCCGGGTTCAGGAACAGCCCCCGGTACAGAAAGACCGCCACCACCAGGAACAGCATCAGCGGCAACAGCATCAACCAACGTTTCATGCAGTGGCTCCCGTTACACCCAGGGCTTCACGCACCCGGGTCTTCACCTTGACTCGATAGCGCCGGTCCAATGCCGCCAGCGCTCCCCCCAGGCCGGTGAGCAGGCCACCGAACCAGATCCAGCGTACGAACGGCTTGACGTGCACCCGCACCGCCCATGCGCCATCGCCCAGGGACTCGCCCAGCGCCACATAGAGGTCGCGGGTGAAACCGGCGTCGATCCCGGCTTCGGTCATCACTGAGTTCTGCACGGTGTAGAGGCGTTTTTCCGGGTGCAGCACGGTCACTTCCTGGCCGTTGCGGATGACCCGCACGGTGCCTTTATCAGACGTGAAATTGGGCCCCTCGAAATGCTTGGCGCCTTCAAACACGAAGTGATAGCCAGCCAGGTCCATGGACTCGCCCGGCGCCAGCCGCAGGTCGCGCTCGGCGCTGTTCTGGCTGGACAGCACCACGCCCAGGGCGCAGACGGCAATGCCCAGGTGGGCGATCTGCATGCCCCAGTAACTGCGGGTCAGGGTTGGCAGGCCCTTGATCAGGCCCTTGTGGCGGGTCTTGTCGAAGATGTCCCTGATGCCGGCCAGCAATACCCAGGCCGCCAGCACGAACGTCGCCAGCACTGCCCAGTTGAAATCGCCATAGACGATACCGGCCACCACAGCCAGGGCGGCGGTACCCAGCAGCACCGGGGTCAACATGCCCACCAGCCATTTGACCGGCGTGTCTTTCCAGCGCACCAGCACACCGACCGCCATCACCACCATCAGGATCGCCATCAGCGGGATGAACAATGCATTGAAGTACGGCGGCCCCACCGACAGTTTGGCGCCGGACAGCGCATCGAGCACCAGCGGGTACAGCGTCCCCAGCAGGATCATCGACGCGGCCACCACCAGCACCAGGTTGTTGCCCAGCAGCAGGGTTTCCCGCGACCAGAAGTTGAAGCCGACCTGACTCTTGACCACCGGAGCACGCACCGCGAACAGCGTCAGCGAACCGCCGACCACGAACAGCAGGAATATCAGGATGAACACGCCACGCTCGGGGTCCGAAGCGAATGCATGCACCGACGTCAGCACGCCGGAACGCACCAGGAAGGTCCCCAGCAGGCTCAACGAAAACGCCGCGATGGCGAGCAACACCGTCCAGCTCTTGAACACGCCGCGTTTTTCCGTGACGGCCAGGGAATGAATCAGCGCCGTGCCCACCAGCCACGGCATGAAGGAAGCGTTCTCCACCGGGTCCCAGAACCACCAGCCGCCCCAACCCAACTCGTAATAGGCCCACCAGGAACCGAGGGTAATGCCAATACCGAGGAAGGCCCAGGCGACGATGGTCCACGGGCGCGACCAGCGGGCCCAGGCGGCATCGAGGCGACCGCCCAGCAAGGCAGCGATGGCGAAGGCAAACGCCACGGAAAAACCGACGTAGCCCATATAGAGCATCGGCGGGTGAACGATCAGGCCGATGTCCTGCAGCAGCGGGTTGAGGTCGCGGCCATCCATCGGCACCTGGGGCAGGATGCGCTCGAACGGATTGGACGTGACGATCAGGAACAGCAGGAAACCGGTGCTGATCATGCCCATCACCGCCAGCACCCGGGCCAGCATCACCTGGGGCAACTGCCGAGAGAACACCGAGACGGCGAAGGTCCAGCCGCTGAGGATCAGCGCCCACAGCAGCAGCGAACCTTCGTGGGCGCCCCACACCGCGCTGAACTTGTAGTACCAGGGCAACGCGCTGTTGGAGTTGCTGGCGACATACGCCACGGAGAAGTCATCGACCATGAACGCATAGGTCAGGCAACCGAAGGCGAACACCATGAATGCGAACTGCCCCCAGGCCGCCGGCTGCGCGAGGCTCATCCACAGGCGGTCGCCGCGCCAGGCGCCGAGCAACGGCACCACGGCCTGTACCAGGGCCAGGCACAAGGCCAGGATCATCGCCAGGTGGCCCAGTTCGGGGATGAAAAGTCCTGCCGTCATCGATCAGCCCTCCTTCACGGGAGCGGGCGCCGATTGACCACTGTCTTTCAAAGCCTTGGTCACTTCCGGCGGCATGTATTTTTCATCGTGCTTGGCCAGCACCTCATCGGCCACCACCACGCCATCGGCATTGAGCTTGCCCAGGGCGACGATGCCCTGCCCTTCGCGGAACAGGTCGGGAAGGATGCCCCGATAGGTGATGGTCACGGTCTTGTTGAAGTCGGTGACGTTGAAGGTCACGTCCAGCGAATCCCCGGACCGCACCAGCGAGCCCTTCTCCACCATGCCGCCGGCACGGATGCGCGTGTCATTCGGTGCTTCGCCATTGGCGATCTGGGTCGGGGTGTAGAACAGGTTGATGTTCTGTTGCAAGGCACTGAGGGCCAGGCCGACCGCGGCGCCCACCCCCACCAGGATCGCAAGAATGATGACAAGACGCTTTTTGCGCACCGGATTCACTGACCACTCTCCCGGCGCAAACGACGCGCCTCTTGTTGCAGATACCGCTTGCGGGCCAGGATCGGCACCGCGACGTTAAGGATCAGCACGGCCAGGCAAATACCATAGGCTGACCAGACATACAGGCCATGATGGCCCATGGCGAGAAACTCGCCGAATGAAGCGAAACTCATCGAGCGCTCTCCAGGCTGTTCTGTACTTCTGCCTTCACCCAACTGGCTCGGGCTTCGCGCTTGAGCACTTCCAGGCGCATGCGCAGCAGCAACACCGCGCCGAAGAAACAGTAGAAACCCAGCGCGGTGAGCAGCAACGGCAGCCACATTTCCACGGGCATCGCCGGTTTTTCGGTCAGGGTAAAGGTCGCGCCCTGGTGCAGGGTGTTCCACCATTCCACCGAATACTTGATGATCGGGATGTTGATCACGCCGACAATCGCCAGAACCGCGCAAGCCTTGGCCGCACTCTCACGATTGCTGATGGCGTTGCCCAGCGCAATGAGACCGAAGTACAGGAACAACAGGATCAGCATCGACGTCAGTCGGGCATCCCAGACCCACCACGAACCCCACGTCGGCTTGCCCCAGATCGCCCCGGTGACCAGTGCCACGGCGGTCATCCAGGCGCCAATGGGCGCGGCGCATTGCAAGGCAACGTCGGCTAGCTTCATCTTCCACACCAGCCCGACCACACCGCATACCGCCAGCATCACGTAGATGGACTGGGCCAGCACCGCCGTGGGAACGTGGATATAGATGATGCGGAAACTGTTGCCCTGCTGGTAGTCCGGTGGGGCGAAAGCCAGGCCCCAGACCACGCCGATACCGATCAGCAGCAGTGCGGCGATGCTCAGCCAGGGCAACATCCGGCCACTGATGCCATAGAACCATTTGGGTGAGCCGAGCTTATGAAACCAGGTCCAATTCATTGCTGTTTCCATCACGGTCGCGGCTCGCTGTCACGCGCCGCAGGGTCTGCCTTTACTTCACGGGAAGTGGTCAGTTTCTGACCAGGCCTCATTATTATTCGCCGACGCTGATTTTCAGGCCAGCGGCTATTGCAAAGGGTGTCAGGGTTATCGCCAGGGCGGTCAGGCTCCCAAGCCACAGCAGATAACCGGTTGCCGGCATGCCTTGCAGCGCGGCTTGCAAAGCCCCGCTGCCGAGAATCAGGACCGGGATGTACAGCGGCAGGATCAACAGCGCCAGCAACAGGCCACCGCGCTTCAATCCTACGGTCAATGCCGCGCCCACTGCACCGAGCAGGCTCAACACCGGCGTCCCCAGCAACAACGACACCAGCAATACCGGCATGCAGGCGGCGGGCAACCCCAGCATCATCGCCAGCAGCGGCGAGAGCAGCACCAGCGCCAGGCCGGAAAAAACCCAGTGTGCCAGTACCTTGGCCAAAACCAGAAGGGCCAGGGGGTGCGACGAAAGGACCCACTGTTCCAGCGAGCCGTCCTCGAAATCACTGCGGAAAAGCCCGTCCAGCGAGAGCAGAACCGATAAAAGCGCCGCCACCCAGACCAACCCCGGCGACAAGGTTTGCAACAATTGAGTTTCAGGGCCAACCGCCAACGGGAACAGCGCAATGACGATGGCGAAAAATACCAAGGGGTTGGCCAGTTCGGCCGGTCGACGGAACAACAGGCGCGTTTCGCGGGCAAGCAACAGGCCAAACACAGTCATACAGCCCAATTCCCCAGATCGATATTGCGGTAGCCGGACGGCATCCGGGTCAATGTATGGTGGGTGGTCAGCAACACCATGCCGGCGTTTTCGCAATGCCGGGCCAAATGCTCTTCCAGTTGCGCCACCCCTTGTTTATCGAGGGCGGTGAATGGCTCGTCGAGTATCCACAGCGGTGGGCTGTCCAGGTACAACCGGGCCAGGGCCACGCGACGTTGTTGCCCGGCGGACAGGGTGTGGCACGGTACGTCTTCGAAACCGCGCAACCCTACCTGCGCCAATGCCTGCCAGATCGCCTCCCGCCCGACAGGCCGATGCAATGCGCAGAGCCAGCTGAGGTTTTCTTCGGGGGTCAGCAGGTCCTTGATGCCCGCGGCGTGGCCGATCCAGAGCAGGTTGCGGGCCAGTTCGCTGCGCTGCTCCTGCAGCGGCTGGCCGTTGAGCAACACTTGGCCCGCGGTCGGTTGCATCAACCCGGCCAGCAAGCGCAACAGGCTGGTCTTGCCGCTGCCGTTGGGGCCACTGATCTGCACCATATCACCAGGCGAGAGTCTCAATTCGAGGTGTTCGAAAAGCAGCCGCAAGTCTCGCTCACAGGCGAGGCCGACGGTTTGCAAAAGAGGACTGGTCAAGGGATCGCGGGCCTTATACGGTTCAAGTCGGCGGTGCAGCGGCCGTTAAAGAGGTGCAGCATAGATGCTTTGAGGGCCTGTTCCACAGAGCTGCGTCAAACAATTGCAAGGTTTTCGCCACTCCCTGAAAGACGGGCGGCATTATACATGCCGCTCCCGGGTCTAAAGAGAGCTTATTTTTCCAAGGTAAGACCGCAGATGACAGGCGACATGAACATCCTGCCGCTGCCCCAGGCCACGGCAACGACACGCACGCCGGTGGTCAACGGCGAGCTGCTCAAACTGTTGACGCCGGTCGAGGGCCTGATCCGCGCCGGCCAGACCGCCCAGGCCGAGGTCTTGTCGCTCAAACAGGCGGACCAGACTTTCCAGCTATTGCTCAAGCTCACCCTGGACAGCGGTCGTCAGGCCACGGTACAGGCCACCAGCACCCAGCCGCTGCCCCAGGGCACCAGCCTGGCGGTGACCCAGCCGTCCGCCAACAACCTGGCGATTGCCGTGCAGCAGGCCGTCGCGTCCAGCGTGGCCACGCTGACCCGTATCGACACGACGCAGATGCCCGTTGGCACCCTGCTGCAAGGCAAGGTCATCACCAGTCAGGCGCTGCCGCAGGTGCCAGGGCAGCCGGCGGTGTACCGGTCGTTGGTGAGCCTGCTCAACACCGCCCAGGCCGGCGCCACCCTGGATATCGACAGTCCCCAGCCGCTGCGTATCGGCACGCTGCTCAGTGCCCAGGTGCAGGATGCCCAGACACTGAAGTTCGTTCCACTGAGCAACCGCCAGGAACAATTGGCGGTAAGCCAGCAACTGGCCACCCAGGTGAGCCGCCAGGGCTCGCTGGACAGTTTGATGACCGTGTTGCAGAACCTGCCCGCCACCGAAGACACCGGTATCGAACTGCGCGCCGCGGTGACGCGCCTGTTGGCCAGTCTGCCGGATGTCCAGCAACTGAGCACGCCCAAGGGCCTGGCCCTGGCCCTGGCTTCCAGCGGCGTGTTCCTGGAAAGCAAACTGCTGGCCGGGCAACCGCCCACCGTGGCACCGGACCTCAAGGGTGACCTGCTGAAACTGATCGCGCAGCTGACACCGGCCCTGCCCGCCTCCACCAACCTGGGTGCAATCATTGCTGCCAACACCCTGGCCCAGGCACTGCCCAGCTTCGTGCGCAACGCCCTCGGCACCCTCGGTCAGGTCAGCGCCAAGCCGCAACCCACCAGTTTTCCTCTCCCCTCGCGCCTGTTGAAAGAGCAGGACGACGAAGGCGATCTTGAACACCTGCTGCGCCTCGCCGCGGCCGCCGTGTCGCGCCTGCAGAGCCATCAACTGTCCAGCCTGGAACAGACCGGCCTGACCGACGACGGTCGCTTGATGAGCACCTGGCAACTGGAAATCCCGATGCGCAACCTGCAGGACATCGTCCCTCTGCAGGTCAAGTTCCAGCGCGAGGAAACCCCGCCCCGTGAGCAATCGAACGAGCATCGGGAAGAACGCGAGACACGACAGCAGCTCTGGCGAGTCGAGCTGGCATTCGACATCGAGCCGCTGGGGCCGCTACAGGTCCAGGTGCAGCTGCTCAGCGGCAGTCTGTCGAGCCAGTTGTGGGCGCAACGGCCTTACACGGCCAGCCTGATCGAAAGCAACCTGGCCGCGCTGCGCGAACGCCTCCTGACCTGCGGTCTGAACGTGGGTGATCTCGATTGCCATCTCGGCACCCCGCCCCAAGGCCCCAAGACCCGGCTCGAACAACGCTGGGTGGACGAAACCGCATGACAAGCCACACCGAACCCCGCCAGGCCATCGCCCTCAAGTACGACGGCCAGCATGCCCCGACCCTCACCGCCAAGGGCGACGAAGCCCTGGCCGAGGAAATCCTGCGGATCGCCCGGGACAGTGAAGTACCGATCTATGAGAATGCCGAGCTGGTGAAGCTGCTGGCACGGCTGGAGCTGGGCGACAGTATTCCGGAAGAGTTGTATCGCACGATTGCCGAAATCATCGCGTTCGCCTGGAACCTCAAGGGCAAGTTCCCCAAGGGGTTCGACCCGCATGCGCAGGGTATCGAGAAGGATGTGACGGAACGTGGTGAGGATTACTGACTGCCGACGACGACGCTGAATACAAGCAAGCTCCTCATTGCAGCCAGTCCCGGATTGATCGTTGGCTAACGACGCGACCAATTTTTAAGTCTGAAAATCCTGTGGGAAATAACTGTCTATGGTGATGGAGTTTGTTCCGACTGGACCGAGAAACAGCCCAAAACCTGATAACCCGTTTCCCCAGACCTGGCGCAACAATCGGTTTTAATGGGATTGCATCATGGGGCGCGGGAAAATCACTCGCCAGGATATCCACCTGAGCTTCCTACAGCCTGGTTGCGGCTACCAAAATCGCTGCCTAAAGTTGGCCTGTCGCTGACATCTGTTGGCGAAGGGTTTCGCAGCCCTTAAGATTGATACCTTGTTCGCCTTGTACGGCCGGCTTTCGGTTGCGCATCGTTTCATGGCGGTTGTGCGTGGGAGACCTTCGGGTCTGCCGGGTCTTGGTGTTAATCCTCCGGTCTGCGAACCCGCGCATAACTGCCACCCATACTGTTTCGCAGCAGACGGTGGCAATCCAATTTTCACCAGGATTAGCACCATGACAACTCAACACTCGCTCAACCACTTCACCCCCATGTCTCACTTCGCCACCGAACATCCCGTCCTCCTCATTGATGCCAATGCCCCACTGATTGAACTCCACAGCTGCCTTAACGAACGCCTCGAAGCCGTCCTCAAGTACCTCAATCTCATGGCCTGCACCACCCTGCCCGACTATGCCGAAAACGACATCAATACAGTCACCAACATTGCTCGGATCCTGGTTCAGGATGTGAGTGATGTGTTTCGGGTAATTGAGGTGCGGGGGATGGAGGTGTCCGAGGAACAGGAGTGATTTCCAGCTATACAACCCGCCCAGGCGGGTTGTTGCTTTCCAGACTCGTATTTGGAAACGGTGGAAAAACGTGTTGAAAGAAATCCGGAGATGAGGTGGCCACTTTTTGGCCTTTGTCTTGGTTGCAAAGTAGCCACAACCGTGGCGAACCTTAGGCTCTGTACGAAAAGTCTTGAGACGAAGGTCAGGCAAGGCGAAAACAGCCGAGCAAGCGCGGTGTACTGGAGTACATGAGCATTGTGAGGCTGTTTTCAACGCAGCATGAACGAGTATCAAGGCTTTTCGTACAGAGCCTGGTCAGGAGCGGGCCTTCCAATTTGTCTATAGAATCAGCGTCCATTGAGTAGAATACGTTACGAAAAATGACTCCAAACGCCTGATCCCAAGAAGTTTTGTGCAGAAACGGTGACCGAGGAGCACTGAGGATTTGCGATGAAAATTGAATACCTCGAGATCAAAGGCTTCAAGAGCGCGGTAAATATAGTCCTGAGGGATGTACCGCCCTTTATAGCTCTAGCCGGCTCGAATGGCGCAGGTAAGAGCAACATTACTGACGCGCTGGCCTTTCTAGGTGCGGTAGTGAAACGAGGGGCTGCCCAAGCAATACGCGACTTTGGGGGATTCCAGCAGATTCACTGCTTCAAGCATAGAAAGGAAAACCGTACGACGATCTCCTTTGCGCTCAGGATTAAGCTCAAGGAAGAGACTTTCGACTACAACTTGAAGATATCCGAAATAGACCGGATACCCCGGGTACTTGAAAGCTTAAAGATCAACGCCAAACAGGTCATTGACCGCAAGAGCAGCAATGAAACGCAGATTGCTTTAAGCGACGCCCAAGGTCTGCATCTCCTGCCTGAATATGCACAGGATATGACTGCGCTCATGTTGCTCAGCCATTCGCCACTGTATCGCATGCTCACCAATATCCAAGTATTCCGGATCGATCCGCTAGAAGCCAAGGAACCTGACAGCTCTACAGCTGACGCTACGACACTCGACAGCCACGGTCGGAACGTGGCAACCATGTTGTCAGTCCTGGAGAAAAACGAACGCTTTCGTGACCAGGTACTGGAATGGATCGAATTGATAGTTCCCGGAATGGAGAATGTGTCTACCGAGAAGCAAAGGTTGGATGGCTCCACAGTGATTACCTTCAAGGAAGAAGGCACAAAAGCTCGGTTCCCGGCACGGCTGATTTCTGACGGTACGATTTATGCCCTGTGCATCATGACCGCTGTATTAAGCCGTGCAGACAAATCAGGCATCACGATCATAGAGGAGCCGGAACGAGGCATTCATCCGAAAGCTATCGGTGAGCTGGTCCAGTTGATGCGTGAAAATGCGTCCGTGGAACACCCAGTTCTCATCACCACCCATAGCGAATCCGTTGTTCGGAATCTTGACCTTGAAGAACTGTGGCTCGTGAATAAAGAGGATGGCAAGACCAAGGTCAAATGTGCTTCGGACTCAAGGGTCGATAAAAAAGATATCCCGCTGGACACAGCGTGGCTGGCCAATCTTTTTGATGGAGGCCTGCCATGGTAAGAATTGGATTCATCGTTGAAGGCGATAGCGAAAAAATAGTTATCGAATCCGCTGACTTCAGAGCGCTTCTACTGGAAAACGACTTTGAACTGGTCAATCCCGTGGTCAATGCCAAGGGAGGCGGTAACCTTTTACCGCAAAACATCGACGCCTATCTGGCGCGCCTCGATCAGCAAGCGGTGGACAGAATCGTTGTGCTTACCGATCTCGAAGACGAAGGGTCAGTTGAGGTAGTCAGAGCGCGCATCTCAAACGCACGAATAAACATCACATTTGTCGCTGTAAAAGCATTGGAAGGATGGTTCCTGGCTGACTCAAGTGCAATGCGCAAATGGCTTGACGTACATCACTTCGATGAGCCTCGGCCCGAGCAGACACCGAACAAACCCTGGGAGCGCCTCAAAGAAATATCAAATGAGCTTGGCAAACGCGGTCCGGGCAACAAGACCGCCTTCGCAAAGAGAATGGTCAAACATTACGGCTTCAGCATTCGCCAGGCAGCCTCACACCCAGGGTGCCCAAGTGCGAAGGAACTTGTCAGTTATTTCACAGGGCAAGGACAAGCCTAGACTGAAATCTCTTGCCGCTTGCCGCTCAAGGCGCTCTTAGCTGCCCCTATGCAACTTACTCATCAACTCCGCCTCGGCCTGGGTCAAGCCGCAGGCCTGGGTCAGTTCGTCGACGCTGGCGCCCATGCCGACCAGGCGCGCGGCCTGGGCGAAGGACAGGCTGGAGGGGTCGCGCTGTTCCAGTTGGGCCAGTTTGTCCGGCAACGGCGCGAGCACAGCACGCAGCTCATGGATGGCTTCGCCCATGCGCACGGTACCGTTCTGGTAATCATCGACACGCTTGGCCAAGTCCTTGATGCGCTGATCGCGCAGCGCATCGCCCTGGGCCTGTTGAGCGGCGATCTGCCGCTGAGCGCGAATGTACGCCAGGAACATCGCCAGCGTGCCCGCCCAGAACAGGAACAGGACAATGACTGCTACCTCAAGGATCAAATCAGATACTCTCCAGTTCCGACCACTCTTCTTCGCTCATCATTTTTTCCAGTTCGACCAGGATCAGCAACTCGTTGTTCTTGTTGCAAACGCCCTGGATGAACTTGGCCGACTCTTCGTTACCGACGTTAGGCGCGGTTTCGATTTCCGACTGACGCAAGTAAACCACTTCGGCAACGCTGTCGACCAGGATACCGACCACTTGCTTGTCGGCCTCGATGATCACGATACGGGTGTTGTCGTTGACTTCGGTGGAGCTCAGGCCGAAACGCTGACGGGTGTCGATCACGGTGACCACGTTACCACGCAGGTTGATGATACCCAGCACGTAGCTGGGCGCACCCGGCACCGGCGCGATCTCGGTGTAGCGCAGCACTTCCTGCACGCGCATCACGTTGATGCCGTAGGTTTCGTTATCGAGCTTGAAGGTGACCCATTGCAGGATCGGATCTTCGGAACCCTTGAGAGACGACGCCTTATCATTCATACCCTGACCCCTCGAAAAACCGCCTGTGGCGGTGTGTATTCTGCCCCGTGACGCCGCGCGCCGCCGGTTGTGTTATTTCGGTTTCTGGACCGGCTTGGTGCCGCCCAGGTGTTTTGCCCCGCCGCTGGCGATCAGCTCAGCCAACTCGGAAACGTCCAGCAAGGCGCACATGTGTTCGATCACCGTACCGGCCAGCCATGGCCGCTGCCCTCGATGGCTGCGCCACTTGATTTCGTTCGGGTCCAGGCGCAACGAGCGACTGACCTGATGCACCGCCAACCCCCACTCGTAACCCTGCACCGAAATCACGTACTGCAAGCCCTGGCGAAAATCATCGCGATAACGATCCGGCATCACCCAGCGCGCGGTATCCAGTACCTTCAGGTTGCCGGCCTGGCTGGGCAAGATTCCGAGGAACCACTCCGGCTGGCCGAACAACGGTGTCAATTCCTGCCCGGCCAGGGAATAAATCGATCCCAGGCATACCAGCGGCACGGCCAGGGTCAACCCGGCCACATCGAAGAGCAGGCACTCGAACGGCTCCGCTGCCCAGGACGGTCGATCGTCGACCTGCACCGGTGGCGGTGGACTGCTCGGTGGCAGATGAACTTCCACCACTGGTTTGACCAGACCCTGCAACAACGGCGCAACAGTCGAAACCGGCGCCAGGAGTGGCGCGGGTGCTTCCATCACTTTCACCGGCGGCTTGACGAACGGCGCTTCGACCGCCGCAGTCATGACCGACTGGCGTGCATCACGGGCCTGCTCTTCGAGCACGGCCGCCTGAAACTCATCCAACGCACCTTCGGCTTCGACGGGTTCGGGCGTGGCCTCGACCACGCTCGGCTGCGGTGGCAGTTCTTCGGTCGCTTCCTGCAGAAGCCCGTCCAGGTAGGACTGCAAGGCCAATTGCGGACGCGAGGTTGTCTTGATCGGGCGGTTCATTGAAACAGTGCACCGCATATGGAGGTTATCGGCATGATTGCCATGGGACTTGAGCCCGGGAAACGTTTAGAGGCGTTCAATCAGGCCACCTGCTGCGGAACGAGCTGCTGGGCCAGCAGGTGCTTGAGCAGCGCCCGGTAAGCCAGCACACCACGGCTCTTGCCATCAAATTGCGAAGGCGTCACGCCAGCACGGCTGGCATCGCGCAAGCGCGTGTCGACCGGGATGTAGCCTTGCCAAATGTCATCGGGATACATGTCGCGCAACACCCGCAACGTGCCCATGGAGGCCTGGGTGCGACGGTCGAACAGGGTCGGCACGATGTTGAACGCCAATGACTGCTTGCGCGAGCGGTTGACCATCGCCAGGGTATTGACCATCCGCTCCAGCCCCTTGACCGCGAGGTGTTCGGTCTGCACCGGAATCACCAGTTGCTGGCTGGCCGCCAGGGCATTGACCATCAGCAAGCCGAGCAGCGGCGGGCTGTCGATGATCGCGTAATCGAAATCCTGCCACAGCTGCGCCAGACTCTTGGCGATCACCAGGCCCAGGCCGCTCTGCCCCGGCGACTGCCGCTCCAGGGTCGCGAGCGCCGTGCTGGATGGCAGCAAGGAAATCCGCTCGTCGCTGGTGGACAACAACAATTGCCCCGGCAGGCCCTCGGGCACGATGCCCTTGTGCAAGAACAGGTCGTAGTTGCTGTGCTCCAGGCTGTCGGGATCATAGCCGAAATAGCTGGTCATCGAGCCGTGGGGGTCCAGATCGACAATGACCACGCGCTTGCCCGCCTCCGCCAGCAATCCGGCTAAAGCGATGGAAGAGGTGGTTTTACCCACGCCCCCTTTTTGATTGGCAACTGCCCAGACTCTCATTCGGATCGTTCCTCCCGGCCGAAACTGGCTCGACCGAGAAATAGCTCGGTTATAAAGCGGGTGACGGAGAATTGACGGCGCTCTGTCTTCCCGGTGTCTTGACCGGAGCCGGTGCAGTTTGTGTGCCAGCCCGCTTCAATGCCGCGTCCGGCGTCGCGTTGGCCGTGCCGGTACCGGTCAGGCTGCGGCGCACATCGAGATTGCGCGACACCACCAGTACCACGCGACGGTTCTTGGCCCGCCCTTCGACGGTGGCGTTATTGGCCACCGGCTGGAACTCGCCATACCCCACCGACGCCAAGCGGCCGGGATTCACACCCTGCATGGCGAGCATGCGCACGATGCTGGCCGAACGGGCCGAAGACAATTCCCAGTTGGTCGGGTACTGCGCGGTGCGGATCGGTTGGTCGTCGGTGAAGCCTTCCACATGAATCGGGTTGTCGAACGGCTTCAGGATCGCCGCCACTTTATCGATGATATTGAATGCCATGTCGCTGGGCATCGCATCGCCGCTGCCGAACAACAGGCTGGAGTTGAGCTCGATTTCTACCCACAGCTCATTGCCGCGCACGGTCATCTGGTTGGAGCTGATCAGATCGCCGAACGCGGCGCTGATGTCGTCGGCGATGCTTTTCAGTGGATCGCTGCCACCGGCGATTCCGGCATCGACCTGCTCGGCGTCCCTGACCAATGGCTTGGCCGGCGTCGTGGTCTTGGGTCGCTCGTCGCCGATGGGAATCGGTTTGAGGGCACGGTCCGAGTCGGTAAAGACCCCGATCAACGCTTCGGAAATAACCTTGTACTTGCCCTCGTTTACCGACGAGATCGAGTACATGACCACAAAAAAGGCGAACAGCAACGTGATGAAGTCGGCGTAGGAAACCAGCCAGCGTTCATGGTTGACGTGTTCTTCATGATGTCTGCGGCGCGCCATGGTCCATTACTCCCATCAATCCATGAAGCCCTGGAGCTTCAACTCAATGGAACGCGGGTTTTCACCCTCGGCGATGGACAGGATGCCTTCCAGCAACATCTCGCGATAACGCGACTGGCGTAATGCGATGGACTTGAGCTTGGCGGCAATCGGCAACAGCACCAGGTTCGCACTCGCCACGCCATAGATGGTGGCGACGAAGGCCACCGCAATGCCGCTGCCCAGCTGCGATGGATCGGCCAGGTTGCCCATCACGTGGATCAAGCCCATGACCGCACCGATGATGCCGATGGTAGGGGCGTAACCGCCCATGCTTTCGAACACCTTCGCTGCTTCGATGTCGCGACTCTCCTGGGTGTAGAAATCCACTTCCAGAATACTGCGGATGGCTTCCGGTTCGGCGCCGTCCACCAGCAATTGCAGACCTTTGCGCGAATAAGCGTCCGGCTCCGCATCGGCGATCCCTTCCAGGCCGAGCAGGCCCTCCTTGCGGGCTGTCAGGCTCCAGTTCACAACACGATCGATACCACCCGCCAGGTCCACCCGTGGCGGGAAAAGGATCCAGACCAGAACCTGTATGGCGCGCTTGAAAGCGCTCATGGGCGATTGCAGCAAAGCCGCACCGATGGTACCGCCGAGTACGATCAACGCTGCCGGGCCGTTGGCCAGCGCGCCCAGATGGCCGCCTTCCAGATAATTGCCACCGATGATGGCGACGAACGCCATGATGATGCCGATCAGGCTGAGTACGTCCATTACACGCACGCCTCGACCAGGTGCCTGCCAATATCGTCCAGCCCATACACACCATCGGCCAGGTCAGCTTTGACGATCGCCATCGGCATACCATAGATCACACAACTGGCTTCGTCCTGGGCCCAGATCGTACTGCCACCCTGCTTGAGCAAGCGCGCGCCTTCACGACCATCGGCGCCCATGCCGGTGAGCACCACCGCCAGAACTTTGTCACCGTAGGATTTCGCTGCGGAACCGAAGGTGATGTCCACGCACGGCTTGTAGTTCAAGCGCTCATCGCCAGGCAGGATTTTCACCGCGCCACGGCCATCGATCATCATCTGCTTGCCACCCGGCGCCAGCAGGGCCAGGCCAGGACGCAGGATATCGCCGTCCTCGGCTTCCTTGACGCTGATGCGACAGAGCTTGTCCAGGCGTTCGGCGAACGCCTTGGTGAACGCCGCGGGCATGTGCTGGATCAACACGATGGGAGCCGGGAAGTTGGCCGGCAACTGGGTCAGAACCCGTTGCAGCGCCACCGGGCCACCGGTGGACGTACCGATGGCGACCAGCTTGTAGGCCTTTCGCTTGGGTGCAGGCGACGAAGCCGTGACGGGTGCGGAACGCACGGGAGCCGGTGCGCTACGCGTCGGCGCCGCACTAGGACTGAAGCTGCTCGATGGCGCCGGAGCTGGCGCAGGCGCAGCCACAGGCGCCGAGGCCGGTGGGCTATAGGCGCTGACACGCCGGTTGCTGCGGGAAATGCTGTGGACCTTCTCGCACAGCAACTGCCGGACCTTGTCCGGATTGCGCGAGATGTCCTCGAAGTTCTTCGGCAGGAAATCCACCGCACCGGCGTCCAGCGCATCGAGGGTCACCCGAGCGCCTTCGTGGGTCAGGGAGGAAAACATCAATACCGGAGTCGGGCAGCGCTGCATGATATGCCGCACGGCCGTGATGCCGTCCATCATGGGCATCTCATAGTCCATGGTGATCACGTCCGGCTTGAGGGCCAGGGCCTGATCGATCGCCTCTTTGCCGTTGGTCGCGGTGCCGACGACCTGAATACTCGTATCCGCTGAAAGAATTTCCGAGACGCGGCGGCGGAAGAACCCCGAATCGTCCACCACCAGGACTTTAACTACCATAAACACTCCGTTAGACGAGGCGCGGCCATGGGCCACGCCCCTCCAGAATCAAATACGCCGTGTGGCGTAACGCTTGAGCATGCTTGGCACATCGAGGATGAGCGCGATGCGACCGTCGCCGGTGATGGTGGCGCCGGACATGCCTGGGGTCCCCTGGAGCATCTTGCCCAACGGCTTGATGACCACTTCTTCCTGGCCTACGAGCTGGTCGACGACAAAGCCGATCCGCTGGGTGCCCACCGAAAGAATCACCACATGGCCCTCGCCCTGTTCTTCATAGGCGGCGGAACTGACCAGCCAGCGTTTGAGGTAGAACAGCGGCAACGCCTTGTCCCGCACAATCACCACTTCCTGGCCGTCCACCACGTTGGTTTTCGACAAGTCGAGGTGGAAAATCTCGTTGACGTTGACCAGCGGGAAAGCGAATGCCTGGTTGCCCAGCATCACCATCAGAGTCGGCATGATCGCCAGGGTCAGCGGGACCTTGATCAGAATTTTCGAGCCCGAGCCCTTGACCGACTGGATGTTGATCGAACCGTTGAGCTGGGAAATCTTGGTTTTCACCACGTCCATGCCCACACCGCGGCCCGACACGTCGGAAATCTCGGTCTTGGTCGAGAACCCCGGAGCGAAGATCAGGTTGTAGCACTCAGTGTCACTCAGGCGGTCGGCGGCATCCTTGTCCATCACGCCGCGCTTCACGGCGATGGCGCGCAGTATTTCCGGGTCCATGCCCTTACCGTCGTCGGAGATCGACAGCAGGATGTGGTCACCCTCCTGCTCGGCCGCCAGGATTACCTTGCCGCTACGGACCTTGCCCGCGGCTTCGCGCTCTTCCGGCGACTCGATACCGTGGTCGACCGCGTTGCGCACCAAGTGGACCAGCGGGTCGGCCAGGGCCTCGACGAGGTTCTTGTCGAGGTCGGTTTCTTCACCCACCAGTTCCAGGTTGATTTCTTTCTTGAGTTGGCGAGCCAGGTCACGTACCAGGCGCGGGAAGCGCCCGAACACTTTCTTGATCGGTTGCATCCGGGTCTTCATGACCGCGGTCTGCAGATCAGCCGTGACCACGTCGAGGTTCGACACGGCCTTGGACATGGCTTCGTCCTGGCTGTTGAGGCCCAGGCGTACCAGACGGTTACGCACCAACACCAGTTCGCCGACCATGTTCATGATCTCGTCCAGGCGCGCGGTGTCGACCCGCACGGTGGTTTCGGCTTCACTGGCAGGTTTTTCCGGCGGTGGCGCGGCGGCAGCGCGGGCTGGCGCCGGGGCGGCAGCGGCAGCGGCAGCGGCAGGCTTGGGTGTCTCGGCCTTCGGTTCCGGCGCCTTGGCGGCGGGTTTTGGCGCAGCCTTGGCGGCCGGTGCAGTCGTCGTCGCGGCAGTTGCAGGCGCAGCGGAAGCCGTACCGACTTCGCTGAACTTGCCCTTGCCGTGCAGCTCGTCGAGCAGCGATTCGAATTCCTGATCGGTGATCAGGTCACTGCCGGCCGCTGCAGCCGAAGGCTTGTCCGCGGTCGGCGCAGATGCGATGGCCGACTCCAGTGCATCAACGGCAAACGTGCCCTTGCCATGCAATTGGTCGAGCAGCGCTTCGAATTCATCGTCGGTGATATCGGAATTGTCACCTGCTGCATTCGGAGCGGCAGGCGCCGCTGCCGGGGCTACGGCGTCGGGCGCGAACTGACCTTTGCCGTGAAGCTGGTCGAGCAGCGACTCGAACTCGGCGTCGGTGATTTCATCGCTGGCCGCGCCCTCGCCGGCCTGGGCAACAGGTGCTGCCGGGGCCTGGGCTTCGGCTTTCACCGCGCTCAGGGAATCCAACAATTGTTCGAATTCGTTATCGGTAATATCGCCCGACGCTTCGGCAACCGGCTCTTCGATAGCGGGTTCTTCAACCACAGCTTCGACCGGAGCGGCTTCGTCAGCCGATTGCGGCTCAGCCAGGCGCGACAGC
Organism: Pseudomonas sp. AF32; assembly: GCF_022342325.2. NCBI lineage: Bacteria > Pseudomonadati > Pseudomonadota > Gammaproteobacteria > Pseudomonadales > Pseudomonadaceae > Pseudomonas > Pseudomonas sp. AF32. The sequence goes on along the minus strand of NZ_RQJK02000012.1, from coordinate 74,051 downwards.
GCGGCGAGCAACTCAGGCGTGGCGGGGGTAATGGGCGAGCGCTCGCGCACTTGGCTGAACATGCTGTTGACCGCATCCAGCGCTTCAAGCACCACGTCCATCAACTCCGAGTCAACGCGACGCTCCCCCTTGCGCAGGATGTCGAACACGTTCTCGGCAATGTGACAGCACTCCACCAGCTCGTTGAGCTGGAGGAAGCCGGCGCCTCCTTTTACAGTGTGGAAACCGCGAAAAATTGCATTGAGCAGATCCGCATCATCGGGCCGGCTTTCCAGCTCGACCAATTGCTCGGACAGTTGCTCTAGAATCTCGCCGGCCTCAACCAGGAAATCCTGAAGGATCTCTTCATCGGCGCCGAAGCTCATTAAGGGGTGCTCCTAAAACAGGGCTAAAACTCAGAATCCAAGGCTGGACAGCAAATCGTCCACATCGTCCTGACCGGACACAACGTCTTCTCTTTTATCGGCATGAATTTGCGGACCTTCACCCTGAGAGAGATGTTTTTGTGGATCTTTTTCAGCGAGCATCGCCGCACGGTCATGTTCGATGCCCGCAAAGCGGTCCACCTGACTGGCCATGAGCACGAGTTTGAGCAGATTGCTTTCGACTTCGGTGACCAGTTGGGTCACGCGCTTGATCACCTGGCCGGTCAGGTCCTGATAGTCCTGGGCCAGCAAGATGTCATTGAGATTGTTCGCCACGGCGCGGTTTTCGGTGCTGCTGCGCGTCAGAAAACCGTCGACGCGACGGGCTAGCTCGCGAAACTCTTCCGCTCCGACTTCACGCCGCATGAACCGGCCCCAATCGGTGCTCAAGGCCTGGGCTTCGTCGCTCAGACCGTTGACCAGGGGCGTTGCGTTTTCCACCAGGTCCATGGTGCGGTTGGCCGCGGCCTCGGTCAGCTTGACCACGTAGGACAGACGCTCGGTCGCATCAGTGATCTGCGAGACTTCCTCGGCCTGCGGCGTGTTCGGGTCGATCTGGAAATTGACGATCGCGCTATGCAGTTCACGGGTGAGCTTGCCAACTTCCTGATACAGACCACGATCCCGGGTCTGGTTGAGCTCGTGGATCATCTGGACTGCGTCGCCGAAGCGGCCTTTTTCAAGGTTCTCGACCAGTTCGTGGGCATGTTTTTTCAGGGTCGATTCGAAATCGCCCATTGAAGATTCGTTATGCTCCATAGCTCCCCCGTGGCGCCATTAACCGATGCGTTCGAAGATTTTTTCGATCTTCTCTTTCAACGCCTGGGCCGTGAAGGGTTTGACCACATAGCCGTTCACACCGGCCTGGGCCGCTTCGATGATCTGCTCGCGCTTGGCTTCGGCGGTGACCATCAGCACGGGAAGGTGCTTGAGTTTTTCATCGGCGCGCACGTGACGCAGCAAGTCGATACCGGTCATGCCGGGCATGTTCCAGTCCGTTACCAGAAAGTCGATACTCCCGCTGTTGAGGACCGGGATGGCAGTGGTGCCATCGTCCGCCTCTACCGTGTTGGTGAACCCAAGGTCACGCAACAGGTTTTTTATGATCCGCCGCATCGTTGAAAAATCGTCAACGATGAGGATTTTCATGTTCTTGTCCAATTCGACCTCCAAGCAGTCTTAAACGTGTCCAGCACCTGAACGCGCCATTTCAATCAATCCGGCACAACACTCGACAACGGTCCGGAACACACCGTACGGCGACTGACGCGGCTTGCCTCGCCAACCTCGCCCAATGCGTTCCCATGCCGCCTGTCAGCGCGCTCGCCAATCCCCCAAACGCCCCCGTAGACGGGCCGCGCACTGGCTGTGTAACTGGCTGACCCGCGATTCGCTGACCCCCAGGACCTCACCGATTTCCTTGAGGTTCAGCTCCTCGTCGTAGTACAGCGCCAAGACCAGTCGCTCGCGCTCCGGCAAATTGGCAATCGCATCCGCCAACGCACTCTGGAAGCGTTCATCTTCCAGATCGCGCGACGGCTCCATGTAGGTACTTGGGCCATCCTCATGCAGCCCTTCGTGTTCGCCGTCCTGCAACAGGTCGTCGAAACTGAACAGGCGGCTGCCCAGGGTATCGTTCAAAATCCCGTAATAATCGTCGAGACTCAACTGGAGTTCGGCCGCAACCTCGTGATCTTTAGCGTCACGACCGGTTTTAGATTCAATAGCGCGAATCGCGTCACTGACCATGCGGGTATTACGGTGGACCGAACGCGGTGCCCAATCGCCCTTGCGGACCTCATCGAGCATCGCTCCACGGATGCGGATACCCGCGTAGGTCTCGAAACTGGCGCCCTTGCTCGCGTCGTATTTGTTCGCCACTTCGAGCAGGCCGATCATGCCGGCCTGGATCAGATCCTCGACCTGGACACTGGCTGGCAGACGCGCCAGCAAGTGATAGGCAATACGCTTGACCAGGGGCGCGTAACGCTCCACCAGCTCGTATTGGGCGTCCCGTGCCGATTTCTTGTAGAGATGGTTGTAACCGCTGGCTGTCATAACACGGGCCCTGCTGTTTGTTGCACGAGACGCTCGACGAAAAATTCCAGATGCCCGCGTGGGTTTGCCGGTAGCGGCCAGGTATCGACCTTCTGGGCGATTGCCTTGAACGCCAGCGCGCATTTGGAACGTGGAAAGGCTTCATAGACGGCACGTTGCTTCTGGACGGCCTTGCGTACGCTTTCGTCGTAAGGCACGGCGCCCACGTATTGCAGCGCAACATCCAGGAAGCGATCCGTGACCTTGGTCAACTTGGCGAACAGGTTGCGTCCCTCCTGGGGGCTCTGGGCCATGTTGGCCAGGACGCGGAAGCGGTTCATGCCGTAGTCGCGGTTCAGTAGCTTGATCAGGGCATAGGCGTCGGTGATGGACGTCGGTTCGTCGCAGACCACCAGCAACACCTCCTGGGCTGCGCGCACGAAGCTGACGACCGAGTCACCGATGCCGGCAGCGGTATCGATCACCAGCACGTCGAGGTTGTCACCAATGTCGCTGAACGCCTGGATCAGGCCCGCGTGCTGGGCCGGCGTCAGATGAACCATGCTCTGGGTGCCAGAGGCGGCCGGCACGATGCGAATCCCGCCAGGGCCTTGCAGCAGCACGTCACGCAGCTCGCAGCGACCTTCGATGACGTCCGCCAGGGTGCGCTTGGGTGTGAGCCCCAGCAACACGTCGACGTTCGCCAGGCCCAGGTCGGCGTCCAGCAGCATGACCCGTCGGCCAAGCTCTGCCAGAGCCAGGGACAAGTTCACTGACACGTTAGTCTTGCCGACGCCACCTTTGCCGCCGGTCACCGCGATCACCTGTACGGGATGCATGCTGCCCATGTTCGTTCTTTACCTTGTCTTACTTAGACGGAGGCCACATTACTGGCTGCGCGTTCACATAGAACATTGCATGGCAGACCATCGATGTAGGTACAAAAAAAATATTCATGATTACCTCAGCCAACCTGCTTGGTCGGGCTGTGGTAGATATCAGCGAACATGTCAGCCATGGCTTCTTCGCTGGGTTCGTCCTGCATTTGCACACTCACTGCACGGCTGACCAGTTGATGGCGACGCGGCAGATGTAAATCATCCGGGATCCGCGGCCCATCGGTCAGGTACGCCACCGGCAGATCGTGACCGATCGCCAGGCTCAACACCTCGCCCAGGCTTGCCGTTTCGTCCAGCTTGGTCAGGATGCAACCGGCCAGACCACAGCGCTTGTAGCTGTGATAAGCGGCCGTTAGAACCTGTTTCTGGCTGGTGGTTGCCAACACGAGATAATTTTTTGACCGTATACCGCGACCGGCCAGGCTTTCAAGCTGCATGCGCAGGGCCGGATCGCTGGCTTGCAGGCCGGCGGTATCGATCAGCACGACGCGCTTGCGCAGCAGCGGTTCCAGCGCCTGGGCCAGGGATTGGCCCGGGTCCACGTGGGTCACCGACACATTGAGAATACGACCCAGAGTCTTGAGCTGTTCCTGGGCGCCGATGCGGAAACTGTCCATGCTGACCAGGGCAATGCTCTGGGCACCGTACTTGAGTACATAACGGGCGGCGAGCTTGGCCAGGGTGGTGGTCTTGCCCATGCCGGCCGGGCCGACCATCGCAATCACCCCGCCCTCTTCCAGCGGCTCGACTTCCGGCGTGGCGATCATCCGTGCCAGGTGCGCCAGCAGCATGCGCCAGGCCTGGCGAGGCTCTTCGATGTCATTGATCAGCGCCAGCAGGTCGCGAGCCAACGGGCCGGACAGGCCGATGCGTTGCAGGCGACGCCACAGGTTGGCCTGGGCCGGACGGCTGCCTTGCAACTGGTTCCAGGCCAGGGAGCCGAGCTGGACTTCCATCAATTCGCGCAAGCTGTTGAGTTCGGAGCGCATCGAGTCCAGGGCCCGCGGATCGAGACTGGGAGCTGGTGCGGCCGGTGCCGGAGCCGGACGACGCGGCTCGACCGGGGCTGGCTCGATCAGCGGCTCGGCAGCGGTCAAGGGCAGGCCGGCGGTCAACGGCTGGCCGGCGAACAATTGACGATTGGTACCCGCCGCGGCTTCGCCTTCGCTGCTGCGCAGGCTCAGTTCAGCCTGGGCGCTGGCAATGCGCGACTGGGTCTTGCGCAGCTCATCCTCGAGTTCCATGTTCGGAACCCGCGGGGCCAGCGCAGACAGTTTGTAGTCCAGGGCCGCCGTCAGCTCGACACCGCCGGCGATCCGGCGGTTGCCGATGATGGCTGCTTCGGCGCCCAGCTCGTCACGAACCAGTTTCATGGCCTGACGCATATCGGCGGCGAAAAAACGCTTCACTTGCATAAACCACTACCTCAGCCGTTGGGCCCTACTGTCGCAACAATGGTCACTTGCTTGTTGTCCGGTATTTCCTGATACGCCAGCACATGCAGGCCCGGGACTGCGAGGCGGCCGAAGCGCGAGAGCATCGCGCGGATCGGACCTGCCACCAGCAGGATCACCGGTTGGCCTTGCATCTCTTGCCGCTGGGCTGCCTCGATCAACGAACGCTGCAGCTTCTCGGCCATGCTTGGCTCCAGCAGAACACCCTCTTCCGAGCCTTGTCCTGCCTTCTGAAGACTATTGAGCAATATCTGTTCCAACCTTGGCTCCAGAGTGATCACAGGCAGCTCGGACTCAGTGCCTACAATGCTTTGGACGATTGCACGGGATACGCCGACCCGCACCGCAGCCACCAGGGCGGCGGTATCTTGACTCTTGGAAGCGTTGTTGGCGATCGCTTCGGCGATACTGCGGATGTCGCGCACCGGCACCTGTTCGGCCAGCAGCGCTTGCAGAACCTTGAGCAGCTGCGACAACGAAACCACACCCGGCACCAGCTCTTCGGCCAGTTTCGGCGAGCCCTTGGCCAATACCTGCAACAATTGCTGGACTTCTTCGTGGCCGATCAGCTCGCTGGAGTGTTTGTACAGAATTTGATTCAAATGGGTTGCAACCACGGTACTGGCGTCCACCACGGTGTAACCGAGGGACTGGGCCTGGGCCCGTTGACTGATTTCGATCCACACCGCTTCCAGGCCGAAAGCCGGATCCTTGGCGGTGATGCCGTTGAGCGAACCATAGACCTGACCCGGGTTGATCGCCAGTTCGCGATCCGGATAGATCTCGGCTTCGGCCAGGATGACCCCCATCAGCGTCAGCCGATAGGCGCTCGGCGCCAGGTCGAGGTTGTCGCGGATGTGCACGGTGGGCATCAGGAAGCCCAGGTCCTGGGACAACTTCTTGCGCACGCCCTTGATCCGCGCCAGCAACTGGCCGCCCTGGTTACGGTCGACCAATGGGATCAGGCGATAACCGACTTCCAGGCCGATCATGTCGATGGGCGTCACGTCGTCCCAGCCCAGCTCCTTGGTTTCCATGGCGCGCGCTGGCGACGGCAACAGCTCCTGCTGACGCTTGACCTCTTGCAGGGCCTGCTCTTTCTGCACGTTCTGCTTCTTCCAGAACAGGTAGGCACCGCCTGCCGCCACGGCCGCCATGGTCAGGAAGGAAACGTGCGGCATGCCTGGCACCAGCCCCATCACTGCCATCAGGCCCGCGGCCACAGCCAGGGCCCTGGGCGATGCGAACATCTGCCGGCCAATCTGCTTGCCCATGTCTTCGGAGCCCGAGGCACGGGTGACCATGATCGCGGCGGCTGTGGATAACAACAGTGATGGCAATTGCGCCACCAAACCGTCACCGATGGTCAGCAAGGCGTAGACCTTGCCGGCGTCGCCGAAGGTCATGCCATGCTGGAAAATACCGACGGCCATGCCGCCAATGAGGTTGATGAACAGGATCAGCAGGCCGGCGATGGCGTCACCGCGCACGAATTTGCTGGCACCGTCCATGGAACCGTAGAACTCGGCTTCCTGGGCCACTTCCAAGCGACGCGCCTTGGCCTGACTCTGATCGATCAGACCAGCGTTGAGGTCGGCGTCGATCGCCATCTGCTTGCCGGGCATCGCATCGAGGGTGAAACGCGCGCTGACCTCGGAAATCCGCCCGGCACCCTTGGTCACCACAACGAAGTTGATGATCATCAGGATGGCGAAGACCACGATACCGACCACGTAGTTACCGCCGATCACCACCTCACCGAAGGCCTGGATCACCTTACCGGCGGCGGCGTGACCTTCCTGGCCATGGAGCATGACCACGCGGGTGGACGCCACGTTCAGCGCCAGACGCAACAACGTAGCCACCAGCAGAATGGTGGGGAACACCGCGAAATCCAGCGGACGCAGGGCATACACGCAGACCAGCAGGACCACGATCGACAAAGCGATGTTGAACGTGAAGAACACGTCCAGCAGGAACGGTGGTACCGGCAGCATCATCATGGCCAGCATGACCATGAGCAACAGCGGCACACCCAGATTGCCCCGGCTGAGGTCTACGACGTTGCTGCGCGCGGTGCTGAGTAACTGAGAGCGATCCACCAATATTCCCCGTTCCGTGAAGCAAACTTTTGACGCCCGGAGCGGGCTCGGAGGGGGTATTGCAAGAAGCCTTCCAACTTTTGCCAGACCTTGAAATACAAGCCTGGGACTGAGAGTGCGAACCCTGTGGGAGCGAGCCTGCTCGCGATAGCGTGGGGTCAGCTGAGCAGGTATCGACTGACAAACCGCTTTCGCGAGCAGGCTCGCTCCCACAGGTTCCGTTGCGCAGGCTCACTCAGGGGTCGCGGCGCAGGTCCGGCGGAATCGGCAGGTCCTTGAGCGGTTCGGGTCGCTTGCCCTTGCCGGCGCGGTGCTGGCGGATCTGGTACACGTAGGCCAACACTTGAGCCACCGCCAGGTACAAGCCGCCAGGGATCTCCTGGTCGAGTTCGGTGGAGTAATAGATCGACCGCGCCAGCGCCGGGGATTCAAGCAGCATCACTTCGTTGGCCACGGCGATTTCGCGGATCTTCAACGCCAGGAAGTCGCTGCCCTTGGCGAGCAACACCGGGGCGTTGCCTTTGTCGGGGTCGTACTTGAGCGCCACGGCGTAGTGGGTCGGGTTGGTGATGACCACATCGGCCTGCGGAATCGCCGCCATCATCCGCCGCTGGGACACCTCGTGCTGCAACTGGCGAATCCGCTGTTTGACCTCGGGCTTGCCCTCCTGCTCCTTGTATTCGTCACGAACCTCCTGCTTGGTCATCATCAGCTTCTGCTTGCTCTGATAGAGCTGGATCGGCACGTCGATCGCTGCGATCAGAATCAATCCGCAGGCCATCCACAGGGTACTCCAGCCCACCAGTTGCACACTGTGGATGATGGCCTGCTCCAACGGCTCGTGGGCGATGCGCAGCAGATCGTCGATGTCGGATTGCAACACAGTCAGGGCTACGAACAGGATCAGCAGGAATTTGCCAAGTGCCTTGAGCAACTCCATCAGCGCCGTGGTGGAGAACATCCGCTTGAAACCCGAGAGCGGATTCATCCGACTAAACTTGGGCGCCAGGCTCCCGCTCGCGAACAACCATCCTCCCAGGGAAATCGGACCGATGATGGCGGCCAGCAGGAGGAAAATCAGAATCGGCTGCATCGCCAGGATAGCGATCTTGCCTGAATGCAACAGGTATTGGGTCATGGCCCCCGGCGTGAGCAACACCTCACGGGGCAAAGAGAAGTTCAGGCGCATGATCTCCAGCAGGTCCAGCGCCAATCCTCCCCCATAAATCAGCAGCCCACCGGCACCGGCCAGTGTCACCGCCAGGGTGTTGAGCTCCTTGGAGCGCGCAATCTCTCCCTTCTCCCGGGATTCGCGCTTGCGCTTGTCCGTGGGATCTTCTGTCTTGTCCTGACCGCTCTCGCTTTCCGCCATGGTTCAGCGCGCCTGTGCCAGGTCACGCAACAACTGCAAGGCCTGGGTGGCCAGCGGCTGGTACTGATTGAGGATATCTCCCAGGCTGATCCAGAAAATCACCATGCCAAGGACGAGCGTCAGTGGAAAACCGATAGAGAAGATGTTCAGTTGCGGCGCGGCCCGGGTCATGACCCCAAATGCGATGTTGACGATCAGCAACGCCGTGATTGCGGGCAAGACCAGGACCATGGCAGCCCCCAGGACCCAGCCGAGCTTGCCGGCGACATCCCAGAAATGATTGACCAGCATCGCACTGCCCACCGGCAAGGTAGTGAAGCTTTCGGTCAACACCTCGAACACCACCAGATGACCGTTCATGGCCAGGAACAGCAGCGTGACCAGCATGGTCAGGAACTGCCCGATCACCGCCGTGTTGACCCCATTGGTGGGGTCGATCATGGAGGCGAAGGCCATGCCCATCTGGATCGAGATGATCTGCCCGGCCACCACGAACGCCTGGAAAAACAATTGCAGCGAAAAGCCCAACAACACACCAATGAGGATCTGCTCGGCCACCAGCATCAGCGCACTGAGGTCCAGGGCGTTGACCGGTGGCATCGGCGGCAGGCCGGGCACGATGACCACTGTGATAGCCAAGGCAAAATAAAGACGCACGCGCGTGGGCACCAGAGTCGTGCCGAAGACCGGCATACTCATCAATACAGCCGTCACGCGAAACAGCGGCAGGATGAAGGACGCCACCCAAGTACTGATCTGGGTGTCCGTCAACGCTAGCATCGACATCGGGTCAACCGATCAACTGCGGAATACTGCCGTACAACTGCAGGATGTATTCCATGAAGGTTTGCACCAGCCAGGGACCGGCGACAATCAACGTCACCAGCATCACCAGCAGACGCGGCAGAAAGCTCAGGGTCTGTTCGTTGATCTGGGTCGCGGCCTGGAACATTGCCACCAGCAGACCCACCAACAAACTGGGAATCACCAGCACGGCCACCATCATGGTCGTCAGCCAGAGCGCTTCGCGGAACAGGTCTACCGCTACTTCAGGCGTCATATCTTGCTACCCGCACGAATGGTCTAAACACCGCCGAAACTGCCCGCCAGCGTGCCAATGATCAAGGCCCAGCCATCCACCAGCACGAACAGCATGATCTTGAACGGCAGGGAAATGATCAGCGGCGACAGCATCATCATACCCATCGCCATCAGTACACTGGCGACCACCAGGTCGATGATCAGGAACGGGATGAAAATCATGAAGCCGATCTGGAACGCGGTTTTCAGCTCGGACGTCACGAACGCCGGCACCAGGATGGTCAGCGGCGCCTGGTCGGCGCTGGGGATATCCGTGCGTTTGGACAGGCGCATGAACAGTTCCAGATCGCTGCTGCGGGTTTGGGCCAACATGAAGTCCTTGACCGGCACTTCGGCCTTGGCCACGGCTTCCTGGGCGGTGATTTTCTCCGCCAGGTAAGGTTGCAGCGCATCCTGGTTCACCCGATCGAACACCGGAGCCATGATGAACATGGTCAGGAACAGCGCCATGCCGGTGAGGATCTGGTTCGACGGCGTCTGCTGCAGGCCAAGGGCCTGGCGAAGGATCGAAAAGACAATGATGATCCGGGTGAAACTGGTCATCAGCATGACGAACGCGGGGATGAAACTCAGCGCCGTCATGATCAGCAGGATTTGCAGGCTGACCGAGTATTCCTGGGCTCCTTCGGCGTTGGTGCCGAGGGTGATCGCCGGGATCGACAACGGATCGGCGGCAAACGCCAACGGTGCGGCCAGCATCAAGGCCAGCGCCAACAGAATGCGCAACGGCATTACTTTCTATCCTTCTGGTCTTTACCCAGCAGCTCCATGAGGCGCTGGGCAAATTCGGGAGCGACCTGTTCGGAAGTGGGCACCTGCACCGGCTCCTTGAGCACGTGCAACGCGGTAATGGTGCCGGGGCTCAGGCCCAGCAGGATCTGTTCGTTGCCAACCTGCACCAGCACCAGACGATCACGTGGCCCCAGTGCGCGGGAGCCGACGATGTCGATGACCTGCCCCTTGCCGGCCGGCCCCGCCTGCTGCACGCGACGCAGCAACCAGGCCAGGAAAAAGATCAACCCCAGCACCAACAGCAGGCCGAGCACCAATTGCGCCAGTTGCCCAGCCATGCCACTGCCGGTCGCCGCTGCGCTTGCCGTTGCAGTCGCCGCAGGCTCGGCGGCCAACACGCTGAACGGCAGCATGAGGGCTGTTGCGATAACCCCTTTCACTCAGCGCAGCTTCTTGATGCGTTCGCTCGGGCTGATCACGTCCGTCAGGCGGATGCCGAACTTCTCATTGACCACCACCACCTCGCCATGGGCGATCAGGGTGCCGTTGACCAGCACGTCCAGCGGTTCGCCGGCCAGGCGGTCCAGCTCGATCACCGAACCCTGGTTGAGCTGCAGCAGGTTACGGATATTGATGTCGGTGCTGCCCACTTCCATGGAAATCGACACCGGGATGTCGAGAATCACGTCCAGGTTCGGCCCGTCCAGCGTCACCGGCTCATGACTCTTGGGCACGCTGCCAAACTCTTCCATCGGCAGACGGTTGGACGCATGGGCACCCGTGTCGGCGGCCAGCAGGGCGTCAATGTCGGCCTGCCCGCCTTCGCCGGCTTCTTCCAGGGCCGCAGCCCATTCATCGGCCAGCGCCTGGTCGTCCTGGTTGTTCATATCGTTAGCCATCATTTGTCCTCGGCGGGCAAAAATCAGTAAAAAACCTAAATTCGATTACAGCGTTCGACACCACTCAACGGCGTTCGATCGGCTCGATTACCTGCAACGCCAGGTTGCCTTTGTGAGAGCCCATCTTGACCTTGAAGGCCGGCACGCCATTGGCGCGCATGATCATGTCTTCGGGCATTTCGACGGGAATGATGTCTCCCGGTTGCATATGCAGGATGTCCCGCAGACGCAGTTGACGCCGGGCAACCGTCGCCCCGATCGGCACGTCCACGTCCAGCACGTCCTGGCGCAGGGCATTGATCCAGCGCTCGTCCTGGTCGTCGAGGTCCGATTGGAAACCGGCGTCGAGCATTTCGCGCACCGGCTCGATCATCGAATAAGGCATGGTCACGTGCAGATCACCGCCTCCTCCGTCGAGCTCGATGTGGAAAGTCGACACCACAATGGCTTCGCTCGGGCCAACGATGTTGGCCATGGCCGGGTTCACCTCCGAGTTGATGTACTCGAAGTTCACTTCCATGATCGCCTGCCAGGCCTCCTTCAAGTCGATGAAGGCCTGCTCCAGCACCATGCGCACCACCCGCAATTCGGTGGGAGTGAATTCACGCCCTTCGATCTTGGCGTGACGACCGTCGCCGCCGAAGAAGTTGTCCACCAGCTTGAACACCAGCTTGGCGTCCAGGATGAACAACGCGGTACCGCGCAGCGGCTTGATCTTCACGAGGTTCAAGCTGGTGGGCACATACAGCGAATGCACGTACTCACCGAACTTCATCACCTGCACGCCACCGACGGCCACGTCGGCCGAACGGCGCAGCATGTTGAACATGCTGATGCGGGTGTATCGGGCAAAACGCTCGTTGATCATCTCTAGGGTCGGCATGCGCCCACGAACGATGCGGTCCTGGCTGGTCAGGTCGTAGCTTTTGACGCTGCCCGGTTCAGTAGCGGTTTCGGTCTGCACCAGGCCGTCGTCGACACCATGCAACAGCGCGTCGATTTCGTCCTGGGACAACAGGTCCTGCACGGCCATGTCGTGTTCCTACTGCAATACGAAGTTAGTGAAAAGCAGCTGTTCGATCACCACTTTGCCCAGTTCTTTCTGAGCCACTTCCTGAACGCTGGCCGTGGCTTTCTGACGGAGCATTTCCTGGCCGACCGGAGTCGCCAGGGTGTCGAAATTCTGTCCGGAAAACAGCATTACCAGGTTATTGCGGATCAGCGGCATGTGCACGCGCAGCGCTTCGAGGTCGGCCTGGTTGCGGCCCATCAGGGTAATGCTGACCTGCATGTAGCGCTGGCGACCATTCTGGGTGTAATTGGCCACGAACGCAGGCGCCATGGGCTCGAATATCGCCGGCTGCTTGCCGACCGGAGCCGCTTCGGCCACGGGCGCTGGCTTGCTTTGAGCGTTGTGCATGAAATACCACGTCGCCCCCACGGAAACACCGATCGCCAGCAGTAAGCCCACCACGATCAGGATGATCATCTTGAGTTTGCCTTTGGTCGCGGGGTCTTTTACAGCTGCTGCTTCGCTCTTCGCCATGCCAATAATCCGTCACTAATCGGGGGGTTTACGGTTGCATGGGAAGGCAGGAGCAAGTGTTATGCCAGAAGCAATTTGCAAAACTCAAAACAACTGTGGGAGCGGGCTTGCTCGCGAAAGCGGAGTGTCAGTCGACGTCATCGATACTGATATACCGCTTTCGCGAGCAAGCCCGCTCCCACAGGGTCTGTGGCGCCTGATCAGGCGTAGTAATCCACCGCGCTGGTGCCGATGACGCTGGTGGTGCTGGCCGCGACATCGGCCACGTTGGCCGGCAGGCTTTCATCGGCCGAATCCAGACGCGAACCACCTGAGGTGATGCGTCCGGCCTGGGCCTGCTGCTGTGCCTGTTGGTCCTGGTTCTGCGAGCCCCGGGACTGGTCGGAGACGTTGACATCGACCTGGCCCATGCCTTGTTGGGCGAAACTGTCCCGCAGGCGGTGCATCTGGCCTTCGAGGGCCTCGCGAACGCCGGAGTGGGCGCTCATGAAGGTCACCTGGGTCTGCTGGTCCGGAACCATGTTCACCCGGATATCCAGGCGCCCGAGTTCGGCCGGCTGCAACTGGATGTCCGCCGCCTTGAGATTGGCGCTGGAGAGGTACATGACCCGGTTGACGATTTCTTCGGTCCAACCGCTCTGGTTCATGGCGATGGGCTGGTTGACCGGCACCGCATTGGCCGTCTTGGGCGTAGCGGCCTGGGTCAGCGCCGCCAGACGGTTGGCGAAATCATCCACCCGCGTGTCGCTGGACGCAGCGCTCAAATCCTTCAGCCCTTCGCTGATGAGACCACTAAAGGCTTTGTCGCCGCCCTGGCTACCCGGACCGGTGCCGTCCTGGTCGGCCTGGACGCTGAGCATATTGGCCATGCCGGCGGCAAATGCCTGGGCCGACGTGGATGTCTGTTCAGCATCGAGCGGCGCCGTAGCGGCGGCCTTTGGCTGGCTGGCCGCGGAAACATGGCCGCTCTGTTCCATTGCCAGGCGCAGCGCTGGCAGAGCGTCGAGGGGATCAGCCTGTGGATCGAACTCCGGATCCACCACTGGCGTCTCGGCCTTGGCCGGAGTGACCAGGGGAGCAACTGGCGCCGCCACCGCGGCGGCAACTTGAGGCGTGGAGGACACGTCCACCGGCGTGGGGGCAACCTCCACGGTCACGACCGGCGTGACGGTCTCCGGCAGCAAGGCCGGATCGAGCGCCGGATCGGCAGGCTGAGCCTCGGCCACTGGCACTTGGACGGTATCGTCGCGGTCTTCGCTGGCGCCCTGACCGTCAGCCGTAGCCGGCTTGTCGGCAGGCAAGGGTTTGCCGCTATCGGCAACGGCCGGTTCTGGCGCGGCAGCCGTTTCGCTGTCGACGTTCTTCTTGACGGTGTTGTCGGGGGTCTTATCACGCACCGGCTTCATCGAAGGGTCCGAGACCGACGGTGATTTGACAGGCGTCTGCTTGGCGAAGACCTGCGCGAAGCTGGAGGCTCTATTTCCTGGCTCAGGGGCCGCTGCCGGTGAATTGACGGCGGTCTGGGGCTTGGCCTGGGTAGCGGCCTGCAGCAGTGTATTGGGCGTAACGGGCATAAAAAGTCTCCGCTGCACTGAAATCATAGGTACAGTCGGGACAAGTCACTGCAAGGGTTGGGCCAACTCAGGCAAACATGGAATTGCGTGCACAACTTTCAGCAATGGAAACCTTCGCGCTCTTCCCTGCAAAGGTTGCGCACATGAGCGAATTCGCTGTCGATTTCGCTGACCAGTTTCTCGATGCCACCCAGCGAAGGCTGTTTGGCGCGCTGCTCCAGCTCACCGCACAGCTCGGCCAGGCGGATGGCGCCCATGTTGCTGCTGCTGCCCTTGAAGCTATGGGCCGTAGCACTCAGCTTCTCGGCATCGCGGGCCTCGTGCAGCACCCGAAGGCGAGCCTCGGAATCGTTGAGAAAGGTATCGAGCAATTCCAGATACCCTTCTTCCATGACTTCCTTCAATGTGCTGAGCACATCGCGGTCCAGATGTATCTCACTCACTTGCTCGCTCCTTGATCAAGAATGGCCTGGATTATGCCAGAGCCTCCCAGAAAAACTCCACGCGCACATTACGACCATCGTCTGACCAGCGGGCCTGATGGCTCAACTGACGTACGAGACTCACGCCGCGCCCGGACAGCCTGTCGCAGTCCTGCGGACGCGCCAGCACACGGGCGACATCGAAGCCCTCGCCACTGTCCTCGACCTCAATCACCAGGCTGCCACCCTCACCATGGGGGGTAACGTGCAAATGTACCCTGATATGACCGTCACTCAACGCCTCCAAGCGTGAGTTGCGCTCCGTATAGTAACGCGCAAAACCCGACGCATCACGCTTGATACCCGAGTCGAGTCCCAGCACCCCATGCTCAAGGGCGTTGGAATACAGCTCCGAGAGAACGCTGTAGAGGGCTCCGCTCTGAGCCCTGAGCCCATGAACCTCCTGCAAAAGCTGCAGCAAGTACGGCATCGGGTTGAACCGCCTGAGCGTCTGCGCCCGGAATTCGAAGCTCACCGACCAGTCCAGCGGGCTGGACTGGCCGCTATCGGAATAGACCGGTGGCGGCGGGTTGAGTTGCGTCGGCGCAACCATCCGCACCTCCACCATGCTGAAGTCATCACGAGCTTCGCCGCGGAACTCGCGCAGCGACTGCTGGATGTCTTCAAAAAGGCAGTCCGGCTCGCGATTGGCGGCGAAGACCGCCTGCAGCCGTTCCACACCGAACAGTTCTTCCTCTTCATTGCTGGTGTCGATCACACCATCCGACAACAGAAACACCCGATCCCCCACTGCCATGGGATGCACTTCGGTACGGTCATCGAACAGTTGTGGCGTCAGCACGCCCAACGGCAAATGGCGCGCTGGCAGAGGCTTGCGCGCGCCGCTGAGACTGTCATGCAGGTAGCCGTCGGGCATGCCACCGTTCCAGATTTCCACGGTGCAACGCTGAAAGCTCAGGCACAACAGCGTCGCGCAGCAAAACATGTCGACCGGCAGGATGCGCTTGAGCTTGGCATTCATCTCCCGCAGGATCTGCGCCAGGCCGTAGCCCTTGGCGGTCATGCCGTAGAAGACCTCCGCCAGGGGCATGGCGCCGACCGCCGCCGGCAAGCCGTGCCCGGTAAAATCCCCCAACAGGACGTGCATGTCTCCGGCCGGATTGAAGGCGGCCAGGAGCAAATCCCCGTTGAACAGGGCATAGGGCGATTGCAGGTATCGGATATTCGGCGCGTTCAGACAGCCGGAATGGGCGATCTTGTCGAACACGGCCTTGGCGACCCGTTGTTCGTTGAGCAGGTAATCGTGGTGTCGAGCGATCTGATCGCGCTGTTCGACAACCGTGGCCTGCAACCGGCGCAAGCGGTCCATGGCCTTGATCTTGGCCGCCAGAATCACCTGGTTATAGGGCTTGGCCAGGAAATCGTCGCCACCGGCCTCCAGGCAACGAGCCAAGGCTTCGCTTTCGGTCAAGGACGTGAGAAAGATGATGGGGACCAGCTGTTCGCCGGCCAGGTGCTTGATCTTCTGTGCAGCTTCGAATCCGTCCATGACGGGCATCATGGCATCCATCAATACCATGTGAGGACGCTGCAGCCGGTACACCTCCACCGCCTCGGCGCCATCGGCGGCGGTCAGCACATGATGACCCTGGCGACGGACAATCGTCGACAACAGCAGCCGATCAGCGGCACTGTCCTCGGCAATCAGGACCGTCAGGGACTCGGTATCGGACAACATGGCTGCCGGTCAAGCTTTGCCTGCATGAAGCTTGTCCCGGAGGGCGTGGCCGTGCTGCGTTCCGTCATTAGGATCGGACCTGTCCTCCTTCGGGCCGTCGATGTCGAACAGCTTGTCGAAATTGGAGATCGCAAGAATCTTGCGCACATCCGCACTGCAGTTGGAGACGCTCACATTGGCGTCTTCTCCTCCGGCGTAATCCCGAAGCAGGAGCAACATGCCCAAGGCGGAGCTATCAAGATAGGTAGTGTCTTTGAGATCCACGACGTAGATTTCGGGCTTTTGGGAAAACTTTTCGTAAGATTCACGAAATTCCTGATGCCGCCCGAAATCGAAACGACCCTTGATCGAAATCGTCAGTTTCTTCCCATCGCCGGAGACTTCTGTAACGACTGACATAGTAGGCTTCCCTGTCATGGACATACGTGTACAAGGTGTAGCACCTGGTAGAGGTCTGAGCAAGGTTTTGGATCGCCCGATCCTCTAAATTCGGTGCCGCGATCAGAACGGATCCTGGCGCGGCAGACGCTGGGACAGTTCATCCAGCAGTTTTTGCTCGCGCTTGTCCTCCAACTGCCGCGCCTCATCGATATAGCGCTGCACCAGCTTGCGCAGCCCTTCGACCCGGGCGAAGGCCTCCTGCCAACTCTGGCGGGCCTTCTCCAGATTGTTCTGGTGCCAGACCAGACTCTGGCGCTGCTGGTCGATGGCAGTCCCCAGTTGCGCGAGAAACCCTTGATAACCCAGCAGCCATTGCCCGGAAACGCCATGACTGCCCCGGGCAATCCATTGTTCCTGGTATTCGAGGCGAAAATTCTCGAGGTCCGCCAGTTTGCTTTCGGCGACGGCCACCTGGCCCTGAAAATACGCCAAACGTTGGACGGCCGTTTTCTCGGCCTTCTCTGCCATATCCACCACAGGCGCCAGACGCGCCGCACGACTCGTGGCCATGATCGGTTATCCGCCGGATACCGGGGCGAAGATCGTTTGCAGGTGCGCTTCGCTGGCCCCCATGCCGATGTTGTCGTTCAGGCTCTGGCGCAGGTAAACCGCCATGGCCGGATAAAGATTGATGGCGGTGTCCGTTTCGCGATCGCCACCCGGCACGTAGGCACCCACACTGATCAGATCGCGGCTCTGTTGGTAACGCGACCAGTATTGCTTGAACTGTTGCGCACGCTTCAGGTGTTCGGCGCTGATGACGGACGG
Organism: Pseudomonas sp. AF32; assembly: GCF_022342325.2. NCBI lineage: Bacteria > Pseudomonadati > Pseudomonadota > Gammaproteobacteria > Pseudomonadales > Pseudomonadaceae > Pseudomonas > Pseudomonas sp. AF32. The sequence goes on along the minus strand of NZ_RQJK02000012.1, from coordinate 56,520 downwards.
CATGACCCGACTGATGGACGCCTCGATATCGATGGCCGGGTAATGCCCCTCCTCCGCCAGGCGCCGGGACAGCACGATGTGCCCATCGAGCACACCCCGCGCCGAGTCGGCAATGGGATCCTGCTGGTCGTCCCCCTCGGAAAGGACGGTATAGAACGCGGTGATCGAACCGCCACCCTTCTCGGCGTTACCGGCGCGCTCCACCAGCTTGGGCAATTTGGCGAATACCGAAGGCGGATAACCCTTGGTGGCCGGGGGCTCGCCGATGGCCAGGGCGATTTCCCGCTGGGCCTGGGCGAAACGGGTCAGCGAGTCCATCAGCAACAGGACATTCTTGCCCTTGTCACGGAAATATTCGGCAATACGGGTGCAATACATGGCGGCCCGCAGCCGCATCAACGGCGCATCGTCCGCCGGCGAAGCCACCACGACGGAACGCTTGAGGCCTTCCTCGCCAAGGATGTGCTCGATGAATTCCTTCACCTCACGACCCCGCTCGCCGATCAACCCGACCACGATGATGTCGGCTTCGGTGAAGCGGGTCATCATGCCCAATAGCACACTCTTGCCCACGCCGGTACCGGCGAACAGACCCAGACGCTGACCGCGCCCCACCGTCAACAAACCGTTGATGCAGCGAATGCCCACGTCCAGCGGAACGCTGATGGGATCACGTTTGAGCGGGTTGATGGTCGGGCCGTCCATCGGGACCCAATCCTCGGCCTTCATGCCGCCCTTGCCATCCAGGGCACGACCAGCCCCATCCAACACCCGGCCGAGCATGCTCATGCCCATGGGCAGTCGGCCCGTATCGGCCAAGGGCACCACGCGTGCGCCGGGGGCGATCCCGGCCACGCTGCCCACCGGCATCAAAAAGACTTTGCTCCCGGAGAAGCCCATGACTTCGGCTTCGACCTGTACGGGGTGATAAGTGTCATCGTTGATGACCAGGCAGCGGCTGCCCATGGCGGCGCGCAGGCCTTCGGCTTCGAGGGTCAAGCCGACCATGCGCAGCAGGCGCCCTTCCAGGATGGGCTGGCCGGCCAGTTCGGTGGCCTCGGCATAGCTGCCCAGGCGCTTGCCGAAGCTGGTTCGTTCAAGGCGCATCGCGACCATCCGGTTCAGTTGCGATCAAATCAGCGGCGTCCGCGCTGACGCTGGCGGTGGCCTTGGGCTCGTCCGGCAATTGCAGGCTCAGGTCCGGAGCGGCCGGATGCAGGGCCTGCTCGTGGAGCTGGTCAAACAACTTGGCCATGATCTGCGCAATGCGGGTTTCGATGGTCGCGTCGATGCGGCTGTGTTCGGTTTCCACCCGGCAACCGCCCGGCAGCATGGACTCGTCTTCGACGATGCGCCAGGTTTCCTCATGACGTTCGCGCAAGGCTTTGACCAACGCAAAATCCTGAGGGTTGATGTAGAGCCGCACATTGCCCACGCCCAGCGGCAAGAGTTTGAGGGCTTCGCGCATGACGTGTTCGATCTGGCTCGAATCGATGGCCAGTTCGCGCTGGATCACCTGTCGGGCGATGTGCTGCACCAGCCCCACCAGGGATTTTTCGATCTGCGTATCCTGCTCGGCGATGGGCTCGAACAGGTTGTGCATCAGCGCTTCCATCGTCTGGAGCTTGGCCGCCAGTGCGATGTCGGCTTCCTGGCGGACCTTGATCGAGGTGCTGTGGAAGCCCTCTTTTTCACCAATGGCAAAGCCTTCGTTGTAGGCTTCCTGGCGGATGCTTTCAACTTCTTCCAGGGTCAGCGGCTGGACTTCCTCCAGCGGCACTTCCTCGATTTCCGGCAGCTCCTCCACCGGCTCGGGCTCAGGCTCCGGCACATGGGGATCGAAGCTGGGCAGCGACCAGACGTCGAAACCACCGACGTCCCGGGCGCGGATCAGGTCGCTGGGTGCTTCATCACTCTTGACAGACATAACGACCTTAGATCATCTCTTCGCCGCCCTTGCCGCCGAGCACGATTTCTCCGGCTTCGGCCATGCGACGGGCGATGGTGAGGATTTCCTTCTGTGCGGTTTCCACGTCGCTGACGCGCACCGGGCCCTTGGCCTCGAGGTCGTCGCGCAACAGTTCGGCCGCCCGCTTGGACATGTTCTTGAAGATCTTTTCCTTGACGCCTTCGTCCGATCCCTTGAGGGCCAGCACCAGCACATCGGAGGACACTTCGCGCAACAGCGCCTGGATACCGCGGTCGTCGACGTCGGCCAGGTTGTTGAACACGAACATGAGGTCTTCGATCTGACCGGACAGGTCTTCGTCGAACTCGCGGATCGAGTCCATCAGTTGACCTTCGATCGAACTGTCGAGGAAGTTCATGATATCCGCCGCACGCTTGATGCCACCCAGGGTGGTGCGCGAGGCATTGGAGTTACCCGAGAACTGCTTCTCGAGGATCTGGTTCAATTCCTTCAGGGCCGCCGGTTGCACGGTGTTGAGCGACGACACCCGCAGAATGATGTCCAGGCGCGCCTTGTGATCGAAATTGCCGAGCACTTCGCCGGCCTGGTCCGGATCGAGGTAGGCCACCACGATCGCCTGGATCTGCGGGTGCTCGTAACGGATCACGTCGGCCACGGCACGCGGCTCCATCCACTTGAGGCTGTCCAGGCCACTGGTGTTGCCGCCCAGCAGGATCCGGTCGATCAGGCCGTTGGCCTTGTCCTCGCCCAGGGCCTGGGTGAGCATTTTGCGCACGTAGTCATCGGAACCGACGCCCAGGCTGGTCTGATCGCCGACGATGTCGACGAACTCGCTCATGACCTGCTCGACCTGTTCACGATGCACGTTACCCATCTGGGCCATGGCCACGCCCACACGCTGAACCTCCTTGGGCCCCATGTGACGCAGCACCTGCGCGGCATCGGTCGACCCCAGGGACAGCAGCAAGATCGCGGCTTTGTCGACCCGGGACAATTTGGCTACGGCGGCTCGATTATCACTCATCTGCGTTAATCCACTCTTTCACGACCTGGGCCACACGACCCGGATCTTCTGCCACCAGACTCTTGATGGCGTTCAACTGTGCGTCATAGCCTTCGCTCGGGCTTGGCAGCAGAATGCTCTGCGGCCCGCCGAGGCTGACGCGATCGTTGGCCAATTCGCCATCCAGGCCGCCCATGCCTCCCAGCTCTACATCACCCAGGCCGGCCAGCTGCTTGTTCTTGCCGCCATTGGTGATGTTGTTGAGCACCGGACGCAGCACCCCGAACACCAGCACCAGGATGAACAGCACGCCCAATACTTGCTTGACCACATCCCAGAACCAGGGTTGCGAATAAAACGGAATATCGGCAATCACCTCTCCGCGCTCGGAGGAGAACGGCACGTTGATCACGCTGACGCTGTCGCCACGGCTGGCGTCGAAACCGACGGCGTCCTGCACCAGGCGGGTGAAGCGCGCCAGCTCGTCGGCGCTCCATGGCGCACGGGTGGTTTCGCCATTGGCCGGGTTGACCTTGACCTGGTCGTCCACCACCACCGCAACCGACAGACGGTTCAAACGCCCCTGCTGTTGCTTGGTGTGGCTGATGGAACGGTCCAGTTCGAAGTTCCTGGTCGCTTGCTGACGCTTGTCGGCCGGGTACGGCGCGAGCATCGGCTGGCCGGTGGCCGGGTCCATGATCTGCTGGCCGTTGGCGTCCACCAGCGGCTGGCCTGGCTGCACCATGCCGGCGGCACCGGCGGCACCACCCGTGGTCTGCGGTGCACTGGCCGGTGATGGCGGCTGGTTGCTCAAGGCACCGGGCACACCTTGTGGACCATTGCTGGCGGTGCGCTGCTCGGTGACCGACTGCTCGCTGCGCAACGCCGGTTGATCGGGGTTGAATTGCTCGGACGTCGATTCGACGGCGCTGAAATCCACATCGGCCGACACTTCGGCTTTGTAACGGTCATTGCCCAGGATCGGCTGCAGGATGTTATGCACGCGCTGGGTCAACATGCCTTCCATGCGACGGCTGTAATCGAATTGCTTGCCGGCCATGGTCAGTTCGGAATTTTCCACCTGATCGGACAGCAGGTTGCCTTTCTGGTCGACCACGGTGATCTGCGACTTGCTCAACTCGGGAACGCTGGTCGCCACCAGATTGACGATCGCCAGGACCTGGCCAGGCTCGAGGGCACGGCCCGGATACAGGTCGACCAGTACCGAAGCACTCGGCTTGCGCTCATCACGCACGAACACCGAGCTTTTCGGAATCGCCAGGTGCACACGAGCACCCTTGACGTTGTTCAGGCTGGAGATGGTACGCGCCAACTCGCCTTCCAGGCCGCGACGATAACGGGTCGCTTCCATGAACTGGCTGGTGCCCAGGCCCTGGTCCTTGTCGAGGATCTCGAAACCGACATTGCCGTCGCTCGGCGTCACGCCAGCGGCGGCGAGCTTGAGGCGCGCACGGGCGACATCGTCAGCCTTGACCAGCAAGGCACCGGAATTGGGCTCGACGGTGTATGGAATGTCGGCAGAAGCCAGGGTCTCCATGACTTGCTTGGCGTCCATGCCTTCCAGGCTGCCGTACAAAGGACGGTAGTCCGGCTGCTGAGACCACAGCACCACGGCAAAACCAATCGCCACGCTGGCAGCCAGGCCGACCAACAGGCCCACCTGACGCAGCATGGTCATCTCGGAGAGATTTTCCAGGAAGGACAGGCCGAACAGCGGCGGTTTGCCGTCGGTCGGGGTGGCCTTGGCCGGAACGTTATCTACGGCTGCTTCTGCCATGACTCAATAGTTTCCTTAAACCGGCATCTGCATGATGTCTTGGTAGGCTTGAACCAGTTTATTGCGAACCTGGGTCAACGCCTGGAACGAGACACTGGCTTTCTGCGAAGAGATCATTACGTCAGTCAGGTCGACGCCACTTTTGCCAATTTCAAAGGCACTGGCTAATTGGTTCGATGCCTGCTGGGTATCGTTCACTTTATTGACGGCCTGACCGAGCATGTCGGAAAAGCTGCTGCCAGCCACTTGGGGCACGGCGACCGATTTCGGCTGGGCCATGGCGTCCATTTGCATGGCCCGCATGTCCAACATCAATCGATTAAATTCAATACCTTGGCTCATGCTCTATTCTCTCTGGCGGTCCGCGTTTTTTTGACACTTGGTCAGCGGGTATCTAGGTAGTAGCAACAAGGGTGCCAGCTCCATGGCCGCGATAAACAAATGCGCATACCGCCGCGCCAGGCTCCGGTAGGAGCGAGCCTGCTCGCGATAGCGGTCTGACAGTCAAACTGTGCATCGCTGGAATCACCGCCTTCGCGAGCAATCTCGCTTCCAAAGGAATGGCGGTGTCGGTGTGTTATCAGCTAGCGAACAGATACGCCTCCACATCCATACCGGCATCACGCATCTGCGCCAGTTTGTAGCGCAAGGTGCGGGGGCTGATGCCCAAGCGTTCTGCCGCCTCCTTGCGACGCCCGCGCTCGGCGCGCAAGGTGTCGATGATCATCTGGAACTCACGCCGACGCAGGTCGTCGCCCAACGCGCCGGCCGACTCGCCGTCTACTTCCACCGGGGCCGCGAGCACCGGTGCGGGCGCCGCTGCCAACACCGGCAACGGCGCACAGGCCACCGGACCGGCCAGGCAGAAATCCTCTGGCTGGATCAAGCCGCCCTGCTGCAGGATCAACGCCCGCTGGATGGCGTTATCCAGTTCCCGTACGTTCCCGGGCCATGGATACGCAACCAGGCAGGCCTGGGCCGCCGGCGAAAGCCTCGCCGTCGCGTGTTTCATTTTATTGACGTGCCGGGCCAATAGCCGTTCAGCCAGCGGCAGGATATCGGCAGTGCGTTCACGAAGTGGACGCCAGGCCAGGGGAAAAACCGACAGACGGTAATAAAGGTCTTCGCGAAACCGTCCCGCTGCCACTTCGCCCGCAAGATCGCGGTTGGTGGTCGCCACCACGCGGATATCCAGACTGATGGGCTTGCGCCCACCGACCCGCTCCACTTCCCGCTCCTGGAGCACCCGCAACAGCTTGGCTTGCAAGCCCAGGGGCATTTCGGAGATCTCGTCCAGCAAAATGGTGCCACCATCGGCCTGTTCGAACTTGCCGGCCTGGGCCGCAATGGCCCCGGTGAACGCCCCCTTCTCATGGCCGAACAGCGTCGCTTCGAGCATGTTGTCGGGAATCGCCGCACAGTTGATGGCAATGAACGGTTCGTTGGCGCGACGGGATTGTTGGTGGATATAGCGCGCCAGCACTTCCTTGCCAGTACCGGACTCACCGGAAATCAACACCGTTGAATCGCTGCGCGCCACGCGCGCCGCCAATTCCAGCAACTGCGCGCTGGCCGGCTCGAACGCCACCGGGCCTTCACCCTCGACAACAGGGGTGCCCAATGCATGACGCGCCACCAGGTCCAGCAGCGCCTTGGGTTCGAATGGCTTGACCAAATAATCCGCAGCCCCCTGGCGCATCGCTTCCACCGCACGCTCGACCGCACCATGGGCCGTCATCAGCAATACCGGCAACTGAGGGTGACGGGCACGCAACAACCCGAGCAACTGGTGTCCATCCATACCCGGCATGTTCACATCGCTGACCACCAGGTTGAAAGTTTCCCGAGCCACCGTCTGCAACGCATCCTCAGCCGAGCCTACGGCCACATAGCCATGCCCGGCCAAAACCAGCGTATCGGCCAGCGCTTCACGCAGGGCCCGATCATCCTCTACCAGCAACACCTTGATCGCCATCGCTATCACTCCACCTGCGGCGCACTGGAAAACAACGGCAGGCGCACCGTTGCACAGGTCCCACGCCCCAGCCGCGAACGTAACGTCAATTCTCCCTGATGGGCACGAGCCACGGCCTTGACCACGGTCAGGCCGAGCCCGGTGCCAGTCGCCTTGGTCGTGAAGAACGGCTCGCCGAGGCGGGCGAGCACGGCCGGCTCGATGCCACCGCCGCTGTCGCTGACGCACAGACGAAGGGAGTCATCGCGGGTGTAAAGGTGAACCTTCAGGCGAACTTTCTCGCCGCCGGCCTGGATCGCATTTTCGATGAGGTTCAACACCGCTCCCACCAAGGTGTCGCGGTTACACAGCACCTCGCCGACATGGCTGTCGCACTGCCAGCGCATCGGCAAGCCCTGTACATGGGTCGATGCCGCCGCTTGCAACGCCTGCAACAAGGCTTTCGGCGTCACACGATCGGTCAGCGGCAACTCGCCACGGGCGAAGACCAGCATGTCCCGCACCTGATGTTCCAGCTCGTGCAAACGCTCTTTCAGGCGCCCGGCGAAACGCTGCTGGGTTTCCATCGGCAGTGGTTGCTCGGTCAAATGACTGGCGTACAGCAAGGCGGCGGACAATGGCGTACGAATCTGGTGCGCCAGCGACGCCACCATTCGCCCCAGGGAAGACAGACGCTCATGGCGCGCCAGTTGGTCTTGCAGGTGACGGGTTTCAGTCAGGTCGTTGAGCAGCACCAACTGCCCGGGTTCGGCGTCCAGTGAGCGGGTCGAGATGGACAGGCGTCGTCCGTTCTTGAGGGACACTTCATGACCGTCGTCTTCACGAGGTGCGAAGCATCGGGTAATGACATGTCGCCACAGCTCGCCTTCGAGCGGCAGCCCGAGCAATTCGCAAGCGGCCGGGTTGGCCTCGCGGACAAAGCCATGGGCATCGATGACAATCACGCCGCCCGGCAAAAGATCGAGCAGGTTCTGCAACCGGTTGGCCAAGCGTTCCTTTTCCGCCAGCTCCTGCATGCGCTGGGCGCTGACCACCGCCAATTCACCCTTGAGCTCAGTGACACGGGCTTCGAGCAGACTGTAGGAATCGGTCAGTTGGCTGGACATCTGGTTGAACAGCGAAAACGCCTGCTCAAGTCCGAGCCGGCTCGCCTGTTCGGCGGACGTCATGCTCCCTGATTCGGAGACAGGAGATATCTGGGCGACTTGGGGCATCGGACTCTCTCGCTTGGCTGACCGTCAGTTAAACGGAATGTTGAGAGAGCCTTAGCAATACCCATGCCGAAAAAAAACCGCCTGAAAATCAGGCGGTTGCAAAACAAGCGTCAATCATCCGCCTGTTCATCTCCTTCGCGACGGCTCATGCCGTACTTGCGCATCTTCTCCACCAGTGTGGTGCGACGGATACGCAAGCGTTCCGCTGCCCGAGCCACGATGCCGTTGGCGTCATCCAGGGCCTGCTGGATAAGCCCCTGCTCCAGGCCACCGAGGTAGTCCTTGAGATCAAGACCTTCAGGCGGCAGCATGGCATTGGCGGTGAAATCAGGTGTGTGGCCGTTGATCGCCACCCGCTCTTCCAAATCGGTGCGCAGGCTGTCGACCATCTGCTCATCTTCGTCGTCGACGTAGCGGAATTTCTTCGGTAGCTCAGCCACGCCGATCACGCCATAGGGATGCATGATCGCCATGCGCTCCACCAGGTTGGCCAGTTCGCGGACGTTACCCGGCCAGCCATGGCGACACAGGGACATGATCGCCGCCGAGTTGAAGCGGATCGAACCGCGCTTTTCGTGTTCCATGCGCGAGATCAGCTCATTCATCAGCAGCGGGATGTCTTCGACACGCTCGCGCAACGGCGCCATTTCGATCGGGAATACGTTGAGGCGGTAATAGAGGTCTTCGCGGAAACTGCCCACCTCGATCATGCTCTCGAGGTTCTTGTGGGTCGCGGCAATGATGCGTACATCGATACTCTGGGTCTTGTTGCTGCCCACGCGCTCGAAGGTACGCTCCTGCAGGACTCGCAGCAGCTTGACCTGCATCGGCAGCGGCATGTCGCCGATTTCATCGAGGAACAGCGTGCCGCCGTTCGCCAATTCGAAACGCCCGGCCCGACTGGTGATGGCGCCGGTGAAAGCGCCCTTCTCATGGCCGAACAATTCGCTTTCCAGCAACTCGGCCGGGATTGCGCCACAGTTGACCGGCACGAACGGCGCTTCGCGACGCTTGGAATGGTAGTGCAGGTTGCGCGCTACCACTTCCTTGCCGGTGCCCGACTCGCCCAGGATCAACACACTGGCGTCGGTGTCGGCCACCTGCTGCATCATCTGGCGCACATGCTGGATCGCCCGGCTGGTGCCGACAAGACTGCGAAACAGATTGGGTTCGCGGTGCCTGCCACGCTCGCGAGCCTGGTCGTACATCTCGCGATAGACCTGGGCGCGGTGCAGCGAATCGAGCAACTTGCTATAGCTGGGCGGCATTTCCAGGGTGGAAAGCACCCGGCGGCGCTGGTCTTCAGGCAAGTCAAGGGAAGAATTTTCGCCCATTAACAAAACCGGAAGGAACTCATCCCAGGTTGACAGTGTCTTTAGCAAGCCCAAAAGAGTTGCGGGAGCATTTACGGTCCCGATAAGGACGCAAATGACTTCACGACTGGACGACAGAGAGCCGACCGCCTGCTGCCAATCATGGCTGCCGCAGGGCAAATTTTCTTCACCGAGAAAATTCAGGATCACCGCCAGATCACGGCGGCGGACGCTGTCGTCATCGATCAGGAGAATTTTGGTTTCACGCCACATGCAATAGCAACTTCCTAGTCAACTCAGAGCCCGGATTTGGGGGCAAGCTAGACGCTTGCAGACTTGTCGTGCCTGTAGACGTCTGAAATCTGAAAACAGTTACTAGTTAAGTCAAAAAACGGGTCACAGTCAAATTTATGGCGCACTTTGTTTGGATTTATTATCCGAACAAGTTGTAGACCTTCGCCGCGTTTTGTGCTTGGTGAACCTGCGACATCTCGTTGACGATCGCCTGGCGCTCCCCTGTCGCAGCCTCCAGAAGCTGCTTGTAGACCCCCATCAACTCCTCAAGATTGGCGCGCAATGCCGCCCCATCCACCTCGGACGCCCCTAGCACATCCTCCATGCAGGAACGGCACGTCATGTCCAACTGACCAATGGCCTCCCAGTTCCGCTCGGCCAGGGCATCGACCAGAGCGTCACGGGTTTGTTCTATTCGCTGCAGGACATGACTCATGGGGAGTACTCCTTAGAATTGCGGACCGGGAACGGCGATACCATCCCAGCCTTCCTTGACCGTACGAAGCAGATCGGCCACTTCGTCGAGGATCTTCGGGTCGGTCTTGGCGTTGGCTTCGGCCAGGCGTTTCATCATATAAGCGTAGAGAGCGTCCAACTCAGCAACCGACTCGGCCTGGTTTTCCAGATCCAATCCTTCACGCAGACCACCAATAATGCCGATGGCCTTGCTGATCAGGATGCCTTTGTTCGGAATATCCTTGCGCTCCATTGCCCCCTTGGCCTGGGCGATACGATCCAACCCACCCTCCATGAGCATTTGCACCAAGCGATGGGGACTTGCTTCGGAGGTTTGCGCCTGGGCGCCAATCTTCTGGTATTGGCGAAGGGCTAACATCGGATTCATGTTCTACCTCATCAAAAACTTCAGTTTCGTATAAACAGCGTATCGACGCCGCGTCAAAAAACTTTAGGCCGAAAAAACGAAAGCCCGGTGTGTTGTAACACGACCGGGCCTTTTGTTTAGATTGCTATCAGCTTTTTTTCTGTTGCGCCGTCAACGCTTCGAACATCGAGGTGATGTTGCTGGCAGTGGCTTTAAGCTTGCCCACCAAGGTGTCCATATCATTGTACTTTTTGGTGAGTACGGTGGTCAGGGTTTCGATCCTACGATCAAGAGCTGCCTGATCGGCGACCAACCTCTTCTGTATTGTTTCAAGGTTTTTTGACCTTGCTGTCAGAATGTTATCGACCGGCTTTCCGTTGGCATCCAACTTATTCTCTGTGTACGGCTTGATCGCATTCTGCATGCGCTCGATCAGACCATTATCACCTGTGAACAGCGTTTGGACTTCCCCACCCAGCTGCTTATCGTTCAGAGCTGCGGTGAATTTGGTGCTATTGAAATCCAAAGCACCTGTCGTCTGGTTGGTGGTAATTCCCAACTGAGACAAAACAGTTAGTTTTGTGCCAGCCCCGGTCTCAGATAACGGCCCACGGATGGCAGCCAACAGCGCACGTGGCATCGCATCACCATTCAGTGCAGCCGGAACCGATTTCCCGTCAGCGTCAGTGGTGGGCTTGGTCAGCGAAGTGACTGCCTTGGCGATCGCGTTATAGGCATCGACGAATTTCTGAATCGAGGCCTTTAGCCCGTCGGTGTTTGTCGCGACGGTCACTGTAACCGCCGTGGCGGTGGGCGCAAGCAGCGTCATGCTCAATCCGGAGACAGCATTATCCAACTTGTTGGTTGGACTGGTCATCTCCAGTCCATCGATGTTGAATTTTGCATCCTTGGCCAGCGACAGCGAGCCAGCAGAGTTAGCCGTCGGGGGAGTGGCCATGGCGACAGTGCCGTCAACCGCCAGACTGGCGATACCACTCATGGACAGGTCATTGCCCGCACCTGTTTTGCTGCTACCTACTACAAGTCTCGAACCGAAGCTGTCGGTGACGATGTTGGCGTTTATACCGCTGGCTTGATACTTGGCATTGATCGCATCCCGCACCGATTGCAGTGTGGAACCGGCAGGGACATCGACTGCATAGGAATCGCCGTTTTGACTACTGATGGTCAACGTGCCAGCGTCCACTGCGCTGGAAGGACCGCCAGCAAAAGCGGCCGTCGAAACCTTCGAGGAGGTCGCCAAGCTATCGATTTTGATACTGTAAGTGCCGCCAACCGCCGTGTTGCTCGACGTAGCGGTCAATATCTTGGTATCGGATGAAGTGGCGGAGAAGCCAGTGAACTGGGGCGTGGTTTTGCTCCCCAGAGCCTCGAGCGCAGACTGGAACGTAGCCAGCAGCGATTTCAACGAACCAATGCCGGAAATGTTGGAGGTATTGGTCTTAGTGGCACGGTCAATCTGACCTTGCTTGGCCGCTTTGTCAGAATCCACCAATGCCTTGACGATAGCAGTGGTATCAAGGCCAGAGCCTAAACCCAAGCCAGGTAGAATTGGACTTGCCATGTGGGACTCCCTTCAGTGTGTCGCCGGCCTTTTGACCATTACAACGCCCAAAAGAACTAAACAACAAAATTCGTGCCAGTCGTCAGGCTTCCGCGCTGAACAACAGGCTATTTGCATCATTCAGACTATCAGCCAACTTGAGGACTTCCTCGTTCGGGATCTGACGAATCACCTCACCGGAATCGCTGGCAATAACCTTGACCACTATCTTGCCTGAAGGCTCGTCAATCGAGAACTCCAGATTACGCTTGACCGACTGAACGAACTTCTCGATTTCCTGGACAGCTTTCTTGAGCCTGTCCTGCTCGGCAGCGGCGTCCTTGGGACTTTCTTTGACCTTGACCGCCCCCACCGGGACAGCATCGGCCCGAGGCTTCTCCACTGGCTTGTCGGCCACTGTTGGCGCCGGCCTCGCCGCTGGATAAGACAAGTTCAGCTTCGCGCTCATATCCATGTCCATCACCTCTAGAACGGAAAAAGCGAGAGAGTACGCAAGCGCACCCCCCCGCTAAAACTCATCCGGCTATTACTGAAGCAGCTTCAGTACAGCGGATGGCAGTTGGTTAGCCTGGGCCAGAACCGAAGTGGAAGCCTGTTGCAGAGTCTGCTGCTTGGTCAGCTGGGCAGTTTCAGCAGCGAAGTCGGTGTCTTGTACACGACCCAGTGCAGCACTGGCGTTTTCGTTGATGTTTTGCAGGTTGGAGATGGTGCTGGTCATACGGTTTTGCGCAGCACCGAGGTCTGCACGGCTGGAGTTGATCTTGGCCAGAGCGGCGTCGATTTTGGTCAGCGCGTTGTTCATCGAAGCTTCAGCGGTAGCCGAGTCGGTACCAGTGATCTGTACAGTAGCCGAGTCAACCGACAGGGAAGCTGCGTCGAAGCCGCTGTCCAGGGTCAGGGTGATCTGGTTGTCAGCACCAGTGTTGGAACCAACCTGGAAGGTCATGGTGCCAGCGGTACCGTCAATCAGGTTCTTACCGTTCAAGTTGGTCGATTTGGCAATACGAGTCAGCTCGTTCGACATCGAAGCGAATTCTTTGTTCAGAGCTGCACGGTCTTCGGTACCGTTGGAGTCGTTTCGTGCCTGTACAGCCAGCTCACGCATACGCTGCAGAATGTTGGTGGACTCTTGCAGAGCACCTTCAGCGGTCTGAGCGATGGAGATACCGTCGTTGGCGTTCTTGATCGCCATGGTCTGACCGCGGATTTGCGAGGTCATACGAGTGGAGATCTGCAGGCCGGCGGCGTCGTCTTTGGCGCTGTTAATTTTCAGGCCGGAAGACAGGCGAGTCATCGAAGTGGACAGAGCATCGGAAGCCTTGTTCAGGTTCTTCTGGACGTTCAACGATGTGACGTTGGTGTTTACTGTTAAAGCCATGACGAATTCCTCGTTGGTTGGGTACTGCGGCTTCCGGCCCTGGCAACCGCCGGGTGTGGCCTAGAGAACCTTCGTAATAGTTATCGTCGTAATCGGAACTTGCTTTAGCCCTTTTTTCAAAAAAATTGCCATCAGGATGCCACTCCTCAGAAATCAAGGACTTGGCAGCTCTCAAGCAAAAAAATGACGTCAAAAAAAATGACTGTCGAGGAATATGGCCTGTCACGGCAGTGAATACGCCCTGCTGAGCGCACAAAAAAAAGTCCCAGGTCAAACCTGGGACTTTTTTGCAGCTACCGTGGCTTCAACGATTCACGGACGATAGATGATCGCCGACCCCCAGGACAGCCCCACACCGAAACCGCTCAAGGCCACGCGCTTCCAGCTGGAGTCAAGCACATGCTTCTCCAGCAGCAACGGAATACTCGAGGACACGGTGTTCCCTGTCTCGACCATGTCCTTGATGAATTTCTCTGGATCCCCCTCGAAACGTCGCGCCACGGCATCAACAATTGCCGCGCTGCCCTGGTGGATACAGAACGCATCGATGTCGCTGGCTTGCAGGTTCGAATCGGCCAACAGCTCATGCAAATGGGCCGGGACCTTAAGCAGGGCGAAGTTGAACACCTGGCGGCCATTCATGAAGAACACGCCGTCGCTGACCTTCAGGTGCGGCGCACCGGAACCGTCGGTGCCGAACTTGGACTTACCGAGTTGCCATGGAGCATCTTCGCCCATCCACGTGGCAGTGGCGGCGTCGCCAAACAGCATTGTGGTGTTGCGATCTTCGGGGTCGACGATCTTGGAATACGGGTCAGCTGTTATCAACAGCCCGTTCTTCAAGCCAGCGGCCTCCATGAAGCCCTTGATGGCATAGATTCCGTAGACGTAACCCGAACACCCCAGGGAGATATCGAATGCCGCCACGCTGGTAGGCAAGCCCAGCTTGTCCTGCACGATAGCCGCCGTGTGCGGCAGGCCTTCCTCGTCGCCGTTCTGGGTGACGACGATCAGGACATCGATGGCTTCGCGTTTCAGACCAGGATTGTTGGCAAACAGCGCATTGGCCGCTTCGACACACAGGTCGGAGGTCTCTTGTCCATCATCCTTGCGTGGCAGGAAGGCGGAACCGATCTTGCCGAGAATGAATTCTTCATCCTTTTCAAACTTCGCACCCTGTGCGTAATTGTCCACGCCGGCTACAGGAACGTAGCTCGCAATGCTCTTTATGCCAATCATTACGGCTTCCCAATTAAAAACAGCCCAATACCACCGCTCGCAGGAATCGAGGGGCGCCGACAAGGGGAAGTACAAAGGGCTATCACTGGACCTGATAACGGCCAGGCGCCATCTTCCCGGTCAATACAATACAGTGAAGATGCGCGTTATGACTCGCAGGTCACGCTAATTTGCCGAATAAGCCCTTTTTGAAAGGGCTATTCGTAAAGGTATGCCTATCCGATCAGCCGAGCCCAATCCACAGCAGTGGGATCGCTCAGCGCGAAACCCGCTCCCGTCAGCGCCAGGTTGGGGTTGCGCATCGCATCCTGTTCGAAGCGTGATGGCCATTTGTCTCGCAGGGCATCGAGGGCCCGAGGCGCGTCTGGCAATGTGCCTGGGTGAAGCATCTGGGCCTGAGGGGTCCAGACCGTGAGATAACCTGCGTCGGCCACTTTCAGGCACAGGTCGACATCGGCAAAGGCTTCGGCGAACAGCTCTTCGTCCAAACCGCCCACGGCATCGAACAGGTCCCTGCGAATCATCAGGCAAGCGCCGGACACTGCCGAATAGTTCTGCTCCGCCTGGTGGCCATTGAGATAACCCTTGGCGTCCTTGCGCTCACCAACATACACCGAGCCCACTTGTCCATCGGGAGTGAGCACCAGGCCAGCCTGGGTGGTGATTCCGCGGATGTCCATCTGTTTGCTGCCGACAATCCCCACTTCCGGTCGCTGGGCCTGATTGAGCAAACTGTCAAGCCAGTTGGCGTTGATCACCTGCGCCTGGGCGGACAGCAACACCAGGTATTCACCCTTGGCCTGCCCACTCGCCCAGTTGATCAGTGCCGAACTGCTGAGGCGTCGGTCGCTGCGCAGAATACGAATCCGCTCGCCCTTGCCTTCCAGATCGTCCAGCCATCGGGCCAGTTCCTCTGATTGACTGAAGTTGTCAGCGATCACTATTTCATGGCGCTGATAACGGGTGCGCTGCAGCACACTGACAAGCGCTTGCTGCACCTGTTCGAAGTTATCCCGGCTTTCAAGAATGATCGATACCTGCGGCCGCACGGCGTGCTGGTAATCGATCTGGTAAGTCAGTGGCTGGGCCGAGGTGACTTGGGCACGATAGCCCCGGGCAGCCAAGTGACGTGTCAGCACCTGACGCTCCTGCGGGTTTTGCTCCTCTGCCGGGGCATTGCAGATCAACAATGGCTCGGCCAGGTGCGCCAGGCCAGCCAGACCGGAGTCTTCAATCAAGCGCAACAACAGGTCCTGCTCCAGCGCCTGAGGGTAATCTGCGGTGAAACCACGAGCCTGGGCCAGCACTTCGCGACGAATAAGCCAATGGCGAGCCATTAACGACGGCACCGATTGCAGCAGATCAAGGTTGACGCCCGGACGGAACACATCGGTCAGGCTGCCATCGGCCTTGCGCTGGATTTCATCCATGGCGACGGCGCGCACGCCTTCGGCACCGATCAGTTCAAGGCTGGCACGCAGCAGGCCACAGGCGGTGAACTGGTCACCGGCCTCGGCCAGCACCAGCCAATCAGCGGTCGACTCCCCGATGATCTGGTTGATGCGCTCGACATAATTGATCGTAGTGACTTTGACGAAGTGCACTGTGTCGCGCACCGTGGTGGAGGCTGGCAGTTCGCCGGTGGTGAACACCACCACGTTGAAAGCCTTGCAATGGCCGTTGACCAAGCTGTCGAAGGTGGCCTGCAACTTGAACATGTCAGCGTCCAAGTCCAGCAACAGGATGCCAAAGCGCGGCCCGCCCTGATGCTCGGCCAGATGAGCAGCGATGCCAGCACGCTCTTGCGGCTTCGGATTGCGCGCCTCAAGCCAGCTCAATAAACGACCGGAGTGCATGTTTTCCAGTAAACGTCGATCCTGCTGTCCTGGCACTGAGTCCAGTCGTTCGGCCCAAGCCTGCAACTTCAGTGCTTCATCGGGCTCGTCGCTGCTTTTCAACGACTCGGCCAGGCGTTTGACGACGGTACGGTTGAACGCATACAGGCCTTGGGCCTCCCAAAGACGGCTGCGTATCGTGCGTTCGTTGTCGTTGGGATGCACACGCATCAATTCATGCTGACGCAGAAGAATCCCCTCCAGTTGCTGAAGCTGCAGGCGGCCGGCCGGCATGGCGTGCAACAGGAATTCGAACTCCGTCAGCAGATCGAACACCCGCTGATTGTAGAAAGGCATTTCGACAAACTGCTGCGGCCCAAACGAGCGAACCGGCTCGCCACCCGCCTCGCTCCAGGCCGAACGAATGATCTGCGTACCTTTGAGCGAACGGCCTTGAAGCAGGCAATCAGCCATGGCCGCGAAACCGTCCAAGGCAATCTGCTTGATGCGCTCGGGTGCCTGCTCGCTCAACTGCGTTGGAATGGACGCCAGGAACTCGGCGAACTGCTCACGCTCGGCGACGCTTTTTGCGTCTTTATAGCTGAGCACGGTCAATACATTGGTGTTGTGCTCCGACCCACCATAGTTGAGCTCACGAACGGCGAACGGAATCGGCAGGATCCGCGCCTTGGCACAAGCCAACAAATAAAAGGTATGCCCGATTTCCTGCCATTCAAAGCTGGTCCCTGGAGGCAGCAGGCCGTACCACTGTTGCAGCAGATCAGTGCGGGTCACGGCGTAGAATGGCGGCAGGAACTGATCCATGAAACGGATCACCCGGTCCTCGGCCAACTCGCTGTTGTAGTCTTCATGGACCTTACGATCACGACGGAAGTAACACACCTCGGTCGCACAGGACAGGTACATGATCCCGTAGCCATGGCAAAGGCCATAGTCAGGATTGGCCTCGAGAAACTCCACCGACTCGGTCAGGGCATCGTGCAGCAGAAAGTCATCGTCGGCAGCGAATACCATGTACGGCGTAGTGACTTGATTGACACCGTATACCAGCTTGTCCTGCAGCCCTTTGTAGGTGAACTGCGGCAAATGGCGATAGTCGACCGATGGAAAGTCCAGGTGGATCTGCTCATCGCGTTCAACGGACGAATCAAGCACCAATACCGAACAGGGATAGCTGCTGTAGTAATGCAATGTACGACGCAGGAATGCGCTGCGATTGTGGGAAATTACCACCACGGTGAACCGCTCGCTCAACGGTGCCATGTTGTCTTGAAAAATGTTCTTAACCTGCATATTTCCTGTCCCCACAACCTGCCAGACGCCAATGACTTGAAACCGATGTTTAACGAACCCGACGCAGATAACCGTCCGGAGCAACGGTGATCAGCAACTTGTTCTGCAATTGCCGGTCGATCTCGAAATCGCCGTTTTCCTCAAGGTATTTCCAGACGGCAGTTTTCGGGTTGTCACCCGGCCCCCACGGACGGTCGGGGAAAAAGTCCGCCGGCATGTCTTCTACGACCGTATCCATCACCACGCAGTAACTGCCCACCGAAACCAGCGGCGCGTACAGACGCAGTTCTTCGAGCACGTGGTCGTGGGTGTGGTTGGAGTCGAGTACCAGAATGACCTTCTTGCCTTGCGCCGCCGCACGGACCTGCTCGGCGATGGCCGGATCGATGCTCGAACCTTCGATCATCGAGATGCGTTTGCTCATCGGGTGGCTTTCGATGGCCTCGCGGTTATGCGGGCGGATATCCAGGTCGATGCCCAGCACTTCACCGTGGCCTTGCAGTTCCAGCAACGAGGCGTAATAGATGATCGAGCCACCGTGGGCGATGCCGCATTCGATGATCAGGTCAGGCTTGATCTGCCAGATCAGTTCCTGCATCGCCATCATGTCCTGCGGTAGCTGAATGATCGGCCGGCCCATCCAGGAGAAGTGATAGCTGTATTTGTGCTTGGCCGATTCGTTGAAAAAATGCTTGGCCAGGCCGACGAGTTTCTCGTCCTGCCCCTGGGCGGCGATTTCAGTCTGGCATTGGGCTTCGAAAGCTTTATGGATCGTGTTGTCAGTCATATTCGAATCTCGCTGTTATTGGAACGAAGCGCTGTCAACGGCATGGTAGACATAACGCCCACCGGTCATCCGTTTGATCTCTTCGAGGTAATTGGAATTCATTACAAATACGTGAGCCCCTTGAGGCAGGGAGTCCATCGCCTCATCGGGTGAGGAAACCCGCACGCCACTGAGCGGCAGATACCGGCCTTGCTTGGCCGGGTTGATATCGATCACGCAGTCCACCGCCACTCCGGCCCGTTGCAGGAACAGCGCATAGATCACGCCCTTGGAAGAAGCCCCCCAGATCGCCGACCCTTGGTGCCGCGCGGTCTGGATAATCTGCACGGCGCGCCCGAGGCTGGCGGTGAATCCATCGGGCAGTTCCAGCATCGCCGCCGGTTGGGCCGGGCTCAGGCGTAACGTTGCCAGGTCGGCGACGATATACAGGTACTGGCCACCAAACAGATGCCCCGCTTCATGCACCGTACCGAACATCCGGCGCAGGTCATCGAGGCGGAAATAATTGACGTGCTCGTAGAACAGGTCGAACCAGGCGCGATGGTCCAGAATCCAGTCCAGGCATGGCACCTCGATGTAGATCTGTCCGCCCTGATTGGCCGCCGCGATTTCAGCCAGAAAGCCCACCGGGTCCTGGATATGTTCCAGCACATGGCGCAGCACCACCGCGTCGGCCGACAAGCCCAGCTCACGGGTGAACGGTGCCTTGACAACATCGGCATTGTCGCCCTCGTAGGCCGGGTCGATACCGGTGATGGCGTAGCCCCGCTCCTTGAGCAACTCCAGGAAGTAGCCTTTGCCGCAGCCGACCTCAATCAATGCCTGTCCGCTGAAATGCCGGGCAATGATGCCCTCCACATCAGCCAGATGCTGCTGGAACTGCCCCGAGTGAGCCTGTTCGTTCTGGTAGTCGCTGTCATAGTTGAGCTTGTCGGCGTCGAACGCCTGGTTGAAGACCAGCCCGCTCACTTCATCCTGGACCAACACCATATCGGCACAAGCCGAGGCTTTGGCTGACTGCTCATCGGCAAAGGTCCGGTTCTGCAGGACCGGAAGACCGGTGGCCCGGTAAAGCTCACGTGTCATGTGCGGCTCCCAGCAAGGTTTGCAAACGTTCGGCCACACCCCAGAACGCCATGGGTTCGTGGGTCGGATATGGGTAGCGGCCCAGGTTCAGGCGAATGGCGGCCCCACGCTCGCGAAGCCTCGCTTCCACCAGCGCCCGAACCGACACCGGTTGACCGCTGGAACAATTGATCACGCCATCGAACTGGCGGTGCAACAGCAGTTCTGCCAGGTAAGCGGCAGCCCGGTCGACCGGCAGGTAATCGCGCAGCTGCTCGCCACCGGACATATCGAATTCCGTGGCTTGGGCGTCGATGGCCCGGTCCAGTGCAGCCAGCAGGCTGTTGGGATTCTGGCCAGCGCCATGCAGGTAGAACAGACGCGCCCACTGCAAGGTAAAAGGATGTTCGCGTTGCAGGTACTGTAGAAAAACACGCAGGGTGTTTTTCGCCAGCCCATAGGGGTTGGCCGGAAGCGGCTCGGTCCGCTCGGAAAGCGGCCCGCTTTGCAGGCCATATTCGAAGCAAGTACCGGTGACCATGACCTGGGAGACGCCCGCCGTCACCGCCCGCTTGATAAAGCGGTAGTCGGCCATCAGGTTATGTTCAAAGTGAAACAGCGCCTGATAGTTCGGCAACCCCGGCCATGCCAGGTGTGCCAGTGCATCGACGCCTTCCACCAGGGCAGCGATGTCCAGGCCTTCCTCGTGGATATCCACCTCCACGAATTCAACCTGATCGAACCAGGGCTGGGCCCTGGCCGGCTCGCTGCGCCGCGCAGCAGCCCGCACCCGGCAACCACGCGCCAGCAAGGCTTGCACCAGATGACGGCCAACGAACCCGGTGGCGCCGGTGACCAGGACCTTCACAGGACGGTCAACTCTGGTACGGCGATCACGAACTTCCCGCCCCATTGACGAACTTCAGCCAACTGTTGACTGACTTCACTCAACAGGTTCCACGGCAGGACGAGCACGTAGTCAGGTTTCTCTACAGCGATACGCTCGGGCGACACGATAGGAATCCGGCTACCCGGCAGGTATTTGCCTTGTTTGTGCGGGTTGGCATCGGCCACCCAGGCCAGCAGGTCAGGCTTGACCCCGGCGTAGTTGAGCAACGTATTGCCCTTGGCCGCCGCGCCGTAACCCACTACGCGTTTGCCTTCGGCCTTGGCCTTCAGCAGAAAACGCAGCAAACCATGCTTGATGGCTTCGGCGGCCGGCGCGAGCGTTGTGTAATACACGGAGGTTTTCACGCCCGCATCCAACTCAGCCTGCATCTGCTGTTGCACCGAGGCCTGCACCGGGCGACGAACGCCATCGGCACGCTGGACGAATACCCGTAACGAACCGCCGTGAGTCGGCAGTTGGGTGACGTCGAATACCTCCAGGCCATTGCGCTCACACAAGGTTTGCACGGCCGTCAGCGACAGATAGGAAAAATGCTCGTGATACAGGGTGTCGAACTGCTGCCCGGCCATCAACGTGAGCAACTGGGGAAATTCGAACGTGGCGACACCGGTTGGCTTAAGGAGCGTGGCGAAACCACCGAGGAAATCATTGATGTCCGGCACATGGGCCAGCACATTGTTGGCCGCCATCAAGTCGGCCGCCCAGCCCTCGCCTTTCAGTTGCGAGGCCGTATCGCGGCCGAAGAACACCTCACGAATCTCCAGGCCTTTTGCCCGCGCCGCTTGGGCTGTGCTGCGGGTCGGTTCAACGCCCAGGCACGCAATGCCGCGCTTGGCCACGTATTGCAACAGGTAGCCGTCGTTGGCTGCCACTTCGACCACGCGGCTGTCGGCGCCCAGTTCGAAGCGTTCGATCATCTCGGCCACATAGCGCTCGGCGTGAGCCAGCCAGGTGCTGGAGAAAGAACTGAAGTAAGCGTATTCGGCATCGAACAGGCTGTCGGCCCGGGTGTAATCCTCGGTCTGCACCAACCAGCATTGCTGGCATACGGCGACCTTGAGCGGTACCCACTGCTCGGCCTGTCCCAACTGATCGGCCCGTACGTATGCGTTAGACGGCGGCGACGTTCCCAAGTCAATCAATGGCAACGCCAGGGCAGATCCGCAACCTCGGCAATTCATAGACGCACTCCAGCGAAACGCTCATCGATCCAGGGATGGTTGCGGTCCCTGGCCGACAGATTATTGACAGACAACGGCCAGGCAATCGCCAGCCGCGGATCGGCGACCGACAACCCGCCCTCCTGCTCTGGAGCATAGTCGGCGCTGTGCAGGTAAAGCAGTTCGGCGTCGTCGGTCAGGGTCTGGAACCCGTGGGCGAAGCCGGCCGGGATCAACAGGCTGCGGCCATCGCCAGCCTTGAGATGCTCGGCGTGCCAGTGCAGAAAAGTCTGGGAGTCGGGACGCAGGTCCACGGCCACATCCCAGACTTCACCGCGCAGGCAAGTGATCAACTTGGCCTCTGGCTGCGCCGCGTTCTGGTAATGCAGACCGCGCACACTGCCCCGTTCGCGGGTGCAGGAATGGTTGATCTGTCGAATATGAAAGGGCTGGCCGAACGCACTCAGGCTGCCTTCGCAGAACAGCCGGGCGAAATGCCCGCGCTGGTCTTCAAAGCGCTTGTGCTGGACGCTGAACAGACCGGCCAATGGCAATGCCTTCAACGAAAGCTCACTCATAACGCGCCTCGATACAGATTCAACTGGCCGAGGGAAACCTGGCGCATGTCATCACCGCTCTGCCAGGCCAGGTGCCAATCCAGCGTCTGGGCCAGGCATTGTTGCAATGTCCAGCGCGGTCGCCAGCCCAGCAATTGCCGGGCGCGACTGCTGTCCAGGCGCAACAGGCCGGCCTCATGCAAATCACTCGGTTCGATCCGCAAGCCAGGCGCTTGCGGCCAGCGTTCGGCGAGTAACTGAACCACTTCGCCAACGCTGCACATGTCCGCTTCGCCCGGACCGAAATTCCATGCCCCGGCGAACGTCGGGCCTTGCTCGAAAAGACCGGCGGCCAGTTGCAGGTAACCCGCCAATGGCTCCAGTGCGTGCTGCCATGGGCGCACCGCTTGTGGATAACGCAATGTCACCGGCTCGTTCGCCGACCATGCCTTGAGCACATCCGGAATCAGCCGCTCAGGCGCGAAGTCGCCACCGCCCAGCACATTGCCGGCCCGCGCCGTCGCCAGTGCCAGACCGTGTTCGGCGTGACGCTCGACCGAAAAGAACGACGCCGCATAGGACTGCGCCAGCAATTCGCAGCAGGCCTTGCTGCTGCTGTAGGGATCGTGACCGCCCAGGGGCTCGTTCTCGCGGTACGGCCACAACCATTCCTGATTCGCGTAGACCTTGTCGGTGGTCACCAGCACGCAGGCCCGAACCCCACCGACCTGGCGCATGGCTTCAAGCAGGTTAAGGGTGCCCATGACATTGCTTGAATAGGTGCCCAACGGGTCGCGATAACCTTCACGCACCAACGGCTGAGCCGCCAGGTGCAGGACGATTTGCGGCTGTACATCGGCGAGCAGCTCAAGCAGCGCGCCGAGGTCGCGCAAGTCGCCCCGCCGATCATCGATGTCCGTACCCACCCGGGCCAGTTCAAACAGGTTTGGCTCGGTGGCCGGGTCCAGGGAAAAGCCACTGACCTGTGCCCCCAGGCTTTGCAGCCACAACGTCAACCAGCTGCCCTTGAAACCGGTGTGACCGGTGACCAGCACCCGTTTGCCACGCCAGAACTCCGGGCTCAACCCCATTGCTTCCACGGAGCCTCCCCGCTTTGCCACAAGGCCTCAAGGTGGTTCTTGTCGCGCAGCGTGTCCATCGGATGCCAGAAACCATCGTGCTGGAAAGCCTGGAGTTGCTGCTCGGTCGCCAGGGCTGCCAGCGGCTCGGCTTCCCAGGACGTTTGATCGTCGGCAATGTAAGGCAGGACCTTGGGCGAGAGCACAAAGAAGCCGCCGTTGATCCAGCCGCCGTCCCCCCGAGGCTTTTCGGTGAACCCCAGGACCGTATCGCCGTCACGCTCCAGCGCGCCGTAACGTCCCGGGGGCTGGACCGCCGTCACCGTCGCCAGCTTGCCGTGGGACAGATGAAAATCCACCAGCGCGCCGATATTCAGGTCCGAGACGCCGTCGCCATAGGTGAAGCAGAACGCTTCTTCGTTTTCCAGATAACGTGCCGCGCGACGCAACCGACCGCCGGTCATCGTGTCCTCACCGGTGTCGATCAGAGTCACGCGCCAAGGCTCGCTGTAGTTCTGGTGAACGTCCATGCGGTTGTTGCACATGTCGAAAGTGACGTCGGAGGTGTGCAGGAAGTAGTTGGCGAAGAAATCCTTGATGGCATAGCCCTTGTAGCCCAGGCAAATGACGAAGTCATGGATTCCGTGAGCGGAATACTGCTTCATGATGTGCCAAAGAATTGGCTTGCCACCGATCTCGATCATCGGCTTGGGCTTGAGGTGCGACTCCTCGCTGATCCGCGTACCGAGCCCACCTGCCAGGATAACTGCCTTCATCGTCTCCCCTCTCGTTCATCACCGGGCTCGGCCAAGCGAATTTCGCTTTGCGGGCGCAGGGATTACACCTTCGATGCCTTGCCGAGCGCGCCGATTGCCGGGAAGCGCTCGTTTTATGGCGATATGAGGGGGACTTGCAGGAAACGCGCCAGCTCAGGGAGCGGTCAAGTGTAGGACAGGGGAAACGTTGAAAGGAGCCAGAAACCGGCTCCCGGGTGACCTGGACTCAGTCCGGCAGCCACCCCCACAGCCAATGCTGCAGGTTATCCCCACTGAGCATGAAATCGCGAAACACCGCTTCACGCAGCTCATCGCCCATGCGGTAGCTGGCGTCAGGGTCGGCCAAGTGCATGCGGATGGCGTCGATCCACTCCTCGGTGCTGTTGCTGCGCACCTTGGTACACGGCAGGAAACCGTCGTAGGCCTTGGTATCGGTGCAGATGACCGGATAGCCGCATGCGCCGTACTCCAGCAAACGCAGGTTGCTCTTGCAGTCGTTGAAGATGTGGAATTCCAGCGGCGCAAGCGCCAGGTCCAGGTTCAGGCTGGCGAGCTTGAACGGATAGGTATTGAGCCCAACCGAACCGTGGAACTCATGGATGTACGGACGTAGTGCCTCCGGGCACATGCCGAAGAACACCCACTCCACCTCATTGGCAAGCTGTTTAACCACGTCGGCGATGATCTCCAGGTCGCCGCTGTGACTGGTACCACCTCCCCAACCTACCCGAGGCTTGGATGACGTCGCGCGTCGACTGGTCAACCGACTCCAGGGCTCGGGCGGCAGCATGTTGGGCACGATACGGATTTCATTGTGCATGCTGGACAAGGCATCAGCGAGCGACGGTGTCGTTACCACGACGCGATCACACAACCCGATCCCTTCCCGCAGCATCTGCTCGATATTGGAAGGCTTGTTACGCGCATGGGTGTTCTTCTTGGGAGCACTGACAACGTAATCGTCGAGCTCGAAGATGCGCAAAGCGCTGGAGTATTTCTTCATCCTCAGAATGTCACCAGCAGCGCCTTCGCTGTAGCGCCCCTGCAATACAATCGTATCCGGCGACAAGCGCTCGATTTCAACGGTCGAAGGGGATTCGTAGGCGACGCGGGCTATCACTCGCCCGGCCGCCTCCAACTCAGCCAGCGGAGCCGTGACCCGATAATGGCCGACCGCGGTGGCGTTGACCGGCAAACCAAGTACCAATGGCAGAGATCGGCTGCAGAACGGATTCCAGTTGTTGCGCAAAGAAGGCTCCAGGCTGAAGCTTGATACTCCCAGGCTCAGCGCAGGACTGTAGGCGGGATCCCGGGCTATGAGCGGCAGCCATCTACGGTAGAAAACTTCCCTCTCATGCTCCATCAACGTGGTTTCGTCCGATTGGACAACGCTTGACGCAGGGTCGACTTCCATCACCGTGGCGTAAGGCGTCCAGACCACCAGATAGCCGTTCTGGCCGGCGCGTAAGCATAAGTCGACATCGCTGAGACCGAGGGAAAAGGACACATCGTCCAGGCAGCCGAGCTCATCGAACACCTGCTTGCGCACCATCAAGCAATCACTGCTGACCGAACTCCAGTTCTGGGTCGTGTGCAGACGTTGCATGTAGCCACGAGAGTGCGCGGCCTCGCCATAAAATGGTGATCCCACCGGTCCCGCCAACCCAAGAATCTGCCCCGCACCGACAATCGTACCCTGGGGGCTGAGTATCCTTGCACCGACCACCGCAACTTCCGGGCGCAAGGCATGGTTGATCATCTCGTCCAACCAATCGCTTTCGCAAATGACTATTTGTGGGCTAAGCAGCAACAAGTAGTCGCCCCGGGCCTGGTTCGCAGCAAAGTTACGCACCGCGGCGTCATTGTCGTCACCGTTGTAACGCAGAACGCGCAGCATACTCGCGCCCAACTGCTCCATGCTCGCCAGCCAGCCGAGCATGGCCGGATCCCGGACGCCACTGTCCACAATCAGAATTTCATAATTCGTATAGGCAGTGCGCTCGATCAGGCTTTCGCAACAGTGCTGCAAAGCACCCAGCGAATCACCCGTACGCAGGATGATCGACACTAACGGACGATTGCCGTGTCGGTAGTCAATTCGATTGATCAGCGGCAACACATCCTGGTGAATCTCATGTGGTGCGCCGATGCGCGTCAGGTGAGCACCAACCATGGGAGCGTTGCCCTCGATAACTTCCGGCCAGGACAACCACTGGGCGAAGCTCAGTGTCGACTCCACCTGAATCTCGGCAATGTGCTCGATGGTTTGCGGACCGGCCTCTTCCACCAAACGCCAGATCAGGTCGTGGGGCGCCAGCTCGCCGCGAGTTGGGTCGAACCCACCCATACTCAGGACACGCTCACGCTCGAAGGCCAGGGCCCGACCGACGTAGGGATAGGCGCGCATCAGGTCGAGATTGAAATCAGGCTTGAATACCGGCTCGATGGACTCGCCGTTCACCAGTGCTCCCTCATCGCTGTAGGCGCAGAGGATTCCCGGCTTCCCGGCCACGCGCTCGGCCAGAATCAGCAATGCGGAATCACGCAGCATGTCCCCGGCACGCAACAGATAGAACCAATGCGCACCTTCCAGTTGCGCGACGATGGAGTTGAGTTGCCGAGCCCAATCGGGCTGATAAGGCAATTGCAACAACCGGTCACCGGCCTCGCAACGGGCGTTGGAAAGCACAACGACAGCCTGAGCCGGATAGAGCTGGCCGTCTATGCTGCGCAGTGTGGACGCCAATGCGCCATCGTCACCGACACTGTCGATGACAATCGGGACGACGTTTGGTCGCAACGGCCAACTGTCGATGCGCACGGGCATGACACGCTGCTCCACATCGCTGAAGCGACGAATCGACAGCCAATCACGGTAAAACTCAGCATAACTCTCGCTCTGGGCGCCGACCCGACCATTGACGACTGTGTTGCGGTTGCCCAGAACTCGAGTCACGCACAGCTCTTGCCAAGCATGAGGCTGGTCGGTGATCTTGTTCAGGTCGATATAACGAACCCACCCTGAGGCAGGGGCTGCCTCACCGTTACGTGCTGCCAGCATTTGCGCCAGCCACTCCCACTCCACTTTCGCAGCCTTGAGCATTTCCGGGGTCTTGCTCAGGCGCTCCGGATACAACCGTTCGACACTCAGCACAGTGCTCTGCGCAACAAGATTGCCACGACGCATCAGACAGACGAACAAGGCAAAGTCGAGCGTGGCGACGAACCCGGCACCGTCCTGGATCAGCGCTGGCAACAGCTCCAGCACATCGGCCCGACGCATCAGGGATGAACTGAAATTACCCAGGAAGTTGATGGGCGTGCTCTCGAAGATCGCCAGCATATCGTCGCCTTTGAGCAACGCATCGTTCGGTGAAAATCGACAGTTGTCGACACGTGGCGGCAGGATGAAATTACCCGCGTCACACAGCAACCGAAGGGCGAACACGACACTGACGTCGGCATGCTCGATCAGCACCTGGGCTTGTCGCTCAATGCTCGGCGCAAACAGCCGATCATCGTCACACAACACCTTGATGAACTCGCCTTGCGCCTCTTCGACACAGCGCAACACGTTGCCCTGAAGTCCCAAGCGCCGTGGATTTTTCAGGTAACGGACCGGATGGGCCGGCTCGGTGAAAGAGGCGACGATGTGGCGAATTTCATCGCCAGGCGAATCATCGCAAACAATGATCTCGATGTGTTCGTATGTCTGGGCCAAAGCACTGAGCAGTGCCTGGTCAAAAAACCGAGGGTTGTACGCGGGGATGACAATACTGACGAGGGGAAGTGGCTTCACGGCAAAAACTCTCGAGCGGCGGGCCCCGACCTTTTCAGATCGGAGCCCCGGAACCGCTTAAAAAAAGACGGTTGGCGGCTCGGGCGATACCGACTCAAATCTTGTTGAACAGACCCAACTGGGTGATCTTGCTGAACGCCAGTTGCGAGGCCTGAAGCATGGTCTGCTGCAAGGTCAGGCGGGTCATCACTTCGGCCGCATCGGAATCACGGATTGACGATTGGGTCTGGGAATTGGCCTTGAGCAGGCTCTGGTTGGTGTCGCTCTGGATATCCAGCGCCGAGCCACGTCCACCCACCGAACTCAGGGCGCTGGACAACTGGTCGGTACCGCTCGCCAGGTTGCCGATGCCGGAGGCCAGCGAAGCCTGCAGTTTCTGTAGCGCGATAGGATCGCCATTGACCGGCGTGTTCAATGCGGTTTTCAACTGGCTCACGGTATCCAGGATGTTCTGGGTTTCATGAGTGTTGACAGCAATGCTGAACTGATCGTTCGCGCCAGGTGTACCGTTGAGGGTGAAACTCACGCCGGAAGCGGTGGCGACGTTACCGACCAGGGTACCGCTGGATACGGGTTTGCTGTCAGCGGTCAACGGTGCGGCATAGAGATCGAAATCAGTGGCACTGGTGAACTTCAACACCGCCGAACCGGTAGGGAAACTGGCGTGATAAGCCACCGGGTCGGTGATCTGGCTGCCGGTGATCTGCACCGCGGTCGGGTTACCGGGGCTGCGAGTGGCCACGAAAGTGTCCGGTTTGGCCGCCAAGGTGAAGGTGTGGCCTGGCAACACGGTGCCAGGCGCATCACCGGTTTGCAGGTTGATGTTCAGGGTCAGTTCCAGACCACGGAACGTCACGGCCTGGCCGGTTTTGCTGTTGGGGTCGAATGCGCCACCCTGGCTGGCTTCAGCCGTGACGTCATTACCGGCCGAGTCGGTGATCTTGAGCTGAGTACCACTGGTGAATTCCACGGTGTAAGGCTCACCGCTGCGGAATTTGCTGTTGTAGCTGACACTGGACGACACCTGACCGTTGGACAGCACCACGCGACCGTCATCGACCGCCGGCGCGGTCATGGTGACCTGGCTGCGACTGGTATTGATGGCTTGCTGGAACGCTTCCCAACCCGTGCTGTTGGTGGCCATCGACATGGTATCGCCCACTGGCAGGTCGAGGGTCACCTGGTCACCGTTGTAGCTGTAGGTGCCGTCGTTGTTCCGGGTGAATGGCACGACATCGCCCTTGGAACCGGCGAAGATATATTTGCCGTTTTCATCCTTGCTGTTCATCAGAGTGAGCAGTTGCTCCTCGATCTGTGCCAGCTCCGAAGCGTTGGCCTGACGGTCGGCGTCAGTGTAGCTCGCGTTACCGGCCCCCACGGCCAATTCCTTGGCGCGCTGCAGCACGTTACCAATGCTGGTCATGACCGCTTCGGTGGCGCCCAGGGTCGCCTTGATCGTGTTGGCGTTGGCCTCGTACTGGGACAACATGGAAGCCTGGTTGCCCAACTGCAGCAGACGCGAAGCGCCCACCGGATCATCGGCAGCGGTATTCACACGCACAAGACTGCTGGCTTCTTCACTGGTCTTGACTACGTTGGCGAAGTTTCTCTGGTAGTTCGCAGCCGTGCTTTCGTAAAACTGGGAGGTAGAGATGCGCATGGGCTACGACTCCTTAAAGACTGTTGATCAGTGTGCTGAAGATTTCCTGCGCAGCCTTGATGATCTGCGAAGACGCGGTGTAGTACTGCTGGAACTTGACCAGGTTGCCGGTTTCCTCGTCCAGATCCACGCCTGACAGCGAATCGCGAGCGGTCTTGGCGTTGTTCAGGATCGCACCAGTGGCGGCGCTGTCGAGCTTGCCCTGGGCGGCCTTGGCCCCCACGCCCTCCACGAGCTTGCCGTAGGCATCGTTCAGGGAAATACCCTTGCTGCTCGAATCGGTGTCCACGGTCTTGGCCGTCTGCAAAGCAGCCAGGGCGGTACCGTTACGGTTGTCCAGGCTGCCGGGCTGGCTGAGGCTGATGTTGATGCCCGCCCCTTCCGATGGTGCACCGGCAATCGACATCTCGAACGTGACAGTACGCTGTACCGGCGGTACGGACGAATCCATGATCGGGTTGCCGCTGGCATCCTTGAGCGGAACACTCAAGCTCAGCGTATTGCTCTGGCCTGGGGTGATCGTGCCGCTGCTGATCAGGCCACCCTTGGCATCCAGCAAGCGGTACCCCTGGCTGGTCCCCGAAGCTGCGTCGAAGACCACCTTGACCGGCATGGAGTTCTTGATGCCGTCCTGGATGATGGACGTGGTGGCTTGATCATAGATGTCAAACTTCGTTGTCAGGGTCGGCTGGCCGCTGGCCGGAATGGTCAGCGTGCCGCTGCCGCCCGGCGCGATGGCAGCGCCCAGCGGCGCGGCAATCGCCAACCGCTTGGAGTCGGTCATTTCGGTCTTGATGCTGCCCGCCGCGTTGCGGGTCGGGGTGATCTTGAATGAATCACCGGCCGTCGGAGCGCCGCCGGCGAAGGACATGGAGAAACCATCGATCACCGGTGGCGGCGTGGTCGTGGTGCTGAAGGCTCCCATCGACGTGCCTTCGGGCAAGCGTTGCACGATGTACCCGGTGGCGCTGGTGAACGTCACTTTGTAGTCGTTGGTGGTCAGCTTGCCGGTGTCCTCGATGGACACGTTGAAGTTGCCGGCGCCGGCACTGTTGTTCAGTGAAGCGACGCTGCGCTGGCTCATCTGCGCGGTGCTGTTGATGTTGCTGAACAGGTTGGAGCCGAAGGCTCCGTTCATGTCGATGCCGGACGCCTGGATGCGGTTCATCTGGTCGGCGACCACCAGCGCCACGCGGCCCAACTCGTTCATGGCCGGGTCGAGCACGGTGCTGCGGTAGCGCATCAGGCCACCGATCTCGCCACCGGTGAGCACCGAGGTAATGTCCATGGAACTGGAACCGCTGTTGAGCTGGATGCCCATGCGGCCCGGGTCGTTCTTGTCCGGCACGGCCTCAAGCGTGTTGGTGATGTTGCCCATCACCAGCGGTTGGCCGGAGCCCAGGTAGATGTCCAGGCTGCTGCCGTTTTCCACGACCTGGGTGCCGGTGAACGTCGATAACTGGCGAATGGCCTCGCCGCGGGAATCCAGCAGGTCGTTAGGCGCACCGCCGGTGTTGGAGACTTCGGCGATTTTCTTGTTCAACTGGGCAATGGTGGTCGCCAGCTTGTTGACCTGCTCAACCATGCTGGACAGGTTGCCGTTGATGTTATTGCTCTGCTCCGTCATCTGGCTGGCAACCGAATTGAACCGGTTGCTCAAGGCCTGGGCGTCGCTGAGCAGCAACTGACGCGAAGCATCGTCGCCCGGCTTGGCATTGACGTTCTGCACCGAAGCAAAGAACTTGGTCAACGCGCCGTTCAGGCCGGTGCCGCTGTCCGACAACAATGAATCCAGTGGCGTGATCTGCCCTTGATAGGCTGCCGCATCGCTGTTGAGCGAGGTGGTGGTCTTCAGCTGAGCTTCGAGATAGGAGTTATACACTCGGCGCACATCGGCCAGCGTCGTGCCCGAACCGATGAACACGTTGCCATACTGGTTCGACGCCTTCGTGGTCTGCACGGTCTGCTGACGCGAATAACCGGCGGTATCGACGTTGGCGATGTTGTTACCGGTGGTCACCAACGCGGTCTGGCTTGCAGACAGACCCGACATCCCTATGTTGAGCAAACTCATGGTTCAGACCTTATAAAGTCGTGGTGGCGCTTGCAGAGGCGTAGTTTTGGTAACTCGTCATCTGCCGGGCAATATTCGAAATCTTGCGGGCGTAGTTCGGGTCGGTGGCATAACCGGCCTTTTGCAGCTCGCGTACAAACTGTTCCGGGTTATCGGCCGACTTCAGCACATCTTGATAGCGGCTGTTGCTTTGCAGCAGATTGACCAGGTCATGGAAACTGTCGCGGTACGAGGCGTAGGAACGGAACTCGGCCGTCTCCTTGACCATCTCGCCGTTGCGGAACTCGCTGGTGATCGCCCGCGCCGAACCGCCCTTCCAGTTCTGGCTGGCCTTGATGCCGAACAGGTTGTGACTGCTGCTGCCATCAGGCTGACGCATGACCGATTTGCCCCACCCGGTTTCCAGGGCGGCCTGGGCCACCAGGTAACGCGGGTCGACACCGATGCGATCTGCCGCTTCCTTGGCCATGGGCAACATGGCGTTGACGAACTCGTCGGCATCGCGGAAGGCTTTGCGGGCCGGCGCCAGTGGCGGCTGGGCCACGGCGCGGCCGTAGACTTGCATATCGCCTTTGGACTCGGAGGCCTTGAGCGCAGCCAGCCAGTCGCCATTGGCCAATTCGCCAGAGGCGGGCTTGACGGCAGCGACGGCACGATCCGGCAGAATGTTTTGCGCAGCGGCGTCGCCCGTGGCGTTGGCCGCGGCCGAAGGCACCAGGCCGGCCAGCAAGCGGTCAGCCAATTTCGGCGGCAGGGCCAGGCGACGCTGGTTGAGCAGTTCCATGTCGTTGCGGTGGACGCCTTCTGCGCCATGCGGCGCATTCACGGCCCGCGATGCCCACAACGGCCGCTGGCCACTGGTACGCGAAAGAGGCCCGTCGGACAACGTTCCCGCCGCCACGGGTGTGGGCACCGGCGCCTTGGTCACCTTGTCCAGCGCTTCTTGCTGCTTGGCGGCCGACAACGTGGCCGCCTCGCCCGGCGCCAACGGTTTGTTCTTGGACATCTGACGCAACAGCACATCGGCCAGGCCGATGCCGCCGCCTTCGCGGGACATGGAAACGGCCAACTGCTGGTCGTACATTTCCTGATACTGCTTGGCCTCGGGCGTGTTCATGGGGTTGTCCTTGCCCAGGGCCTCGGTGGCCGAACGCATGGACTTGAGCATTTCGCCGAGGAACAGCGACTCGAATTCCTGCGCCACCTTGCGCAGGTTGCCATCGCTGTTCTTGTCGCCGACCTTGAGCTGGTTCAGGCGGTTCAGGTCCGAGTAGGACGCCGAATCCCCGCTGATCAAGGCACCTTTGCGCATATCCATGGCTCGTTCCTTAAATCACGATCAGGTCGGCTTGCAACGCGCCGGCCTGCTTCAAGGCTTCAAGGATTGCCATCAGGTCACCCGGTGCCGCGCCGACCTGGTTCACCGCCCGGACGATTTCATCCAGGGTAGTGCCCGGGCCGAACTTGAACATCGGCTTGGCTTCCTGTTCGGCATTGACCCGCGAACGGGGAACCACCGCGGTCTGGCCGTTGGACAACGGGCCCGGCTGGCTCACGATCGGGTCTTCGGTGATGGTCACGGTCAGGCTGCCGTGGGTCACGGCGGCCGGCGAAACCTTGACGTTCTGGCCGATCACGATGGTGCCGGTGCGCGAGTTGATGATGACTTTCGCTACCGCCTGGCCTGGATCGATTTCCAGGTTTTCCAGGATCGACAGGTAGTCGACCCGCTGGCTCGGGTCCAGGGGCGCGGTGACACGGATCGAACCGCCGTCGATGGCCTGGGCCACGCCTGGGCCGAGCATGTCATTGATCTTGTCGACGATGCGCTTGGCAGTGGTGAAGTCGGAGCGGTTGAGGTTCAGCGTCAGGCTGTTGCCCTGGTTGAAACCGCTCGGCACCGCACGTTCCACCGTCGCACCACCGGGGATACGACCGGCCGACGGAACGTTGACGGTGATTTTCGAGCCGTCCGCACCCGAGGCATCGAAACCGCCAACCACCAGGTTGCCCTGGGCGATCGCATAGACGTTGCCATCGATACCTTTGAGCGGTGTCAGCAACAGGGTGCCGCCACGCAGGCTTTTGGAGTTACCGATGGACGATACGGTGATGTCCACCTGCTGGCCGGGCTTGGCGAACGCCGGCAGGTCGGCACTGATCGACACCGCCGCGACGTTTTTGAGCTGCACGTTGCCCGAGCCTGCCGGCACCTTGATGCCGAACTGCGACAACATGTTGTTGAAGGTCTGCAGGGTGAACGGCGTCTGGGTGGTCTGGTCACCGGTGCCGTTCAGGCCCACGACCAGGCCGTAGCCGATCAACTGGTTGGAACGCACACCGGAGATGCTGGCAATGTCCTTCAAACGCTCGGCTTGAGCGGTGAAGGCTGCCGACATCAGCAATGCACCCATCAACAGCTTCTTAAGATTCAACGGGGCCACCTAGAAAGGGAACTTCGGGCTGAGGAAGAAACGGTCGAACCAGCCCGGCTGGCTCGCATCGGCAAACGCACCGGTACCCGAGTAGGTGATGCGTGCATCCGCCACACGAGTCGACGACACGGTATTGTCGGTAGCGATATCGTCAGCACGAACCATGCCGGCGATGCGCACCAGTTCGTCACCGGTATTCAAGGTCAACCACTTCTCGCCACGCACGACGATGATGCCGTTGGGCAGCACATCGGCGACGGTCACGGTAATCGAGCCGGTCAGGCTGTTGCTCTGCCCGGACTTGCTGTCGCCCTTGGTGGCGCGGTCGGAACCGTAGCCGGCGTTCAGGCTCAGGTCACCACCACCGATCGGGTTGTTGGTGGTCAGGCTGGAACCGAACAACGAGGTCAGACCGACGCTGGTTTCACTGGTCTTGTCGATCTGCGAGTTGGCGTTCTTGCTGGCCTGGGTCCGCTCGTTCAGGGTGATGGTGATGAGGTCACCGACCCGGAAGGCCTTGCGGTCGCTGTACAGGTTCTGCTCGAAACCGGCCTGGTAGATCGAGCCGTTGTTGGCGGCGGCCGGCAACGGCGTGCGCGGCAACACCGGAGCGTAGTACGGGTCATTGGGTTTGGGCGTTGGCCCGACGCAGCCGGCGAGCGCGGTGATCCCACTCAGTGCCAGTACAGATACAAAGCGATTCATGACCCTACCTCTTGGTGTTGCAAGGCGGCTTGCGACCGCCTCATGGACGTAATTACAGATTCTGCGTGACGAACGAGAGCATCTGGTCGGCGGTGGAGATCACCTTGGAGTTCATCTCGTAGGCGCGCTGGGTGGTGATCATGTTGACCATCTCCTCAACGGTGCTCACGTTGGAGGTTTCCAGGGTGTTCTGCAGCGTGGTGCCGAAACCGTTCAGGCCCGGCGTACCGACTTGTGGCGCACCACTGGCGGCGGTTTCCAGGAACAGGTTGTTACCCACCGCTTGCAGACCGGCCGGGTTGATGAAGTCGGCGGTCTGCAGGTTGCCGATCACCTGAGCAGCCGGGTTGCCGGCCACGGTGATGGACACGGTGCCGTCACGGCCCACGGTAAAGGTCTGGGCATCGTTCGGGATGATGATGGCCGGCTCCAGAGCGAAACCGCTGGCGTTGACGATCTGGCCATTGGAATCAAGGTGGAACGTACCGTCACGGGTGTAGGACGTGGTGCCATCCGGTTGCAGGATCTGAAAGAAACCGCGACCGTCGATGGCCATATCCAGTGGCTGCTCGGTGGTTTGCAGGCTGCCGGCGTTGAAGTTCTTCTGCGTGCCGACGATGCGCACACCGGTCCCCACTTGCAGGCCAGACGGCAGCTCGCTGTCCTGGGTCGACTGGGCACCTGGCTGGCGCTTGACCTGGTACAGCAGGTCCTGGAACTCGGCGCGATCACGTTTGAAACCCGTGGTCGAGACGTTTGCCAGGTTGTTGGAAATAGTGGAAAGGTTGGTGTCCTGGGCGGACAAACCTGTTTTGGCAACCCACAGAGCCGGAAGCATTCGATTCTCCTCGTACGCCTGATTTTCGGCGCGACGCTTTAATTAATGGTTAGATCTGCAAGACCCGAGCCATGGCCTCGTCGCCTTCTTTGGCGGTGTTCATCATTTTCACGTGAAGCTCAAATTGCTTGGCCAGGGCCAGCACCGACGTCATCTCATCCACGGCGTTGACGTTGCTCGCCTCCTGGAAGCCCGACACCAACTGCACGTTGGCGTCGATCGGCGCCGGCTGGCCATCCTTGGTACGAATCGAGCCGTCGAGCCCCTTGGTCATATTCTTGAGGTCGGGATTGACCAGTTTGATGCGGTCGACCTCAGCCATCACGCGCGGGCCCTCGCCCATGGCACGGATGCTGATGGTGCCGTCCTGGCCGATCTCGATTTTCTGCTCAGGCGGCACGGCAATCGGACCGCCGTTGCCCATCACCGGCATACCGTTGCCGGCCCGCAGCACGCCCAGGGCGTCAACGTTCAGGCTGCCGGTTCGTACGTAGCTTTCGCCACCGTCCGGGTTCTGCACGGCCATCCAGCCCGGCCCGTTGACCGCCACGTCGAGGTCGCGACCGGTTTCAACCAGCGCGCCCGGGGTGAAGTCAGTGGCAGGACGTTCGGACATGGCGAATGCCCGCGCCGGAAAGCTGTCGCCGAATACCGGCATCGAACGCGCCTGCTCCAGGTCTTTCTGAAAACCGTTGGTGGAGATGTTCGCCAGGTTGTTGGCATGAGCCCGCTGCGCCAATGCGTTCTGGCTGGCACCGGTCATTGCCACATAAAGGTACTTGTCCACTTTCGTTCCTCTGCATGCCGGACGTTTGCCGTCCACTGCTGTACTGCTGAGCCTTAAGCAATTTGCAGACCAAGTTATTTCCTGACGCTCAAGAGCCCGGAAAACAAAGGGGTTGAGGGGGTTGAAGGGAATTTTTCGGCGATGGGGAAGACGTAAAACCGGCGGTGTCATGCCGCTGGATGGCAAAGGATTACCGTGGAGCAGACTCGCAAGTGCCTGTGGCGAGGGGATTTATCCCCTCGCCACACATAACGGATTACATCCCAGGCTCTTTGCCGACCTCATACTCACGCAACTTATTGGCAATGGTCGTATGGGAAACCCCTAACCGTTTGCCCAACTGCCGGCTGCTGGGGTGCTCGGAATACAGGCGTTCCAGCACCGCCTTCTCGAAACGCCCGACGATCTCATCCAACCCGCCTTCGAGGGAAAAGTCCCCAAGGGGTTGGCGCACTCCGTAGTCCGGCAGACGGATGTGCTCGGCCTTCACCGTACCGCCGTCGCACAGTGAGACGGCCTGGAACAATACGTTTTCCAATTGCCGGACGTTGCCCGGCCAATGGTAATGACTGAGTCGTTCCATTGCCGCCGGGGCCAGTTTCGGCAACGGGCAACCGATTTGCCGACTGGCCTGGTCGAGAAAGTGCTCCACCAGCGGCGCCAGTCCATCGAGACATTCACGCAGCGGCGGAATGTGCAACGACAGCACATTCAAGCGGTGATACAGATCCTGGCGGAATTCTCCCCGGGCACAGAGCTCGGACAAATCCACCTGGGTCGCGCAGATCACCCGCACGTCCAGATACACCTCCTCGTCGCTGCCCACCCGTCGGAAGCAGCCGTCTTGCAGGAAGCGCAGCAGCTTCACTTGCAGGCGCGGGCTCATCTCCCCCACCCCGTCGAGAAACAGGGTCCCTCCGGCGGTGAGTTCCAGCAGCCCAAGCTTGCCTTCGGCCCGTGCGCCTTCGAAGGCGCCGGGGCCGTAGCCGAACAGCTCGGTCTCGGCCATCGACTCCGGTAACCCCGCGCAGTTGAGTGCCATCAACGGCGATTGCCCGCGAGGGCTCGCCAAATGGCACGCCCTGGCCAGCAATTCCTTACCGGTGCCGGTTTCGCCTTCTATCAGCAGCGGCGCATCCAGCGGTGCCATCCGCCGGGCTTCGCGGACTACAGCTGCCATGACCTTGGAACTCTGGAAGATACTGTCGAAGCCCCGCAGTTCCTGCTTGCGCACGTTATAGATACGCTCACCGACCCGGTCGGCGCGGTGCAAGGTCAGCACCGCACCGGCCATGGCCTCGCTGTCGTCATGCTCCG
This sequence comes from Pseudomonas sp. AF32, assembly GCF_022342325.2. Taxonomy (NCBI): domain Bacteria; kingdom Pseudomonadati; phylum Pseudomonadota; class Gammaproteobacteria; order Pseudomonadales; family Pseudomonadaceae; genus Pseudomonas; species Pseudomonas sp. AF32. Next base: position 18,870 of record NZ_RQJK02000012.1, on the reverse strand, counting down.
ATTGCAGCGGAGCGATGTCGGCCAGGAACACATCACCCTTGACCTTGACCCGCAGTCCGTTGATGCGCGATTGATTGGCCCGCACCAGTTCCGGCAGGTCGAAATCCTCGGCATACCGGGACAGTGGAATCCCCGGCACCTCATCCACCCGCACCCCGAGCAACTGCGCGGCCGCCCGGTTGGCCGCGACGATGGAACCGCCCATGTCGATGGACAGCACCGGAAACTCCAGGGCGCCGAGCAAGGCATTGAGTTCCATGTGCCGCCGCTCGCTGGGCATCAGTCCTACGCGTTTGACGCCGAATACCCCGGCGATGCCCTCGAATTTCGGTCGCAGCGCCTGGAATTGAATGTTGATCAGGTTCGGGCAGTGCAGGTAGATCGCGTTGCCGTGCTCGCCACCAACCTCGCCCCGGGCGACGTTGATCCCGTACTCCACCAGCAGGTTGAGGATATCCCGCAGGATGCCGATGCGGTTCTGGCAATGGACTTTGATGCGCATGAAAGGGGTCCGGATGCATAGAAGGAGGAAAGACGCGCCATTGAAGCCAACCACCTGTGGCGAGGGGATTTATCCCCTCGCCACAGGGTTTTGTGGTGCGACTTTTTCTTGCGTCGCGCAAATAGTCGTCAAGATTATGTGACAGTTTCAGGCCGATTCCCAGCCTAGTATCTCGACAACAGCGCCCGCTCAAGGTTAATCGTAACGAAAATTTTACGAATTCACCTTCCTTCCGCCGAATGCACGTACGACGCCCTGCTGCAAACACCCCTGCCTCGGGTTATCTCTAATACATCGCTGGACATAACAACAAACAGCTTTCCCCGGCTCGAAATGCCGGAGAAAAAACAGCAGGAGAGCAGCATGAAGCAAACGCAATACGTGGCCCGCGAGCCCGATGCGCAAGGTTTTATCCACTACCCCGCCGAAGAACACGCGGTGTGGAACACGCTGATCACCCGCCAGCTGAAAGTCATCGAAGGCCGTGCGTGCCAGGAATACCTGGACGGCATCGACAAGCTGGGTCTTCCCCTCGACCGCATTCCGCAACTGGGGGAAATCAACAAGGTGCTGGGCGAGACCACGGGCTGGCAAGTTGCCCGGGTGCCCGCGCTGATCCCCTTCCAGACATTCTTCGAATTGCTTGCCAGCAAGCAGTTTCCGGTGGCGACTTTCATTCGTACCCGTGAAGAACTGGACTACTTGCAGGAACCGGATATTTTCCACGAGATATTTGGCCACTGTCCGCTGCTGACCAACCCCTGGTTCGCCGAGTTCACCCACACCTACGGCAAGCTCGGCCTGCAGGCATCCAAGGAAGAGCGCGTCTACCTGGCTCGCCTGTACTGGATGACCATCGAGTTTGGCCTGGTGGAAACTCCCCAGGGCCGGCGCATCTACGGTGGCGGCATCCTGTCGTCGCCCAAGGAAACCGTGTATTGCCTGTCCGATGAGCCGGAGCATCAGCCCTTCGACCCGCTGGAAGCCATGCGCACGCCGTATCGCATCGACATCCTGCAGCCGTTGTACTTCGTCCTGCCTGAGCTCAAGCGCCTGTTCGACCTGGCCCATGAAGACATCATGAGTCTGGTCAAGCGCGGCCGGGAACTGGGCCTGCACGCACCGAAATTTCCGCCGAAAGCCGCCTGAATGGCGTTTTTCGACCTCAAGTGAGTCTGTTGCACCGCACGGCTTTGCTTTAGCGTGGGTGCATCGACACTTTCAACTATTCGATCCAGGAACACACCATGAACACTCTGAACCAAGCCCACTGCGAAGCCTGCCGCGCCGACGCCCCGCAAGTCAGCGACGAAGAACTGCCGGTACTGATCAAACAGATTCCGGACTGGAACATCGAAGTGCGCGACGGCGTGATGCAGCTGGAAAAAGTCTTCCTGTTCAAGAATTTCAAGCATGCCCTGGCGTTCACCAATGCCGTCGGCGAGATTTCCGAGGCCGAAGGGCATCACCCTGGCCTGCTCACCGAATGGGGCAAAGTCACCGTGACCTGGTGGAGCCACTCCATCAAGGGCCTGCACCGCAACGATTTCATCATGGCCGCCCGCACCGATGACGTGGCCAAAACCGCCGAGGGCCGCAAGTAATGCATTTCGACGCCATCGGCCGGGTGCCCGGCGACCCGATCCTGGGCTTGATGGAGGCCTACGGGGCGGACAGCAACCCGAGCAAGTTCGACTTGGGCGTGGGCGTCTACAAGGACGCCCAGGGCCTGACGCCGATCCTGGAGTCGGTGAAGCTGGCCGAACAGCGGCTGGTGGATCGTCAGACCACCAAGACCTACATCGGTGGTCATGGCGATGCTGCATTCGGCCAGTTGATCAACGCGCTGGTGCTGGGCGCCGGCTCGTCGCTGATCGCGCAACAACGTGCTGGCGCCACGCAGACCCCTGGAGGCACCGGGGCCTTGCGCCTGAGCGCCGATTTCATCGCCCAGTGCCTGCCGGGCCGTGGTGTCTGGTTGAGCAATCCGACGTGGCCGATCCACGAAACCATTTTTGCAGCCGCCGGCGTCAAGACCCGTCATTACCCTTACGTGGGCAACGACAACCGCCTGGATTTCGAGGCGATGCTGGCGACCCTGAAGCAAGCGCCGACCGGTGATGTAGTCCTGTTGCATGCCTGCTGCCACAACCCCACCGGCTTCGACCTGTCCCATGAACAATGGCGCCAGGTATTGGAGGTGGTGCGCAGCCGTGAACTGTTGCCGCTGATCGACTTCGCCTATCAGGGCTTTGGCGATGGCCTGGAACAGGATGCCTGGGCGGTCCGGCTGTTTGCCGATGCCTTGCCCGAAGTATTGATCACCAGCTCCTGCTCCAAGAACTTCGGCCTGTACCGCGACCGTACCGGTGCGCTGATCGTCTGCGCCCGCGATACGGACAAGCTGGTGGACGTGCGCAGCCAACTGGCGAATATCGCCCGCAACCTGTGGTCGACCCCACCGGATCATGGCGCGGCGGTGGTGGCGACCATCCTCGGTGATGCAGCACTTAAAAGCCGGTGGAGCGATGAGGTAGAGCACATGCGGCTGCGTATCGCACAGTTACGCAACGGACTGCTGGAGGCGCTGGAGCCCCATGGCTTACGAGAACGCTTCGCCCATATCGGCGTGCAACGCGGGATGTTTTCCTACACCGGTTTGAATCCGGAACAGGTCAGGCAACTGCGCGAGCGACACAGCGTGTACATGGTCGGTACAGGCCGGGCCAACGTGGCCGGCATCGACGCCACGCGCCTGGACTTGCTGGCCGGGGCCCTTGCAGACGTCTGCAAATAACCCACCCCGAAAGCTCAAACGGCGGTCAACCTGTGGGAGCAACGCTTGCCCCCACAGGGCAGTCCCGATGGACCTATGCCCCCGTCCACTCACCAACGAATTGAGCCGTATCCTCCTTCGGCGCGATCCGGGCTTCTTTCTGCGGCGTGCCCAGGTAGAGGAAACCGATCACCTCTTCGCCAACCTCCAGGCCAAGCCCCTCGGCCACGTGGGACGAATAGGCCAGTTCACCTGTGCGCCAGACCCCACCGATGCCCTGGGCGTAGGCCGCCAGCAGGATGGCGTGCGCCGCGCAGCCCGCCGCCAGCAGTTGCTCGGACTTGGGCACCTTGAAATGGTCCTGCAGACGAGCGATCACCACCACGACAAGCGGTGCGCGCAACGGGCCATTGAGGGCCTTTTCCACCACGGCCTCGGGCACCAGCGGGTCATTGAAGCGCGCCGCTTCGGCCAGCAGTTCGCCCATGCGATAACGCGCTTGCCCTTCGACCGTCAGGAAACGCCATGGCCGCAACTGGCCGTGATCCGGAGCGCGCATCGCGGCAGCGAACATCACTTCCCGTTGTTCGGCCGTGGGCGCCGGCTCCATCAGGCGTGGAACGGAAACACGGTTGAGCAATACGTCGAGAGCCTGCATCAGGCACCTCCCTGGAAAAAATGTCCGACTATTCTAGTGGCTGCACGGCTCGTCCGTCAGCGCAAATTCCGATGTCAGGCTCCTGCTCGCCGCAAGCGCCCGGAGCAGCTGGTTTACACGAAGTCTGTCGCAGGTAGAATGGCGCCCTTCCCTTTCAGCCCGAGCGGACTCCATGGCGTTGCCGACCCTACGGATCATTGGTTTCATCATCGGCATCTTCCTGATCACCCTGGCGATCTTCATGGTCGTGCCCATGGCCACCCTGCTGGTCTTCGAGCGCACGGGCGACCTGCCATCATTTCTCTGGTCGAGCATGATCACCTTCGTCGCCGGCCTGGCCCTGGTGCTGCCCGGGCGCCCTGAACACATTCATCTGCGCCCCCGGGACATGTACCTGCTGACCGTCAGCAGTTGGCTGGTGGTGTGCATCTTCGCGGCGCTGCCATTCCTGCTGACCCAGCACATCAGTTATACGGATTCGTTCTTCGAAAGCATGTCGGGAATCACCGCCACCGGCGCTACGGTCCTCAGTGGCCTGGACACCATGTCTCCCGGCATCCTCATGTGGCGCTCGCTGCTGCACTGGCTAGGCGGTATCGGCTTCATCGGTATGGCGGTAGCGATCCTGCCGCTGCTGCGTATCGGTGGCATGCGGCTGTTCCAGACCGAATCGTCGGACCGTTCTGAAAAAGTCATGCCCCGCTCCCATATGGTGGCGCGACTGATCGTGGCGTCCTACGTCGGCATTACCATATTCGGGACCCTGGCGCTCTGGTGGGCTGGAATGAGCCCGTTCGACGCCATCAACCATTCGATGTCGGCGATCTCCACCGGCGGGTTTTCCACCTCGGACCTGTCCCTGGCCAAATGGGCCCAACCGGCGGTGCACTGGGTCGCTATCGTCATCATGATCCTCGGCAGCCTGCCGTTCGCCCTGTATGTCGCGATGCTGCGAGGCCATCGTCGGGCGCTGATCAAGGACCAGCAGGTTCAGGGTCTGATCGGTGTGTTGTTGGTCACCTGGCTGGTCCTCGGCACCTGGTATTGGGCCACCACCGACCTGCATTGGCTGGACGCACTGCGACACGTGGCGCTGAACGTGACATCCATCGTCACCACCACGGGATTCGCCCTGGGAGACTACAGCCTCTGGGGCAACTTCTCGCTCATGCTGTTCTTTTACCTGGGCTTCGTAGGCGGTTGCTCGGGTTCGACGGCCGGCGGGATCAAGATTTTCCGCTTCCAGGTCGCGTATATCCTGCTCAGGGCCAACCTCATGCAATTGATCCACCCGCGTGCGGTGATCAAGCAAAAATACAACGGTCACCGCCTCGACGAGGAAATCGTGCGGTCGATCCTTACGTTCTCGTTCTTCTTTGCCATCACCATCTGCGTGATCGCCCTCCTGCTGTCCTTGCTGGGCGTGGAGTGGATGACCGCGCTGACCGGGGCGGCCAGTACGGTGTCCGGCGTCGGCCCGGGGCTGGGGGAAACCATCGGTCCGGCCGGCAACTTCGCGCCGCTGCCGGATGCGGCCAAGTGGATCCTGTCGGCGGGCATGCTTCTGGGTCGCCTGGAAATCATCACGGTGTTCGTGCTGTGCATCCCGGCGTTCTGGCGTCACTGACCGGTTTAAGCATCCTGGTCGCCCGGTATTCTCCGGGCGTGGCATCGAACCAGCGGCGGAAGGCGCGGAAAAAATTGCTCGGGTCGGCAAACCCCAACAGATAGGCGATTTCCAGCAAGGTCATGTCCGGTTGCGTCAGGTACTGCTCAGCCAGTTCGCGGCGGGTGTCGTCGAGCAAATGCTGGAAGCTGGTGCCCTCCTCCTGCAGCCGTCGCTGCAAGGTCCTTTGAGACAAGTGCAATGCCTGCGCCACCACCTCGCGCTTGGGTTCGCCCTGGGGCAACAGCCGGCAGAGTGCCTGGCGCGCCTTGTGGGTCACCCGGCTTCCCGAAAAACGGGCCAGGTACTCGCCGGCAAAGCGGTCGTGAAGCAACGCCATGGCCTCGTTGGCCGTCGGCAGTGGCGCTTCCATATCTGCCCGCTCGAAGACCAGCGCATCATATGGCGCATTGAATATCAGCGGCGCGGCGAACGCCTGGTGGTAGGGTGCCGGATCAAGGGGTTCAGGGGCCTGGAGCAATACTTTCACCGGATGCAGGGTGCGTCCGGTCAGCCAGTTGCACAGGCTCAGCGCACAGGCCAGGGAGGCCTCGGTACTTTGCCGGGTGGGCGGGATATGGTCGCCGTGCACCGTCAGGATCAGCCCGTAATGGCCATCCAACTGGCGAATACTGACCTCGGCGCTTTCGGCGATGATTCTCTGATAGCGCACCAGCCGCTGGAAACCTTCGATCAACGTGCGGCTGGACATCAGGGCATAACCCACCACATGGAACGACGCCGGGCGGACCACCTTGCCCATGTTCAGGCCGATGGCCGGATTACCCGACAGCTCCACCGCCCGCTGCCAGAGTCGCGTCATCGAATCCTGGGGGAAACGGGCATCCGGATCGTCCAACGCGTCAAAGTCCAGCCCCAGTTGCCCAAACAGCGCGCGACAATCCAGGCCGTCCATTTCCAGCGCCTTGACAATCCCCATCGCCCAGCTGGAAGAAGTCGTTCGTTCGCTCATACGTTCCACCCGCATGACGAGCCGTATGCTACGGCCGGTTTTGCGAAGGATACTAAAGTGGCGCTCTTTGTCACTGGCCAACGCAACCGTTCGCCCTAGACTTGGATACAGAACAACAACCAAAGAGCCAGCAGTCTTGGAAAAGCGCGAACGATTCAACAGCTTTGCCGAGTTTTATCCCTATTATCTCGGCGAACACAGCAACAGCACCTGTCGACGCCTGCACTTCGTCGGCACCTCCCTGGTCATCCTGATTTTCGTCCTGGCGCTCGTCGCAACCGTCTGGTGGTGGCTGATAGCCTTGCCGGTGGCCGGCTACGGCTTCGCCTGGATCGGGCATTTCTTCTTCGAAAAGAACCGGCCGGCCACCTTCCAGCATCCGTTCTACAGCCTGTTGGGGGATTTTGTGATGTACCGCGACATGCTGCGGGGCAAGGTGGCTTTCTAGGCAAGGGACAGGGGTGCGCCTATCGCGGGCAAGCCTTGCCCGCGATCGGACTCAAGCAGGCTCGGAGAGCTTCAATTCGGCCTTGATCTGCGCTTCACGCGCCTGGGCATCCGCCAACCGGTACAGCTCGATCGAGCCATCCCAGTGCTCGATCAACGCCGTGCACGATTCGACCCAATCACCGCAGTTGAGGTACTCCACCTCTCCTACCTTGCGAATCTCGGCATGGTGAATATGGCCACACACCACGCCGTGCAACTCACGTTTCACGCATTCGTGGGCGATGGCCTCCTCGAAGTCGCTGATAAAGCTGACAGCGGTCTTTACCTTGTGCTTGAGGTACGCCGACAGTGACCAGTAGCCGTAGCCATAACGGGCGCGCCAATGGTTAAGCCAACGGTTCAGCGTGAGGGTCAGTTCGTAAGCCGAGTCGCCGAGGAATGCCAACCAGCGATGGTAACGGGTGATGACATCGAACTGGTCGCCGTGGATCACCAGCAGGTGCCGGCCATCGGCGGTGACATGCACCGCCTCGTCCACCAACTGGATGTTGCCCAGGATCAGCTTCGAATAGCGCCGCAGAAACTCATCATGATTGCCGGTGACGTAGATCACCTCGGTGCCGCGCTTGCTCATGGTCAGTAAGCGTCGGATAACGTTCGTGTGAGCTTGGGGCCAGTACATGCCGCCACGCAGCTTCCAACCGTCGATGATGTCACCGACCAGATAGATCCTGTCGGCGTGATAGCCCTTGAGGAACTGCGACAGATGCTCGGCCTGGCAGTCCCGGGTACCCAGGTGTACGTCGGAAATCCACAGGGTGCGAACACGCTGCTTGCGGCTGGGTCTGGCGAGCTCGGCGCTGGTCATGGGCAACCCCTCTATCGTTTCCACCAATGTGAACGCCGGCGATTAATGCCCCATGACAAACACAAGTCCGTTGCATGACAGCGCGCTACGTCACGCCCTGGGTGTATCCTGACGGCCTGCCACGGGAGACCGCGATGAGACCGATCCTCACGCTACGCCAATACAGCCAGGACCTGATCGTCCACAGCCATGACCATGCACAATTGGTATTCGGGTTGTCCGGTGCGCTGGACTTCGAGATCGAAGGTTGCGGCAGCCAGGTGGTCCGGCAGAGTTTCGTGGTAGTGCCGGCCGGAGCCCACCACGCCTGTGACAGCCCCCACGGCAGCCGCTGCCTGGTGATGGACGTGCCGGGCGACGACTGGATCGATCAGTGCCTTGGGGAGCACGCCGACGCCAGCCGGCGGTTGCTCGGCAGCGGTGCCCGTCTGCCCCTGGACGCAGGGCAAAGCCAGTTGGTCTGTTGGCTGGCAAGTAGCCGGATGGACGATCCGTTGATTGCCCGACAGGGGGCGGTGCTGCTCCTGGCCAGTCTCAATGGTGCTCGTCCCGCCACGACCGGAGGCCGTCGCCTGCCCTACGCCGCGCTCGACGCTCACATCGACCAATACGCGGCCTATCCGCTTCAAGTGGCGGACCTGGCCCAGGTCGCCGGGCTGTCCAGCGCCCGCCTGCATGCGCGCTTCGTTGCTGAATGCGGCCAGACGCCGATGGAGTACATCCGCAGCCGTCGCCTGCACAAGGCCGTGGGGTTGCTGCGCGACACGGACCTGCCCATCGGAGAGGTCGCCCACCGGGTCGGCTACAGCTCCCAGAGCGCCTTTGCCGCCGCGGTGCTGCGCGAATTCGGCGTGTCGCCGAGCAAGCTTCGGCGCTAGCCTGGCGCTAAAAATCGCCAGGATCGCGACAGACACACCGCTCTTGACCACGTTTAAATACTGACCGGGGAAAGCTTCGGTGGGAGCGGGCTTGCTCGCGAACGCGGTGTATCAGCCAGATGCAATATCGATCATGCCGCCGCCATCGCGAGCAGGCTCGCTCCCACAGGAGGCGGCGGTGTTCCGGGCTTTTGTGAATGCCTCCCTCAGGGATCCGCCTGTTACCGTTTTGTCTGGAAGGATTGTGATGACGCCCCGTACCGCCCTTGGCGCCTTGCACATTGGCGCTCTCATGTTTGGCCTGACTGGCGTATTCGGCAAGCTCGCGGCCGCGTCGCCGGCAGTCATTGTGTTCGGTCGTGCGGTATTTGCCGTACTGGCCCTGGCGTTCTTCGCCCGCTTCGCCAGTCGCACCCGCTGGCAACGACTGCGCGCACAAGACAGTCGGCGATTGTTGCTGGGCGGGCTGTTGCTGGCCGGGCACTGGGTCAGTTTTTTCATTGCGGTAAAAGTTGCAGGCGTGGCGGTCGCCACGCTGGGATTCGCCAGTTTCCCAGCGTTCACGGTACTGCTCGAAGGGTTGTTTTTCCGTGAACGGATTCGCGCCAATGAAATCCTGCTGGTGGTGATGGTGAGCATTGGCCTGGTGCTGGTCACGCCGGATTTCGACCTCGCCAGCGGGGCGACCACGGGCCTGCTTTGGGCGGTGGGTTCGGGCCTGCTGTTTTCCCTGCTCTCGCTGACCAACCGTGCCGGCTCCGGTCGCGTTCCGCCCGTACAGGCCGCGCTGTGCCAGAACCTTGTGGTCGGGTTATGCCTGTTGCCCCTGGCCGCGCCGCAACTGAGTGATGTGCGCCCGCTCGACTGGCTGTGGATCGGCCTGCTCGGGGTGTTCTGCACCGGTCTGGCACACAGCCTGTTCGTTGCCAGCCTGGGGGTGATCAAGGCCCGCACCGCGGCCGTGGTCTTCGCCATGGAACCGGTCTACGGCATCGCCATGGCCTGGCTGTTGTTCAGCGAGACCCCGACCTTGCGCATGCTGCTGGGCGGCCTGCTGATCATCATCGCGATCGTGGTGTCGAGTCAGTTGGGCAGCTCGAAAAAACCACAGGCAAGCGTCGAAGCGACGTCTCACTGAACCCGGTCGTTATGGCCCAGGTCCCGCTCCGGATCGATCCGATCGCGCACCCGCTGCTTGAGCACCTTGGCCTCAGGGAATCCGCCATCAGCCTTGCGCTCCCAGAGCTGCACGCCGTCGCAATCGATGCGGAACACGCCGCCGGTGCCGGGCACCAGGGCGACTTTGCCCAAATCGTCGCCGAACGTGCTGAGCAGTTCCTGGGCCAGCCAGGCCGCACGCAGTAGCCACTGGCATTGAGTGCAATAGGTGATGACGACTTCCGGTTTTTGCTCGGTCATTGCAGGTCGGCTCGTGAGTTTGAAGGCATCGCTATAATACTCGCCTTTGCCCCACGCCCCGAGATTGACGATGCGCCGTCTGCTGCCCTGCCTGCTCCTGCTACTGATGCCCCTGTTCGGCCATGCCAGTGAATCCGCCGTCGACGCCTCGCGTCCGAAGATTGGCCTGGTTTTGTCCGGCGGTGCGGCGCGAGGCCTGGCCCATATCGGTGTGCTCAAGGCCCTGGAAGAGCAAGGCATCAGGATCGACGCCATTGCAGGTACCAGCATGGGCGCTGTGATCGGCGGGCTTTACGCTTCCGGCTACAAGATCGACGAACTGGAAAAACTCGCCCTGGCCATCGACTGGCAACAGGCCCTCTCCGACGCCCCACCCCGCAAGGACGTGCCGTTCCGGCGCAAGCAGGACGATCGGGACTTCCTGGTGAAACAAAAACTGAGCTTTCGCGATGACGGCAGCCTCGGCCTGCCATTGGGCGTTATCCAGGGACAAAACCTGGCCCTGCTGCTCGAAAGCCTGCTGGCGCACGCCAGCGACACCCGGGACTTCGACAAACTGCCAATCCCGTTCCGCGCCGTCGCGACCGACATTGCCAGCGGCGAAAAGGTCGTATTCCGCAAGGGGCACCTGCCCAAGGTGATCCGCGCCAGCATGTCGATCCCGGCGGTGTTCGCTCCGGTGGAACTGGACGGCCGCCTGCTGGTGGACGGCGGTATGAGCGACAACATCCCTCTGGACGTGGCGCGGGAAATGGGCGTGGACATGGCCATTGTGGTCGACATCGGCACCCCTCTGCGCAACCGCAAGCAACTGGTCACGGTATTGGACGTCCTGAACCAGTCGACCACCCTGATGACCCGGCGCAATTCGGAAGAACAACTGGCCACGCTGAAAAAGGATGACGTGCTGATCCAACCGGCCCTGGCGAGCGTCGGCTCAGCCGACTTCGGCCAGGCTCGGGAAATAATCGATGCAGGTTACCGCGCCACCCGGATACTCAATGCCCGCCTGGCACACCTGCGCCCTCCCGAGACAGCCGATCCACAACTCATGGCAGCCCGCGCGCCCAGCGAACGGACACCGGTCATTACGGCGATCCGCGTGGAGAACGACTCGAAGGTCGGCGATGACGTGATTCGCTATTACATTCGCCAGCAGATCGGCGAGCCGCTGGACCTGGGGCGCCTGCAAACCGATATGGGCACGCTGTACGGCCTGGATTACTTCGAGCAGGTGCAATACCGCGTGGTCCACAAGGGGGCGGACAATACCCTGGTGATCAATGCCCGAGGCAAGCGCACCGGCACCGACTATCTACGACTGGGGCTGAGCCTGTCAGACGACATGCGCGGTGACAGCGCCTTCAACCTCGGTGCCAGCTATCGGGTCAACGGCATCAATCGCCTGGGCGCCGAATGGCTGACCCGGGCGCAGATCGGCGACAGGCAGGAATTGTACAGCGAGTTCTATCAGCCGCTGGACGTAGGCTCGCGTTACTTCATTGCCCCTTACGGGCAGTTCGAATCCCGCAATGTCGACGCGATCCTGGACAATGACCCGATCGCGCAGTATCGCGTTGAACGTTACGGACTGGGCCTGAACCTGGGCCGCCAGATCGGCAACAGCGGCGAGATCCGTTTCGGGGTCGGCCAGGCCTGGGGCAAGGCGGACGTACGCATCGGCGATCACGACCAGCCCAGCGAGGACTTCAACGAAGGTTTCTACGAGCTCAAGTACTCGTTCGATTCCCTGGACAACGTGTATTTTCCCCACGAAGGCGAAGACGTCGGCCTGTCCTGGCGCCAGTACGATCCAGGCCTGGGCTCGGACCAGCGTTACCGCCAGTGGGAGCTGAAGCTGGACAAGGCGCTGAGCAATGGCCCGAACACGTTTATCCTCGGCGGGCGCTACGGGCGCACCCTCGACACGGCCGAGGTGGTGACTTCCAGCTTCGTGCTTGGCGGCGCACGGCAGCTATCCGGTTTCCGCGAAGACGGGATTTCCGGGCAGAACATGAGCCTGATGCGCGCCGTTTACTATCGCCGGCTGACACCACGAGCCTACCTGCCCCTGGATTTTCCACTGTACTTCGGCGGCTCGCTGGAACGGGGCCGGGCCTGGAACAACGACAACGCGTTCGACAGCGGCTACATCAACGCCGCCAGCATTTTCCTGGGTTTCGACACGCCACTGGGGCCACTGAATTTCAGCTAGGGCTTCAACGACGACGATGAGCAGGCGGTGTACCTGAATTTGGGGCAAACGTTCTGACGGGCCTGGCTGAGCGCGATTGGCCGTCTGGCAGGGCTTGCCAGCGAAGAGCTGCACCCAGCCAGCCTTGATCCCAAAGTATCAGCGAATCCCGGCCAGCAGCACCCGAGCGGTCTGCTTGAGCGGCTCGTCGCCGTCCTTGAGCAGTTCTTCAAGCAGTGTAACGGCGGTCTTCAAATCGCCCTCATCGATGCAGTTCTGCGCCTGCTCCAGCTTCTCCGAATGCTCCGTGGCCTGAGGTTCCAGGGACAGAGAACCCAGGGACATTGACTCTGACCCAGAGGGCAGCGGCTCCAACTCAAGCGACTGTTCCTCGTCGGCGAATCCATCAAGAAAGGCGTCATCCAGCGATTCGGTTTCCAGCGGTGCGCTCCATTGCAGATCCGACTCGTCGAAACCGGAAAGCGACAGCCCCTCCGAAGCCTCGACAGCGGGTGACGCAGCGGCGTTTTTTCCAGCGACGGAGCCCTGCCCATCGGCCAGGTCCCAGCTGGTTTCCATGGACAGGGCGTCCAGGTCCAGCTCGAATTCGTCGCCGGGTTCAGGTGCGGGTTCAGGAAGCGGTGGCGGTGGCGGCGCTGACACCACCTCGGGTGCGCTGGTCACGGCAACCTTCGGATACCGCCCGCGAATGTCCTCCAGCTGGCTGGCATCGACGCCCTGGGTCGCCAAATGATGTTCCTGAGCCTGAAAACCGATGGCGTCGCCCTGCTTGCCCAGCACCTCCAGCAACTTCAGGCCCAGGTCCGTGCGCTCCGGTTCCGCCAGCAGCGCGGCCCGCAACAGTCCCGCTGCTTCGCTGAAGCGGCCATAGGTGAGGTAGATCCCGACGCCTTCCAGTACATCCCCCAAAGGCGTGTCACCGTTATTGAACGAAGTCGCGGCCTCGGGCTGCCCCGTGTCGACTGGCGATGCAAAGCTTTCGGTATCGTCGTCGAGCAGCGGTTCGGGACGCTCATTCATCGACTCCGAGCCCGCCTGCGACTGTTGCCGACGGCGCATGAACAGCAACAGCGCGAGCAACCCCAACAGGCCTGCCAGCGCCGCCCCCCACAACCCGCTGAAGCCTTCGGGCTCTGCTTCTGGCGTTGTCATCGGTGGCTCGACAGCCGTTGTGTCATTCGCCGCCTCGCCTGCCGATGGCACCGGTGGCGGTGCTGCCGCGGTTTCGGGAGCTGGGCTGGCCTCGGCCAGCTTCGCCTGCAACTCGCTGATCTGCTTGCGTTGGCCGGCCAGTTCTTCGTCCTGGGCCTGAATCCTGGCTTGAAGTTCGTCGATGGTTTTCTGTTGCTGCTGGTTTTGCAGCACGCTGGCGGCCAGTTGTTCGTCGGATGCGGCAGCAGCGCCAGCCGCTGTTTCGGCGGTGGACGGCAGTACCGCCGAGTCGGGCAATAACAAGCGTTGACCGATAGAGAGCCGATCACTGCCCGGGTTGAGGGCCTGAATGCCCTGCATCAACTCATTGACCGAACCGCCGCTGCCGGCAGCGTGCAGGCGTTTGGCAATGAGCCAGGGATTGTCACCCTGCGCGACGGTGTAGTGTTTGCCTTGTGTGGCGGGGGGGGGCTTGATGGCAGGGGCTGTCTGGGTCGGCACCGAAGACCGGGACACGTTGGCAAGTGGATCGTCGGCAGGCACGACGCCCGGCGTGCCCGGTGGGTCGATCAGTACGGTGTATTCGCGCAGCAGACGTCCATTGGGCTGATTGAGCTGCACCAGGAAATTGAGAAACGGCTCCTCCACCGGCTTGCTGGAGGTCACCCGGATAAAACTGCGCTCGCCACGCAGCACCGGCGTAAAGCGTAGATTGCTGAGAAAAAACACCCGTTCCACGCCGGCACGGCTGAAATCGTCCGGGCTCGCCAGGCTGGCCGACAGATCGCCCTCTTCCAGCCCGGCCACGTCGACCAGGGCAATATCAGCGCGCAACGGCTGGTTCAGGGCGGAATGGAGCGTGATCTCCCCCAGCCCCAGCGCAGACGCCAAAGCCGAATACCCCAAGGCACCCAAGACGACCGACACGTTGACCCAACTGCGCAACGTGGACTGCAAACTTTCAAGCATGGGTATCCCTTTCGATTCGAACGCTTCCAATACGAACGCTTAGTACTGGTTATAGTTCGCTAACCGCCGAATCTCAAAGGCATGCCAGCCGTGATATGCCTCAGGATTTTTCCAGATTGGCGAGGATTGTGCCGTGAACGCGCATGCACACGCGCATGTCTGCTTCGTCGACGCCTTCGAACAGTTCCTTGCGCAACTGGGTGGCAATGGTTTCGATCTGCTCGATCAACGGCCGGGCCGGCGCGCAAAGGACGATTTTCTTGGCTCTACGGTCTTCGGCCACGGCCTGGCGCTGCACCAGCCCCTGGGTTTCCAGGCTATCGAGCAGGCGCGCGAGGGTCGGGCCCTCGACGGCGACGCTCTGGGCCAACTCCCGTTGGGTCGGCGCGTGTTCGAAACGGGCCAGGTGCAACAGCACCAGCCAACGCGCCTGGGACAGGCCCAGCCCGGCCAGGCGCCGGTCCAGCTCGGCACGCCAACCTCGGGACATCTGCGCCAGTTGCATGCCAAAACGGTGTTGATCGGTTAACGACATAAAAAACTCATCAGATCTGAAATAGAGGAATACTAATTATTAGTCAGCTAAGCATGCGTATCGGATTCAGGCAAGGCCCGCTCCGTACTGAATCGTTAAAGGGACGCAACATATTGATCAGACTTCGAATTCCGACTGCAAGGCGGCCCTGACGCAATACAGGACGCCTTCCGGCACACGCCCGACGAACAGCGCGGCAACCTCCGACACGGAAGGTAATTCGCCCTCGCCATCGAGAAACGCGTCCTGGACCTCGCCCAGCAATTCCTCCGGCAGGTCCAATGCCTGTTCCAGGGACAATTGCTGCATGCCAATGGCCTCGGCGAGCATCGTGTAGACGTTCTTTTCCGAGCATTGCAATTGCCCGGCAATCTGCAACGGCGTCATGCCGGCCCGGGCCAGAGTGATAAGTTCGTGACGTACATCGGCCACCGATCTCGGCGTCTCGGCCTCCCCGCCCAATACCTGGAGGAATGCCTCGCCATAACGCTCCAGCTTGCGGGCGCCCACGCCACTGACCCGGGCCATTTCGGCGAGGGAGGTGGGTTGGCTGCGCAGCATTTCCAGCAACGTCGAGTCGGGGAAAATGACATAGGGTGGTACGCCGTGCTCTTCGGCCAGCTTGCGACGCAAGGCGCGCAGGGCTTCCCACTGATCGCGCTCCTCGCCACGTACCAGTTGGCTGGCCTGGCTCTTGCTGCTCTTGACCGCCGTTGCCGGCTTGAGGTCACGACGCAATTCCAGGGTGACCTCGCCTTTGAGCAGCGGCCGGCAACTTGCACTCAGGCGCAGGCCACCGTAGCCCTCCAGATCGATGTCCACCAGGCCACGCGCCACTAGCTGCCTGAACAACGAACGCCATTCGCTCTCGGAGCGGGCCTTGCCCACGCCAAACACCGACAGATGCTGATGGCCGAAGCTGCGGACCTTTTCGTTGTCCTTGCCCAGCAGGACGTCCACCAGGTGACCGACGCCATAGCGCTGGCCGGTGCGATAAATGGTCGACAGTGCCTGGCGGGCCGGCTCGGTGGCATCCCAGGTTTCCACGCCGTCGACGCAATTGTCGCAATGCCCGCACGGCTGGGGCATGTCTTCATCGAAATAGGCCAGCAAGGTCTGGCGTCGGCAACGGGTTTCTTCACACAGCGAAAGCATGGCGTCGAGCTTGTGCTGCTCCAGGCGCTTGTGGCGTTCGTCGCCTTCGGAGTTCTGCAACATCTGCTTGAGCATCACCACGTCTTGCAGGCCGTAGGCCATCCAGGCATCCGCCGGCAAGCCGTCGCGACCGGCTCGACCGGTTTCCTGGTAATAGGCTTCCAGCGACTTCGGCAAGTCCAGGTGCGCGACGAAACGCACGTTGGGTTTGTCGATGCCCATGCCGAACGCCACGGTGGCAACCATGATCAGGCCTTCTTCGTTGAGAAAGCGCTTCTGGTGATAGGCCCGAAGGTCGTTGGGCAGACCCGCGTGATATGGCAGCGCCGGAAACCCCTGGTCGCAGAGAAACGCCGACACCTCATCGACCTTTTTGCGCGACAGGCAGTAGACGATTCCGGCATCGCTGCGACGCTCGGCCAGGAACGCCAGCAACTGCTTGCGCGGCTGCTCCTTGGGCACGATGCGGTAGAAAATATTGGGTCGGTCGAAACTGGACAGGAACCGCTCGGCGTCCTGCAAGTGCAGGCGCTCGACGATTTCCTCGCGGGTACGCTTGTCGGCGGTGGCAGTCAGGGCGATGCGCGGCACGTCCGGGAACAGTTCGGCCAGTTGTCCCAATTGCAGGTACTCGCGACGGAAGTCGTGGCCCCACTGGGAGACGCAGTGGGCTTCGTCGATGGCGAACAGGGCAATTTCCAGGCCCTGCAGGAAGGCCAGCATGCGCGGCTGCACCAAGCGTTCGGGGGCCAGGTACAACATCTTCACTTCGCCGCGCCTGATCCGCGCCGCCAGCTCCCGCTGCTGATCGGCGCTCAGGGTAGAGTTCAACGAAGCAGCGGCAACCCCCAGCTCCTCAAGGGTGGCGACCTGGTCGTCCATCAGGGCGATCAGCGGCGAAACCACCACCGCCAGGCCGTTGCGCAACAGCGCCGGCACCTGGTAGCACAAGGACTTGCCGCCGCCGGTGGGCATGAGCACCAGGGCATCGCCACCGCTGGCCACGCGCTCAATAATGGCACCCTGACGGCCACGAAAACTGTCGTAGCCGAAGATGTCCTTGAGGACGCGTTGAGCCTGTTCGAGCATAGAAACTCCAAAAATCACCGAAACATCCCTGCAAGGCTGGTTCAGAATCGAAAAGGCTGCACCGGCAAATCGTAAGGGCGCGTTTCGAACCGGTGGGACACCGCAGGGCATCACAAAACGCGGCAGTATACCCGAGGCCTTCGTCCCAGAGGGCGATGCTGACAAGAGGTGCTCGCGCCTTCTCACGGTGCCCCCCTGTGTGAGCGAGCTGCTCGCGAAAGCGGTGTATCAGGCGATCCCCATGTCGATTGTGCCAACGTATTCGCGAGCAGGCTCGCTCCCACATTGATCGGCGGCGCCGCTGTATTCGCGGCCACCTCGCTCCTTCAAGAGGCAAATCTGCCACGCGGCTGGCCTGGGCGCTCAAGAAGGCCTAGAATTCCCGCATTGTTTATTCCCCCAAGGTAGCCCGCAATGTCCTTCGCTGAGCAATTGACCCGCCTGCAAGTCTTCCTCGATGCCGATGAGCTGCACGACGAAGCGCTGGATTACGTGGCCGCTCATGGCTATCTGACCGCCCTCTCGATCTGTTCCGAGCAGGTGCCGGACCGGGAGTGGATCGACGCCCTGTTCGCCGAAGAGCCGCATTACACGGACGAAGCCCAGCGCACCGAGATCGAAGCGACGCTGGTGGGCCTCAAGGCCCATATCGCCCGTCAACTGGCCTCGGACGAGGAGTTCGAACTGCCGTGCGAGCTGGACCTGGGCGACGACCCGGACGATTCGGAACTGCGTGGCTGGTGCATCGGTTTCATGGAAGGTGTCTTCCTGCGCGAAGCCGCCTGGTTCGAAACCGCCGAAGAAGAAGTCAGCGAAATGCTCCTGCCGATCATGGTCGGTTCCGGCCTGTTCGACGAACAACCGGAGTTTTCCGACATCGCCGCCGACCCGAACCTGATGGACGACATGATCGTGCAGATCCCGGAAGCCCTCACCGCCCTCTACCTGCTGTGCAACGCACCGGACGAGAAACCGGCGATTCTCAAGCCTCGCCATCACTAAGAACCGGCCTATGGACAACCCCATAGGCAACCGCCCCCTGATGTTGCGCTACGTCCTGCTGTCCATTGGCTGGCTGAGCGTGGCGTTGGGGGTGATCGGGATCTTCCTGCCGGTACTGCCCACCACCCCCTTCCTCTTGCTGGCCGCCGCCTGCTTCGCCCGCAGCTCGCCCCGCTTCTACCGCTGGCTGGTGGACCATCCCCGGCTCGGCCCGTGGATCAAGGACTACCTCAGCGGCCACGGCATCCCGCTCAAGGGCAAGGTCTACGCCATCGGCTTGATGTGGGCGAGCATCCTGTTGTCCTGCTACCTGGTGCCGCTGCCGTGGGCACGGGGGTTCATGTTGACCAGTGCGGTGTTGGTGACGGTTTATATCCTCAGGCAGAAGACGCTGCGCCGTCCCTGATTGCAGTCCAACCCTGTCTGTTGCTTCTAAGCGCACCGTAATCCCCCGTGGGAGATTCTATGGTTGAGGGGAAGCCCTCAAGCCGCTTTTGGTTGGTATTCGCTTTGCCCTTTCAGCAGAGCGAATACGATCCGAGCAAGCTTGCGAGCCAGCATTA